>CAMATI010000110.1 GCA_945861095.1 Asaia bogorensis | reverse complement strand
CCCGTTGTCTTCTTTCTCGTAGAGCAGGTAGTCGACCAGATTCGGTCCCATACGATGTTTCCTCCGTTGTCCGTCCCGCGGACGGCGTGGCTGTGGATGCGCCAGCCTATATCGAGGTGCCCCGGTCGCGCCATAGAGGCCGTTCGGGCTTGGCAATCGGGGGAGGAGAGAAAGTCTCGGGGCTCCGCCCCGGACCCCGCGAGGGCTTTGCCCTTCGAACCCACCAGGGGCACGGCCCCTGGACCGCGATCAGTTGGGTTCGGGAGGAAAGGGGGCCAACACGGACGTTGCAACGACACGGTTGGCCCCCTTTCCTCCCGAACCCAATAAATGGCATCCAAGGCCCAGCCTTGGTGGGGGTCGAGGGGGCAAAGCCCCTCGCGGGGTCCGGGGCGGAGCCCTGAGACTTTCTCCCCTACCCCCGATCAGCCAGGCCCGAACGGCCTCTATGGCGCGATCGGGGAGCGGCGATATAGGCTTGCGCATCCGAACAAGCGGCAAGGAGAACGATCCATGGAAGCGGGATATCTGGGCGTCGGCAACATGGGACTGCCCATGGCCGGCCGACTTCTGGACGGTGGCCACGGCCTGACCGTCTACGACATCAACGAAGCCGCCATGGAGCCGTTGCTGCAACGCCAGGCCAGACGCGCCACGTCACCGAAGGACCTGGCCGATCAGTGCGAGATCGTGTTCGTCTCCCTGCCAACCCTGGCCGCCTTCCGCGCGGTGGCATTCGGACCGGACGGGCTGACCCAGGGCAAGGCGATGAAACTGCTGGTGAACACCTGCACCATCGGCGTGCCCTTCGTGAAGGAGATCGAGCAGACCATGGCCGCCCAGGGCGTCACCGTGGTGGATTGCCCGATCTCCGGCGGTCCCCCTGGCGCAAGGGCCGGCACCCTGTCGGTGATGGTGTCGGGCGATCCCGCCGCGGTGGAACGTGTGTGGCCGATGATCTCGCTATGGGGCAAGACGCTGACCGTGGCCGGGGACAAGCCGGGGGCCGCGCAGGTGCTGAAACTGACCAACAACATCCTGTCCGCGGTCGCCCTGGCGGCCACGTCGGAAGCGCTCGTGATGGGCGCCAAGGGTGGGCTCGACCCGGAGGTGATGCTGTCCGCGATCAACGCCGGCAGCGGGCGGAACAGCGCCACGGAATCGAAATTTCCGATCGCCGTGCTGACCCGGAGCTTCGATTTCGGCGCCGAGATGCACATCCTGATGAAGGACATCGACCTCGCCATCGCCCAGGGCGAGGAACTCGGCGTCCCGATGTGGGTCTGCCAGGCCGCGCGCCTTGTCTTCAAGCACGCCATGCAGAAGGGGGCGGGCAAGGACGATCTGACCTCCATCGTGCGCCATGTGGAACGTGACGCCGGGTTTGAAATTCCGAAGACCCGTTGAAAACCCGCAACCGGGTGGCGGACCCGCCGGTTCGCCACCCGGGCTGCCTGACAGGAGAGAGTCACCATGACCAAGGCCGCGACCCTGCATGAACTGCACCGCAACCCCGGTGTCCTGCTCTGCGGCAATGCCTGGGATGTCGGCACCGCGCGCCTGGTCGCGCATATGGGATTTCCGGCGATCGAGACCTCCTCCGCGGGGCTGGCCTTCGCCACCGGCCGGCCGGACGCGGAAGGCCTGATCACCCGCACGGAAATGCTGGAAAGCCTCGGCCGCATCGCCGCCGCCGTCGCCGTTCCGGTCACCGCCGATCTGGAGAACGGCTTTGGCGATGCGCCCGAGACGGTGGCCGAAACCATTGCCCTCGGCATGGCGTTTGGTCTGGCCGGCGGGTCCATCGAGGACGCGACCGGGCGGCCTGACAGCCCCACCTACGACATCGACCTGGCGGCCGACCGCATCCGGGCCGCGGCGGCAGCGGCGGATGGGCGCTTCGTGCTGACCGCACGCTGCGATGCCTATATGCATGGCCGCGGCGATCTGGCCGACGTGATCCGCCGCCTGCAAGCCTATCAGGAGGCCGGCGCGGATGTGCTCGCCGCCCCCGGGCTGCCCAGCCGAACGGATCTGGAAACGCTGGTGCGCGCGGTGGACCGCCCGGTCGCGGTGTTCGTGGGCCTGTCGGACTGGCAGCCCGACCTCGCCGCCCTGACCGACATCGGCGTGAAGCGGGTAAGCGTCGGCAGTGGGCTCGCCCGCGCCGCCCTGACCGGATTTCTGACCGCGGCGCGGGAGATCAAGGAGACCGGCACGTTCAACCAGGTCGCCGCGGCGGTGCCGTTCCGGGAGTTGAATGCTTTGTTCCGAACCCTGCACCGGGCGTAATTCACGCGCCTGAAACCCACATCAGCCCCGTCGGGGCTGACCGTGGCCGGCGTTCCGTGATACCTCCACATCGCACCGTCCGGTGACAAGGAGGAGAGAGCCATGAGCGTCGCAGACCCGAACCGCGTGATCGTAACGGGCGAAAACCCGTTCATCCGCCACAGCGAGACCGATGATGGTCCGGTGACCACCAATGCCAGCTACTGGCGCATCCTCATGTCCGGCGCCGGCCCGGGCCATGTGCTGTTCCTGAGAAGCGAACTGACGGAGAATAACTGGCGCATCTACTCCGACAACATCGCCATGACGCGCTGGCTGCAATCCACCGTGCAGGGCATGCTGAACGCCGACCTCGCCGACACGTCCATCCCCGTGACGGATGCGGAATTCTGGAAGTCCGGCGATGCGAACTACTATTGGACCGAGCATGTCGACGCGCGGGACGAGGAAATCGCGCTGACCTGGCACGATATCGGCGATCCGCTGCTGATCCACACCTATCCGAACGCGGAACCGAACCCGCGCAAATACGGCCTGTGCACGGTGCTGATCCCGGCGCTTGGCACGCGGCTGGTGCGCAACGGCGTGCAGGCGAAGGGCAAGTCCTGGCCGCGCGTGCGCGAAGCCCGTCCGTTCAGCACCAGCGCCCTGGCCTTCGCCGAAAGCTGGACCGAAGCACGCTGATCCATGGCGCGCTGGCCGTAACGGTCAGCGCGCGCATCCTGTCGGAGCAGATACTTCACCCCTACTTTGCTCGGCATGATCAGACTCCAGGCCCAAACGACCAACGGCGGCCTTGGGGGCCGCCGTTGGTTTCGCTACCTGGGGGCCGTGGTATCAGACCCGCTCAATGAGCATCGCGATCCCCTGCCCCACGCCGATGCACATCGTGGCGATCGCCCGCTTCGTGCCCAGCGTCTCCATCGCATTCACCGCCGTCAGCGCCAGGCGCGCGCCGGACATGCCCAGCGGATGGCCCAGCGCGATCGCGCCGCCATGCGGGTTCACATGCTGGGAATCGTCGGCGAGGCCCAACTGGCGCAGCACCGCGATGCCCTGGCTGGCAAACGCCTCGTTCAGTTCGATAATGTCGATGTCGCCGATGGACAGGCCGGTCTTGGCCAGCAGCTTCTGCACCGCCGGTGCCGGGCCGATGCCCATGATCCGTGGCGGCACGCCGGCCGTCGCCATCGCCACCACCCGCGCGCGCGGGGTCAGCCCGTGCCGACGGGCACCATCCTCCGACGCCAGGATCAGCGCCGCGGCGCCGTCGTTCACGCCCGAGGCATTGCCCGCGGTGACGGTGCCGGGATCGCGGAACGGCGTCCGCAGCTTGGCCAGCATTTCCAGCGTGGTATCGCCGCGCGGATGCTCATCCGTATCGACAACCGTATCGCCCTTGCGGCCCTTGATGGTGACCGGGGAAATCTCCCTGGCGAAGAAACCGCTGTCCTGCGCCTTCTTGGCGCGCATCTGGCTGCGATAGGCAAAGGCATCCTGATCGGCGCGGGAAATCTGGAACTCCTCGGCCACGTTCTCCCCGGTTTCCGGCATCGCGTCGGTGCCGTAGACCTTCTTCATCTGCGCGTTGACGAAGCGCCAGCCGATCGTGGTGTCGTAGATCTCGGCGGAGCGGCCGAAGGCCTCGGTCGCCTTGCCCATCACGAACGGCGCGCGGGTCATGCTTTCGACGCCGCCGGCCAGCATCAGGTCGGCCTCGCCAGTCTTGATGGCGCGCGCGGCGGTGCCGACCGCGTCCAGGCCCGAGCCGCACAGGCGGTTCACGGTGCCGCCGGGCACGGTGGTGGGCAGTCCGGCGAGCAGCACGGCCATGCGGGCGACGTTGCGGTTGTCTTCACCCGCCTGGTTGGCGCAGCCCATGATGCAGTCATCCAGCGCGTCCCAGTCGATGGAGCCGTTGCGCGCCATCAGCGCCTTGATCGGATGCGCGGCGAGGTCGTCGGTGCGCACATCGCGCAAGGCGCCGGCATAGCGGCCGATCGGCGTGCGGGCAAAGTCGCAGATATAGGCGTCGGACATGGGCGTTCTCCCGGTCGGTTGGCGGTGTTTGGCCGCGTGGTCGAAGGGATTGTTTAGCGGTTTGCCCCCCAAGGGGGAAGGTTGGGGGTGCGGGGCATCCACCCGGAAGCATTCCTTGCGCTCGGTCCCACCGCCATCGTCATCATGCGTGACGCCGGCGAGCCAGTTCGCGATACAGCGCCTCGGGGCTGACACCGATTTCGTTCGCAACCGCATGCCAATCTCCCCGACGGGGGCATTCGCCGTTTCGCCACGCCATCCAGGCGTCCAGCCGCTTCGCGACGGTCCGGATCGAGAGTATTTCGGCCAACATGCGAACCCGTTGCAGTTCATGCGCGAGGTGGCGGGCCCAGGCGTCGGCGAAATCCGCGTTCTCCCGCAGATGGCGAACAATCTCGGTCCTTGCGAATGCAACGACCTGGGTGTCTCCCGCCCTGGCCGCATCGCGTTGATTCCATGCCACGCCATCGCAATGATACGAATCCGAATACACCGACGCTTCCGCCACGATCGACCCGGGCCCGCCCCTCTGCAACACCAACACGGACCCGTCCGGCTGGTGGCGGACCAGGTGGACACCGCCACGCCGGGTCACAAACAGATCGCGCACTGGATCGCCGGCATGGAACAGATATTGCCCCGCCGCCAGCGTCACGACACGAGATCGGATGTCGCGCAAATGGGTTTCGATGACCGTGAACATGATCGATATCATGTTCACGGAATACCGTTCGATGGCAAGAGCGACACAGCCAATGGAGGCCACCATGTCGCGCGCCATTCTTCTTCTCGTCCTGCTCTTTCCAATCCTCGCATCCGCCCAGCCCATGGTCGGCCACCACCACGCCAAGCCCGCTGCCGCCGACCAAGCGGTATCGCCGATACAGACGGGACAGGCAGGCTTTGCCGCGATCCAGGAGATTGTCGCGATCCTGGAGGCGGACACTACGACGGATTGGACCAAGGTCGACGTCGAAGCGCTGCGTCAGCACCTGATCGACATGGACAACGTGACCTTGCACGCGGACCTGCGCCAGGAGAGCGCGGAGGGCGGTGTGGTCTTCATCGTATCCGGCAGCGGTCGTATCAGGGATTCGATCCGACGCATGATCATGGCGCATGCGGCGACGATGAACGGCGTTGGCGGTTGGGCATTCGTTGCGGCGACGACGGAAGCCGGCGCGACCATGATGGTGCGGGTACCCAGCGGAGATGTGGCGAAGCTGAAGGGGTTGGGGTTCATCGGCGTGATGAGCCGCGGGATGCATCATCAGGCGCATCACCTGATGATTGCGCGCGGAAAACATCCGCATCACTGATCCAGGGCGGGCGCTGTCATGGCGAGCACGGCGAAGCGATCCAGGGGCCTGGCGCGATCGATCCGGTTGGTCGCCCTGGATTGCTTCGCTCCGCTCGCAATGACAGTGGCCGTTGTCGCCAGGGTCACTGGCTCGGTCGGTTCGTCTGATACCAACCGGCGGAAACAACGACCCACTGGCGGTGCAACCCCGTCATGGCGGCCCCACGGGTCAAGCCCGAGGGCAGGCTCCGGACCGCCATCCACGATTTTCGTTGTTGCAGCCCAGGAAAGTCGTGGATGCCGGCCTGCACCGGCATGACGCGGAGGCGCCGGTCAGACGGTCAATCTTTCCGCCAGTTGGTATTAAACCGCCCGGACCAGCGGCAATTTGGTGCCGACCACCGCGCGTTCCGCCAGCACCTCGCCGCGGAAACGGAACAGCTTGGCCGGACGGCCGCCGGTTTCGGTGGCGACATCGCCGGTTTCCTCAACCAGATCCTGCTGGTCGATCAATCGCCGGAAATTCTGCTTATGCAACAGCCGCCCGGCCAGGGCCTCGACCGCGCGTTGCAACTGCAACAGCGTGAATCCGGGCGGCATCAGTTCGAACACCACGGGCCGATACTTGATCTTGGCCCGCAACCGAGCGATTCCCGTGGCCAGAATGCGGCGATGGTCGTGCAGCATGGCCTCCCCGGGGGACTCCCCCGGCGCAACGTCGTTCCGCCCCGCTTCGGGAACCAGACCGGCTTCCCACAACAGCTCATATCGTTGCAGGATCAACTCCTCGTTCCAGCGCTCTCCGTCCAGGCCGAAGTTGATCGCGGTGCGACGGTGCCGGTCGCGCCGCAGTGGCGCGTTGTCGGTGCCGTCGGCCCAGGCCAGCAGCGGTTGCATCAGCGCCTCATCGCCCAGGGCCACGCCCGTCCGGCGCCGGTCTTCCCACGGAAAATAGCGGTACCAGCTTTGCCAGCCGACACCCGGTTCACCCGACACCAGCGCTTCCCGGGTCAGGCCCAGATAACTGATCGACACCGTGCGCTGCGATTCACCGCCGGTCCGATCCCGATCGGCAAACGTGTATAATTGCTCCACATAGCCCAGCGGGTGATGCGTCTGCTGTTCCACCCAGGACCGCACGCCGGCCTGCAAGGACCGGTGGCCGGACACGAACGGCCCCGATGGCAACGCCTGGCCGCGATCGATCGTCAGCACGCGCGGCTGTCCATCGGTCACCGCGACGATGACCGCGATCAGTTCCGCGGCGACAGTCGCCGAGTCCTTGTCCGCTCCGGATTGGGGCATGGCCCTCTCTTCGCACGACCGAGGGGTGCCTCGCCACAGCGGATTGACGGTGCGGCGCCATGTCATTCGGCGTTAACATGACGACGCGCGGTGGCGGCCGAACCGCCGGTGGATTGGGTCTCCAAGCTGGCGGAAACCGCCCACCGCCATCAAATGTCTCAACTGGAGCCGCCAGTTTCGGTAGGTCGGCCGGCGCAAGTCCGAGGCCAGGTGGCCTCGGACCGCCGGGAATAGCGGCGACCCGCGCCGCTATGTCTTTTTCCGCTTCCCGGTCAACAGGTTCAGGGCCTCCACCGCGCCGGAGAATGCCATCGCAGCGTAGATGTAGCCCTTCGGAATATGAGCACCGAACCCATCGGCGATCAGCGCCATGCCGATGAGCAGCAGGAACGCCAGCGCCAGCATCTTGACCGTCGGATGGCGCCCGATGAAGTCCGACAGCGGACCGGCGGCGACCAGCATCACGATCACCGAGATGATCACAGCCGCCATCATCACCGGCAAATGCTGCGCCATGCCGACCGCCGTGATCACGCTGTCGAGCGAAAACACGATATCGATCATGATGATTTGCGCGATGGTCGCCGCGAATGCCGGATGTCTGGCCAAATGCGGCTTGTCGCCGTGGTCTTCTTCCTCACGATTGTGGATTTCGACCGTCCCCTTATAGACCAGGAACAGCCCGCCTGCGATCAGGATCAGGTCGCGCCAGGAGAACTCCTGCCCGAAGGCCGAGAACACCGGATGGACCAGCGCCATGATCCAAGCGATCGCGGCCAGCAGTCCCAGACGCATGATCAGCGCCAGGCTCAGGCCAATTCGACGGGCCGTGGCACGCTGGTGCTCCGGCAATCTGCCGGCGAGGATGGCGATGAACACCAGATTGTCGATCCCGAGAACAATCTCCATCACGGTCAGGGTCAGCAGCGAGGCCCAGGCTTGCGGGTCCTGCAGCAAAACAGCGATTTCGGCCATGCGTCAGGTCACCCGAACATCGGAGCGGAGCGGCACGGGACGGCGGATCGCGACCGGAACACTGTCCGACGGGCGATCATGGGATCGAATACAAACTGGCAACAGACGGCTCCCCCAGGTGCGACGACGCACGGTTGTTATTGCTCATGTTCGGCGAGGGGACACAGTTCGACCGGTCCCTGATCGCCGCTGCCTAAGCGCGGTGATCCGACATCGCGATGAGCGCCGGCGTTACCGCCAGCGACCCGCCAGAGGGGCCCGGATCGTAGACGGGGGAATTATGGTGCATCGGGGACAGTATCAAGGGCTGACGTGCGATTTTCACGCGCGCTTTGCACGTCCCGCCGGTTGAGGCATCGTGATACCGACAAGCAGGGGATGATGAACCTATGATCCGCGCCGCGATCCTCGGTCTGGGCTGGTGGGGCCAGAACCTCGTCAACAGCGTCCAGACAGGTCAGAAATTGCGCTTTACCGCCGCCCATACAAGGCATCGGGAGCCGGCCGCGGCCTTCTGCCAGCAGCGGGGCCTGCGCTGGGTCGCCGATTTCACAACCATCCTGGACGATCCGGAAATCGATGCCGTCGTGCTGGCCACGCCGCATCGTGCACATGTGGCACAGATCGCCCGTGCCGCCGCCGCCGGCAAGCACGTGTTCGTGGAGAAGCCCTTCGCGCTGAGCGTCGCGGACGCCACTTCCGCGCTGGAGGCGGCGGCCAAAGCCGGGATCGTGCTGGGAGTCGGGTTCAACCGGCGCTTTCATCCGTCGATGGGCCTGCTGCGCAGCGCGGTACGCGACCAGCGCCTGGGTACGATCGTGACGATCAGCGCGGAACAGACCGCGCTGCATGGCCTGGCTCTGACCGAAGACGCCTGGCGCGCGCAGCCGGACGAATCTCCCGGTGGCGCCATGACGGCGATCGGCGTGCATCTGGTGGATGGGATGATCGACCTGCTGGGTCCTGTCCGCGACGTGTTCTGCCGCGTCGGCCGGCGGGCCGCGACCTATGCCGACGATACCACCGACATTCTGCTGGGGTTCGAGAACGGCGCCAGCGGGCACATTTTCTGTTCGGTTGCCGCCACGCCGCATTATCGGATGGCGGTCTACGGCACCGGCGGCTTTGCCGAGATCCTGGGCCACCCGATGGCAACCTTCCGCCTGATCCCCGCGATCGCCGGCGAGCACCGGATGACGGCGCCACCCGAAGTCACCGAGACCCCGGGGTTCAACATGCTGACCGCGGAGCTGGAAGCATTTGCCGCCTCGATCACCGCCGGGACGCCCTTCCCGACCCCGCTGTCGGACATCCTGCATGGTGTCGAAGTGTTCGAGGCCGCGCTGCGGTCCGCAGCGACGGGGTCGGTTGCCCGGGTTGTTCGTTACGATTAGATATCGTACAGGCTCTCCCAGCCATGAACCGACCGCGCCGCTGCCGGCTGTTACGACCGCGCCGCTGCCGGCTGTTACGACCGCGCCGCTGCCGGCGACTCGCTGGACAGCTACCGTCCCTTCCAGACCGGCTTGCGCTTTTCGACGTAGGCGCGGACGCCTTCCACACGGTCCTCGCTGGTGTATGGGCTGATACCCTCGTTCAGGCGCAACGCGACCGGCATCGGCAACCCGTTGGCGCGGACGGCGGTTTCCTTCATGCGGCGGATGGTGACAGGGGCGTTTTCGGCGATCGCCTCGGCCATGCGCATGGCTTCGTTCAGGGCCTCGCCTTTCGGCACGACGCGATTGACCAGGCCCCAATGCTTGGCCGTCGCCATGTCGATGTATTCGCCGAGATAGAGCATCTCATAGGCAATGCCGGACGGCACCAGGCGCGGCAGGAGAACATTCGCGAAATGCGCGCCCTTGCCGCGTTTGGCCTCCGGCAGACCCATCTGGACATGCTCCGCGGCGACCCGGATGTCGCAGGCCAGCGCCAGTTCGCAACCGCCCGCGACGGCGGGCCCGTTCAGCGCGGCGATCGTGGGTTTCGTGGTCTCGTAGACGACTTCGAACAGATAGCGTTCGACCCGGGACAGCAACGGCTGATAGGGTTTGCCCGCCTTGTCGGCCTCGGCCCGGGCTTTCAGATCGGCGCCGGCGCAAAACGCCCGCTCGCCCACCGCGGTCAGCACGATGGCGCGGATATCGGGTTCGGAGGCAGCGTCGACAAAGGCCTCGATCAATGCATCCGACAGTTCCGGGGAGATGGCGTTCATCCGGTCCGGACGGTTGATGGTCAGGACACGGATCAGGCCACGGGTTTCGGAGAGCAGGATGGGCTCGCTCATGCGGGTTCTCCTTCGTTGCGACGGTTGGTATCAGACGACGTCCGTCAGATGACCGCGGCCTGACGCAAGCGCTCCATCTCCGCCGCGTCCAGACCCAGCATATCGCGATAGATTTCCTCGTTGTGGGCGCCCAGGGCGGGGCCGAGCCAGTTTACGTGACCGGGGGTGTCGCTGAGACGGGGGACGAGGTTGGGGACCGCCAGTTCGCCCAGGCGCGGGTCCTGCATGCGGAGAATGTTGCCTCGGGCGGCGTAGTGCGGGTCTTCGAAGATCTCGTCGATCGCATAGACGGGGCCGCAGGGCACCTGGGAGGACTCGCACATGGTAAGCAGGTCGGCCCGATCGTATTGCGCCGTCCAGGCGGCGACGGTCTCATCGACCACCGCCCGATCGCGCTCCCGCGCCGCGAGCGTGCCCCAGCTTGACGCGTCGGCAAGATCGGGACGCTGCATGACTTCGGCCAGTCGGGCAAAAATCTTGTCGTTGGTGCAGGCAATGGCGATCCAGCGGTTGTCTTTCGTGGGGTAATGGCTGTGCGGCACGACATTGACGGTGCCGGGCCCCATGCGCTGGCGGACAAAGCCCTTGTGCTGGAAGGCGGGGGCGAGTTCGTCCAGAATCCGGAAGATCGGCTCGTACAACCCGATATCGACGACCTGGCCGCGCCCGGTCTTCTCCCGCGCCTGCATGGCCAGAAGCGTGCCGAGCGCCCCGTAGAGGCCGGCCATGTAGTCGGGAATGGTGGCGGAACCGGGGGTGACCGGCGCGCGATCCGGGTAGCCCGCCAGAAACGACAACCCGCCGAACGCGTTGCCGATCCGCCCGAAACCGGGTCGATCCTTATAGGGGCCGGTCTGGCCGTAGCCGGAGATGCGCACCATGATCAGGCGCGGATTGACGGCGGACAGAACGTCCCAGCCCAGGCCCCAGCGCTCCATCGTGCCGGGCTGGAAATTTTCCACCAGCACGTCGGATTGTTCCACCAGGCGCTTGATCAGCGCCACGCCATCAGGCTTGCGCAGGTCGAGCGTGATGCATTTCTTGTTTCGCGATTCCGACATCCACGGCAGGGTATCGCCGCAATCGGTCATGGTGCCGAAACGTCTGGTGGCGTCGCCGACCCCGGGGAGTTCGACCTTGATGACCTCGGCGCCGAATTCTCCGAGTTGGGTGGCGCAGAACGGGCCGGCGAGGAAGCTCGCCACATCCAATACGCGGCAGCCTTGCAGGGCCTGAACGTCGAGCATCATGGTTTCTCCCGCGCCAGGATCTGCTGGGCGCGTTGCACGATCGGGTAATCGATGAATTGCCCATCCAACTGTATGGACGCGAGGCCTTGCGCTTCGGCCGCCGCGAACGCTTCGACGACACGGCGAGCCTGGGCCAGGGTGGCCGCGTCGGGCGTGAAGGCCGCGTTGGTCACTTCGATCTGATCCGGGTGGATGCACATCTTGCCCTGGAACCCCAGGGCGGCGGCGTGTTTCGCGGACCTCTGAAAGCCCTCCGCATCGCGCAGATCGGCCCAGACGGTGTCCATCGGCGGTTCGATGCCGGCGGCGCGGGAGGCGACAACGCAGGCGGCCCGATGCGGCAGCAGTTCGGCTTCGTCACGCGACCAGACCATGCCCATGTCGAGCGTGAAGTCGCCGGCGCCGAACGCCATGCGCTTCGTGCGGGTACCGGAGCGGGCGATCGGCAGGACGTTGGCGATACCCAGCGCGGTTTCGATGATGGGGATAAGGTCTATGGCGCCAGGGGGAAGGCCGCGCTCGCGTTCCAGGCAGCCGATCACCCAATCGGCGGTACGAAGCTGATCGGGGTCTTCGACTTTTGGCAGGATGATGCCATCCAGGCCAGCCTGGACCACCGCGACCAGATCGCCATAGCACCATTCCGTGGTCAGGCCGTTGACCCGGACATAGAGCTTGCCGTGGCGCGGCTTGGTGAAGGCATCCACCACGGTCGGGCGGGTGGCGGCTTTTTCGGTGATTGCGACCGCGTCTTCCAGGTCCAGGATGACGCCGTCCGCGGGCAAAGTCAGCGCCTTTTCCACCCGGCGGGCATGGTTGCCGGGGGCGAACAGCAGGCTGCGCAGCGCGCTCATTCGGCGGCCTTTCGCGCCCGGTGGTAATCGACGGCGCGGGGAATGGGCAGGCCCAACGTCTCCCGCAGGGTCGGGCCGGCATATTCCTTCTGGAACAGGCCGCGGCGTTGCAGTTCGGGGACCAGCAGGCGCACGACATCCTCGTAGGCGCCCGGCATGTGGGACGCGGCGAGCACGAACCCGTCGCAGGCGGGGGCGGTGAACCATTCCTCCATCTGATCGGCGACCGATTTCGGGGTGCCGCAGAACATCTTGTGTTCCTTCACGGTGCCGCGGCCGGAGACTTCGACGAAATCGCGCACCGTGGGGTTTTTCTTGCCCGAGAACTCGATGACGCGTTCGCGGAACCCGTGCCAACTGAAGGCGGCGAGTTCTTCGTCGCTGAACGGCTCGTCGTAGCCCTTCTTGCCGAAATCGTAGTTCAGTACTTCGGAGATAAGGACCAGCGCGTCCACCGGCTTCGCTGTTGCTTCAATGATTGCGCGCTTTTCCTGGGCAGCGGTTTCCGTTTCGGCAACGCAAACGTAGCACGCGGGTGCGACATGGACACTGGCGGGATCGCGTCCTTCCGCGGCGACGGCGGCCTTAAAGGCGGCGTAGTTCTTCTTGCCGGCTTCCAGGTTGTGGTAGATCACGAACACCAGTTCGGCCCAGCGGGCGGCGAAGGCCTGCCCGCGCCCGGACTGCCCGGCCTGGATCAGCACCGGGTGACCCTGCGGCGAGCGCGGCACGCTGAACGGGCCACGTGAGTTGAAATAGGCGCCCTTGTGATCCAGCCTGTGCACTTTGGTGGCATCGGCGAAACGGTTGGTTTCCTTGTCCAGGATCAGCGCGTCGTCTTCCCACGTGTTCCAGTGGCCCATGACGACCTGCATGAACTCATCGGCGCGATCGTAGCGCGCGTCGTGTTCCATGTGCTCCTCGCGGCCAAAATTCAGTGCTTCGGCGCTGTTGAGCGAGGTCACGATGTTCCAGGCAACCCGGCCCTTCAGCATCAGATCCATGGTCGCGAAGACACGGGCGACGTGGTACGGCTCGTAATAGGTGGTGGAGTAGGTCGTCCCCAGGCCCAGCTTGCTGGTCGCCATGCCCATGGCCATCAGGATGGTGGATGGGTCCATCTTCACCGCGCGCACGCCGGCGCCGATCGCTTCCAGGTGGTTGCCCGTGTAAAGATCGGGCAACGCCAGACGGTCGTCGAAGAACGCCATCTGGATCTTCCCGTCTTCCAGCACGCGACCGATACGCTGGTAGTATTCCGGCGTCATGAAATCCAGCATCGTCGACGGATGCCGCCAGGAGCCGGGCAGGTTCGAACAGTTCTGCGCCTGGAGGAACGCGACCAGGGTCATCATGCGAGAGGGAGACGGCATCGTCTTGGTCTTTCTTTCAATAACTATCCGAACGGACACTCAGATTGGCAAATCGACGTCCAACAGCGGGGCGTGCTGCTGGCAACCATAGACATCGGTGTCGCCGAACTCCCCCGACGGCACCAGCCGCGGGAAGGTGGCCTTGAACGCGAAGGCGGCGTCATAGGGGGTGAACAGCACGTGTTCCGCCTTCACGTTGTAAAGGCGCGCGAACAGATCCGGACACAGCACGCCGGTTGCCTTCACACGCTGGAATGTTTCGGCATCGTCGAACACCACATCGATGGTCAATTCGAACGGCCCGGCGTTCTTGCTCTTGCAGACTCGCGCGACGTCTCGGATCAGGCCCATGTCACACCATCTCGTATTCGATCGGGAACAATTCGGTCGGATTGTCGACCTCGGTCACGTGGTAGACGCTGAAGCGATACACCGGGCCGACCTCGATATCGGAGGGCGAGAACGGGAAGGCCATGTTGCCCTCCCGGCACAAACGGCCCGGGAAATCGGTGTGCAGCATGTTGGTGCGCGCCATGCCGAGCACGGCGCTGGCCATTTCCTGGCTTTGTTGGGCGACGACTTCAATGACGAAGCCAAGTTCGTGCGGCAGGGCGTCGCGCAGCGGCTCGCGCGCGGCCATGACCCCGTCGCGGCCATAGACGCGGATGCCCAACTTGTAGCTATCCGGCTCGGCGCCGAACGCGGCGGCCTTGGTCAGGACTTCCTGGCGGACGGATTCGAGGAAATTATCGACCCGCCCGATCAGCAAAGGGTCGCGCGTGCCGCAGATGCAGACCGAGCGATAGCCGGCCATCTCCACGCCTTCCAGCTTCACGGTGTAGCGTTCGGCCGGATTCCAACGCATGCCGGATATGCGAACGGCCCGGTCGCTGACGGCGTCGAAGCGACAGTCGGACGTGTCCAGCATGCCGCCGGGCTCTATGTGATGGATGGGACTGCTGTTTTCGTGCAGCGAGTGGTTGGCGATCGACAGCGGCGTGCAGCGGCGGATCGGATTGGTCGGCTCGCACTCGACGTGATCCTCCCGCACCGTGACGAACAGGCAGTCATGGCCCTTGGGGATCGACGGGGTGGCGCCGCATTCCAGCATCTTGCCGGCATACCAGGCGGGTGCGGGCGGCAATTGCGCGCGGATCGCGGCGGCGGCCCAGGGCGCGGGATCGCTGCTGCGCCCGGCCAGAACGACCTGGGCGCCGTTGTCCAAAGCCTCGATGAAGGGTTCCGGCCCCATCATGCCGACGATGCGGGTCGACCGTTCGATCGTCGCGTCATCCAGCGGCGGCTGATGCGCTAGGCCGTGCACCCAGCCTTTGGCGACGCGGCGTTTGATCTCGGCCTGGCTCTGTTCGGCGTGGATGACGGCCAGCTTGAAGTGCAGCCCGTCCTCGCGCGCGATCTCCCGCGCCATGTTGGCGACCAGGTCCAGATGCGGCTCCCCGCCCGCGCCGCCGCAGGTGCCGATCACCAAGGGGATTTTCTGGGCGATGGCGGCGTGCAGCATCAGGCGCAAGTCGCGGCGGATGGCGATGGGGGAGCAGAACGGCTTGCCGATGCCCAGGTAATGCGGCCCGGGATCGGAACTGCCGCCGTCCACGCCGATCATGTCGGGCTTGCGATCGAGACCAGCCCGAAGGGAGGCTTCGGGGAAGCCATAGCCCAGGATGGCGCTGGTGGAGAGCAGGCGGATTTCCTTGCCCATGGGGGATGCTCCTGGTTCGTCGAGGGACAATGCAGCGTAATTGGGGCTGGGCCGCAAGCGGCGGGGCTTCGCCCCGGAACCCCACCAAGGGGCTTTGCCCCCTGGACCCCCACCAAGGGCGACGGCCCTTGGAACCCGGACCATTGGTGGGTTTGAGGAGACGGCCCGACACGGACCTATCACCGTCCGTGCAGGGCCGTATCCTCAAACCCACCAAAAGAATCGCATTCCAAAGGCCGCGCCTTTGGTGGGGTCCAGGGGCAGCGCCCCTGGTCGGGGTCCGGGGCGGAAGCCCCGCCCTTCCCACCCCACCCCAGGTGCCAGACCCGACGGACAGCGCTCAGGTGCCGCAGAAGGTCTGATAGACTCGCTGGTCGGACTGTGCCGGCAGGCTGTAGCGCTCGAACCCGGGGCGTTCCTCGAAGGGGCGGGACAGCACTTCCGACAGCCACTCGAACGGCGTAAAATCGTTGTGTTCGACGGCCGCCGCCAGGGCTTCCTCCACCAGATGGTTACGCGGGATGTAGATGGGATTGACTTCATTCATCGCGGTCCGGCGAGCGTCCGGGGCGATCGGGTCGTTACGCAGACGTTCGCGCCATTGCTTCGACCAGTCGTCATAGGCGCCTGGGTTGGCGAACAGGGCGCGGACCGCCCCGTCGGCATCCGGGCTGACGGCGGCATCGGCCAGGCGACGGAAGGTCAACGTGAAATCGGCGCCATTCTCCGCCATCGCTTTCAATAGGCCCTGCGCCAGGTCCGGATCGCCATCATCCGCCCCGGATAGCCCGATCTTGCGGGAAAGCCCGCCCAGATAGGCAGCCTGGAAGCGCGGGGCGAACCCCCCGATCACCGCCTTTGCCGAGGTCATGGCGGCTTCCTGATCGTCCGCCAGCAGCGGCAGCAGGGTTTCCGCCAGACGCGCCATGTTCCAGTGCGCAATACTTGGCTGATTGCCATAGGCGTAACGACCGGCATGATCGATGGAACTGAACACCGTCCCCGGATTGTAGGCATCCATGAAGGCGCAGGGACCGAAATCGATGGTCTCGCCGGAAATCGCGCTGTTGTCGGTGTTCATCACCCCGTGGATAAAGCCGATCAGCAGCCACTTCGCCACCAGATCCGCCTGTCGTCCCACCACGCCCGCCAGCAGTGCGGCGTAAGGATCGTCGGCGTTGGCGGCGTCGGGGTAATGCCGCGCGATGGCATAGTCGGACAGTTGACGAAGCGCGTCGATATCCTCGCGCGCGGCAAAATACTGGAACGTGCCGACCCGCAGATGGCTGGACGCCACCCGAGTGAGCACCGCGCCCGGCAGCTTCTGTTCCCGGTACACCAGTTGCCCGGTCGTCACCGCGGCCAACGCGCGGGTGGTCGGCACGCCGAGGGCCGCCATCGCCTCACTGACCAGATATTCGCGCAACACCGGTCCCAGCGCCGCGCGGCCGTCGCCGTTGCGGGAAAACGGGGTCGGGCCGGACCCTTTCAGTTGGATGTCCCGCCGCACCCCGTCCCGTCCCACGACCTCCCCCAGCAGCAAGGCGCGCCCGTCGCCGAGTTGCGGCACGAAATTGCCGAACTGGTGCCCGGCATAGGCAAGCGCGATGGACGCGGCGCCGTCCGGCACCTGGTTTCCGGCGAGCACCGCTACTCCGTCCGGGCTGGACAGCGCCGCTGGGTCCAGCCCCAGCGCGTCCGCCAGTGCCGTGTTCACCCGGATCAGCCGCGGTTCGGCCACCCGGGTCGGCGCCAGGCGCGCATAGAAGCGGTCCGGCAGGCGGGCATAGCTGTTGTCGAAGGGAAAGCTGGCAAGCATGGGACACTCCCCGAAAAATTGCCCGGACTGGCGGGCATGGGCGCGGGACGACCGAACCGAAGGCCCCACCGAGATGGCGGCTTTCGCGGCGGTCGACAAGGACCCGATCGGATGATCGGGCCACGTCCTGTCGGCCGGACCGATTATCGAGGCCGGTCGGCACGACGCCAGATCGACGATTCCGGGTCCGACCGCAAAAGACAGCCTCCCTGATGTTGCATTGCATCAGAACCCGGTCCTATGGTCCTGGACCCGCTCGGACCCGGTGAAACCCCGGGTGGCTCCTCCGGCCGCCAATCCGCCGGATAACATCCCAGAGGCAGCGCTGACCGCGGCGGTTCCTGCTGGCGGTTGCCGTGTCCAGTTGCGGATTCCCCAGGTCATGAATTTGATTGCAGCCCTTCGGCGTGACTGGTCGTTCAGTAATTTTCGCGCCGACTTCCTTTCCGGGATCGTGGTCGCCTTGGCCCTGATCCCAGAGGCGATCGGCTTCTCCGTTATCGCCGGCGTCGACCCCAAGGTTGGATTGTATGCCTCGGTGGTGATCGCGTGCGTGATCGCGTTTGTCGGTGGCCGACCGGCGATGATTTCGGCGGCCACGGCGGCGACGGCGGTGCTGATGACCGACCTGGTGCGCGATCACGGCGTCCAATATCTGTTCGCCGCCACGATTCTGATGGGCGTCTTCCAGATCCTGGCCGGCGTGTTCAAACTGGGCCG
>CAMATI010000109.1 GCA_945861095.1 Asaia bogorensis | reverse complement strand
GGTCGGCGCGCTCCTGGGCCAGGATGGCGCGTAGGCCCTCGCGATAGCTGGGATACAGCCAGTGCAGCCCGAGTGCATCCTGGGTCTTCCGGCTGGCGACCTTGCGGTTTTCCGCCCAAAAGCCGAGCGCCATGGGGCTCATGGTGGGTTGTGCGGCGGCGAAGGCGATCGGCGGTGGCGGCTCGATCCCCAGCAGGGACGCCGCCTCCGTCACCACATCGGCGCTCTCGCTCGGTTCGTCGTCGGACAGGTTCAGGACGCGGGTTCCGGCGTCCCGATCCTGGTGCATCGCCGCGACCACCGCGCGGGCGATGTCGTCGCGATGGATGCGGCCGAACTGGTGCCCTGGCTTGATCGTCCGGCGCGCCTTTCCCGCGCGCAGATCGTCGAAGGCGGAACGGCCGGGGCCGTAGATGCCGGCGAGGCGGAAAATATCCACGCGACAGGCGGAGGCAAATGCCGCCCAGGCGGTTTCCGCCTCGACCCGTCTTTGCCCGCGGGCCTGGGTCGGTTGGGTTGGCGTGTCCTCATCGACCCAGCCGCCGTCCCGGTTGCCATAGACAACGGTGCTGGACAGATAGCCGATCCAGCGCAGATCGTGCATTCGGCGGATCGCATCGGCGTAAAGCGCCAGCACGGGGTCGCCATCCGGGCCGGGCGGGGTGGAAATCAGCAGATGCGTGGCCGTGGCGATGGCCGGTTCGGCCGCGTCGAACGGGATGCACCCGGTCGCTGCCGAGCGGGATGTGCCGATCGTCGTCATCCCGGCGATCGCGGCAATCGCCCGCGCCGTGTAGCCCAGGCCGAAGATCAGCAGGCTCGGTTCGGTCATGCGTCTCCCCTCCACCGCAGAATCACGCGGCTCAGCGCCGCCAGGCCGGTGTTGATCGCGACCCCGGCCAGCGACAACAGGACCAGGGCGGCGAACATGCGCGGCACCTGCAAGCGGTATCCCGCCTCCAGGATTCGGTATGCCAGACCAGAGGCGAATCCGCCGGACCCGGCCACGAATTCGGCCACCACGGCGCCCACCAGGGCCAGGCCGCCGGATATGCGCAACCCGGTCAGGAAATACGGCAAGGCGGCGGGCAGGCGCAACAACATCAGGGTCCGCATCCGTCCGGCCCCATACAGGCGGAACAGATCCGCCAACTCGGCCGGGGGAGAGGCGAGGCCGGTCGCCGTGTTGGCGAAGATTGGGAAGAACGCGACCACCGTGGCGCACACGACCAGGGACGTGAACGGGTCGCCCACCCAGATGATGATCAGCGGCGCGATGGCCGGCAGCGGCGTGACCTGGAGCACCACGGCCCAGGGCTGGATCGCCGCTTCGGCCAGCCGGCTGGCGGCCATGGCCATGGCCATCAGCACGCCCAGGGTGGATGCGACCAGCAGGGCGGCGAAGGTCACGATCAGGGTCGATCCCAGCGATATCAGCAGGCCGGTTGGGTCGGCGATGAAGGCGGCGACGATTGCGATCGGCCCGGGCACCAGATAGTCGGGCACGCCGGTTGCCCGCACCGCGATTTCCCATATCGCGATGGCCAGCGCGGCGAACAGGGTGGGCAATACAGCGGTGTTCATGGGTTGCTCGCGGTGATCCCCTGGATGGTGCTCCCTGGGATGTTGTCCCCTGGGATGGTGCCCCCTGGGATGGTGCCCCCTGGGATGCCGCCCCCTGGGATGGTGCTCTCGAGGGCCTGTTCCATCGCACGGGTGACCCGGGCAACCAGCGCCGCATAGGCCGGATCGAGCCTGGTTTCGGGGCCGTGGTCCAAAGGCGATGCTATTTCCTGGTCGATTCGCCCCGGCCGGGGAGTCATCAGAACGATGCGTCGCGCCAGGAAGGCCGCTTCGTAGATCGAGTGCGTGACGAACACGATCATGCAGCCGACATCGCGCCACAGCGCCAGCAGATCGATCTGCAGTCGGTTGCGGGTGAATTCGTCCAGGGCCGCGAACGGCTCATCCATCAGCAGTACGCTTGGGCGGGTGACCAGGGCACGGGCGATGGAGACCCGCATGCGCATGCCGCCGGACAATTGCCGCGGGCGAGCGGCCTCGAACCCCGCCAACCCGACCCGCGCGAGCGCCGCCTGGACATCGGCCTGAGCCTGGTTGCGCGGAATCCCACGCAGACGCAGCGGCAGATAGACGTTCTCGGCGGCACTGGCCCAGGGGATCAGGGTGGCGTCCTGGAAGACGTAGCCGATGCTGCCCGGCGCCGGCGGCCGGCCATCATCCCAGCGCAGACTGCCGCTATCGGGTTGGTCCAATCCGGCGATCAGGCGCAGCAAGGTCGATTTGCCGCAGCCGGAGGGGCCGAGCAATGCGAGGAAATCGCCGTGGGCGAGGGTGAGGGAGACGTCGCGCAGTGCCTCGATACCGCCCGGAAAGCGCCGTCCCACCTGGCTGATGGTCAGCACCGCACGCCGCCCGGTGGGATCCACGCGATCATCTGGGTCGCGGAGCTTTCATTCTGGTTACATCCCTCTGTAGCATACCGCCCCCGAAGACCGCAGAATGGCAGCAGCATGACAGGAGGCAAGATGCAGCCCGCGATAAGTTTCGGCCTCTCTGGCCGGCGCGCCATCGTGACCGGCCATAGAGGCGGCATCGGCGGGGCGATCGCCACGGTCCTGGCGCATGACGGCGTCGAAGTGACCGGGCTGGATCTGCCCGAATTCGACCTGTCGGACACCGCCAATCTGGAAGCCGCGCTGGCCGCGGTCGTCGCCGAACGCGGCCCGTTCGATATTCTGGTAAACAATGCCGGGATCACGGTGCTGGGCTCGGTCCTGGAAACCCCGGTGTCCGAGGTGGAGCGCGTGTTCCGGGTCAATTTCCTGGCGGGCTATGCGTTGATGCGCGCCGTGCTGCCCGGGATGATCGCGCGTGGGCGCGGGTCGATCATCAATATCGCGTCCGACCAGGCGTTGATCGGCAAACAGGTGAGCGCCGCCTATGGGGCCAGCAAGGCGGCGATCGCGCAGTTGTCCCGTTCGGCGGCGCTGGATTTCGCGAAATTCGGCGTTCGGGTGAATGCGATCGCACCCGGCAGCACCGACACCGCCATGTTGAGCCAGGTCATCACCGATCTGGCGGCGACCTATCCGGATCGGTTTCCCACGTCCTCGGCGGATTTCTACAAATCGGGCGTTCCCCTGGGGCGCTTCGCGCGCCCGGAGGAAATCGCCCAGGTCGTGGCATTCCTGGCTTCCGATGCGGCATCGTTCATGACCGGGGTCGTGCTGCCCGTCGATGGCGGCGGGACGGCGCAATGAAAGCGGCCGAATTGTTGGACCCGAAGGTCGCGATCGTGACCGGGGGCACGCGCGGGATTGGACGCGCGGTGGCGTCGCGGTTGCGCGCGGATGGATGGCGCGTGCTGACGACGGCTCGTCGGGCGCCGGCGGATGCCGATCCCGATTTCGTCGCATGCGACGTGGCCGACGCCGCCGCGGTGCGGGATCTGTTCGGTGTGGCTGGCAGGCGGCATGGACGGCTGGATGCGCTGGTGAATTGTGCCGGTCTGGCGGGTGCCAACAGCCTGGATGGGGACGACATGCTTTGGCATGCGATCATCGGCAGCAACCTGAATGGCACCTATTATTGCTGCAAGGCGGCGCTGCCGTTGCTGCCGGACGGGACCGGGCGGATCGTGAACATCGCCTCCGTGCTGGGGTTGCGCGGCGTGCCCGATCAGACCGCCTATTGCGCCGCCAAGCATGGCGTGGTCGGGCTGACCCGGGCATTGGCGCTGGCGGTCGCGGCGCGCGGCATTACCGTGAACGCGTTGTGCCCGGGCTGGGTGGATACCGACATGGCGCATGCGCGATACCGCGATCTGGGGATCACGCCGGAGCAGGCGGCGGCGGGCGTGCCGACCGGTCGGGTGGCGCTGCCGGAGGAAATCGCCGATGCGGTGGTCTGGCTGTTGCGTCCGGAATCGCGCAACATCACGGGCCTGGCTCTGCCGATCGAAGGTGGCGGATTGGCGTTGCCATAATGGGCGCCAGCCTGTTGGGGTGTCCGCCAATCCGGGCGAACCGAGGTTCGAGGAGACACGCTGATGGCGGTACCAAGAGTAAAGGTGGGCTTGTGGGTCAGCATCGCGCTGCGCCTCGGCGATCGCGACGGTCGGCCGGGCATGGTGCTGCGCAAGGGGGACCCGGATGCCGGGGGTGTGCTGGTGGTTCTGCATGGGCGGGAGGGGATGTGCGTCCTGTCGCAAATGCGTGCCGCCGACGGGTCGCAGGCCTGGATGCGGGCAACCGGGGCCGCACCCGTCGACCAGGAAACCGTAGACTCCTATGTCGCTCGACAGATCAAATTCGACCCCGACCTGTGGGTGCTGGAGTTCGAGGCACCCGATTTGCTGCCGCCGTTCGAAGGGAAGCTTTTGTAGTAGGGTGCCAGGCACGATGGCTGGCAGGCATATCACCCTGCCAACCGGACGGTTCGCCTTAGGGTCGATTGCCCGGTTTGATCGGTCCAATCAGACCGGGGACCCAGTCGGGAACACCGGGCGGCGCTTTTCACGGTGGGCGGTAAGTCCTTCCCGCGCTTCCGGACCGGTGAATCCCAGGAACTCCAGGGCCAGGGACGCATCGAAGGACGGCCCGGCCATGCGCAGCCAGTTGTTCAGCGCGTATTTTGTCCAGCGGATCGCACTTTGAGCGCCCTCGGCCAGGCGGATGGCAAGAAGCTGGGCTTTGGCATCCAGTTCTTCGTCGTCGACCGCCAACGATATCAGTCCAATCCGTTCGGCTTCCTCGCCGGACACCGAATCGCACAACAGCAGGTAGTATTTGGCCTTGGCCAACCCGCACAGCAGCGGCCAGACGATCACCGAGTGATCCCCCGCGGCCACGCCCAGGCGGGTATGGCCGTCGATGATGCGGGCGTTCTTACTGGCGATCGAAATGTCGGCGAGCAGGCCGCATACCAGGCCGGCGCCCACCGCCGGCCCGCGCATCGCGCTGATCACGGGCTTCGAGCAGTTGATGATGTTGTAGACCATGTCGCGGGCTTCTTTCCAAACCCGGGCGCGGGTATCGAAATCGTCCATGATCTCCTGGATCATCCTGAAGTCGCCACCGGCCGAAAACGCGGTCGGACCGCCGGTCAGGATCACCGCGTTCACCTCTGGGTCCTTGTCCACATCGCGCCAGATTTCGCCGAGCTCCCCATGCATCACGGCATCCACCGGCGACAGACCGGCACCGGTGCCCATCGTGATCCGCAGCACGCGCGGATGCGGACGGTCAAAGCTGAGGCGGGTGTAGGCTGCGTAGCGATCGGTCATGGTCGTGCTTGTCCTTATATCTGGGGAAGGAGCGCGATATCTGGGGAAGGAGCGCGATATCTGAGGAAGCAGCGCGGATCAGGCCGGGCGGAAGCGGGTCAGCATGGTCTCGGTGCGCCGGCGCAGGGAACCGATGCGGCCCACCCCGGCCAACCGGCGATCCAGGAACGCGAGCGTTTCCGCGTCGTCCTCGCTGAAATCGCGCAACCAGTACAACAGGGTGGCACCGTAGACCGACCCGAGGATGGCCCGTTTGGTGTACCAACTGAAATCGGCGGATCGGTCGCCGGCGGCGCGCCAGATGGTATCGACGGTGCGGGCGGTGCAGCCGGTTGCGGCCCAGGCGTTGCGCGGGAGTGCCAGGATCGCGATGGCTCGGCGGATCGCGTCCTTGTGCGGGTGGTTCTGCCGCAGACGCAGCGCGACCACCGCGCGCACCCGCCGAGAAACCCGGGTCTCCGCGATCGCGGCCGCCTCCTGCTCCATCCGCCGATCGGCCAGGTCGCAAAACGCTTCCACCATGTCGACGGCGCCGCCGGGAAACAGCAGGTCGGCCTCATCCTCCGGCATGCCGGCGTCGACAAGGCCGAGCCGGAGGGATTGGCGGGTCCAGCCGTCGAATGGGACGTGAGAGAGCATGGCGTCGAGCGCGCTGTCGCGTTCCGCGCCGCGTTCGGGGGGAGCGAACATCATTCCTTGGCCTCCGCTTGCTGTTCGGCCGCGCGGTTGAGTTCCTCGTTGAACCCGAACAGGCGGAAATCGGTCACGCGCATGGTATAGAGCACGCCGTTCAGATGATCGTATTCGTGCTGGATCACGCGGGCGTGGAAGCCGGTTGCTTCCCGGGTGACGGTGTTGCCGTCGCAATCCACGCCCCGATAGCGGATCCGGTTTGCCCGGGGAACGGCGGCACGCATGCCGGGGATGGACAGGCAGCCCTCCCAGCCCAGGACCCGCTCCTCCCCCAGAAGTTCTACGACCGGGTTGATCAGCACGGTGTTGCCCACCTGCGCGTCCTCGGGGTCGTCCGCCGATCGGCTTCCCGGCACGCGAAAGACGAAAAGGCGCAGCGGCACATACACCTGTGGCGCGGCGAGGCCGACGCCGGGCGCGTCTTCCATCGTTTCCATCATATCGGCCACCAGCCGACGGATCTCCGGCGCCCCGGGGTCGGAGACGGGATCGCAGTTTCGCAGCAGCACCTCGTGGCCCATGCGGGCAATTTTCAGAATGGCCATGCCACCTCCGCGTGTCTCCGGTCGGAACAGGGTTTGCCGATCAAACTGTCCGGCGATCAGAATAGGGTTTGTCTCGTTTGACCGCCATGTTATAGGTCCACTCCCCGCGCCGGGACTCTGGCTGCGGGCGTATGTGTTCGCCCCCGATCGTCGGGGGCGCCCCAGGAAAGGAGCAGGCGGCCAAGTGCAAGTCCTCGTGCGTGACAACAACGTTGATCAGGCGCTTAAGGCGCTCAAGAAGAAGATGCAGCGGGAAGGCATTTTCCGAGAGATGAAGCTTCGTCGGCATTACGAAAAGCCGTCCGAGCGTCGCGCCCGCGAAGCCGCGGAGGCCGTGCGCCGCGCCCGTAAGCTGGAGCGCAAGCGGCTGGAGCGAGAAGGCTTCTGACAGATTTCCTGCCCCGCTGAGAGCGGGGCACCCATGCGGCCGGAGCATTGAAGCCGGCCGCGCAAGACGCCCTTGACGTAGGTCTGCCGCGCGTGCCCAGAGCGCATGCGCGACCAGCAACCATGCATGCTTGCCGAATGGTCGAGGTGATACGGACGCAGCCCCCGGGTCGTCCGTGCGTCAGCCGCACGCCGTTGGCGGCCTATCCTTAGCCTCCCGGGGCCAAGCAGCCAGTCTCGCCACTGTGAGACGACTCGCCGTTGAGACGGCTTGTCGTTAGGGATTTGCACGTCTACGGTGCAATTGGACCGACCGGATCGGTGTATATCCCATGCTTGCTCCAGACCAAACCCGTCAACATTCGGTCTTTGAACGACTTCGTCAGGGTATCCTGGCGGGAAGCCTGCCCGCGGGCGCGCGCTTGCCGCCGACCCGCGCTTTGGCCGGCGAGCTCGGCGTTGCCCGCCAGACGGTCGTGCTGGCCTATGAACGCCTCGCGTCGGAGGGATATGTCCGCGCCCGCACCGGCAGTGGAACCTACGTCGCCACCGACCTGCCCGACGCCGCTCCGGCCCAGGCGGCCCCGTCTCCAATCGCGGCCAGCGCATTGTCGCTGCGTGGCCAGCGGCTTGCCCAAGTGCCGGCAAGCGCCACCGCACGAAGTGCCGATATCGGCATGCTGCTGGCCGGTGGGCTGCCGGCACCCGATCTGTTCCCCGCGCAGGCCTGGGCGCGTTGCGCCGCCCGCGTGCTGAAGGACTGGTCCGGAGAGTTGGCCAGCTATCCGCCGCCGCTTGGGCTGTTGAGCCTGCGGGAACAAATCGCCGCGCATCTGGCGGCGACGCGTGGGCTCTTGGCCGACCCGGGCTGCATCGTGATCACCGCCGGCACGCAACAGGCGTTGCGCACGGCGGCCGAGTTGCTGCTGGACCCCGGCGATGCGGCCTGGGTCGAAAATCCCGGCTATATCGCCGGTCGAGGGGCGTTGATCGCCGCCGGAGCGGTTCCGGTGCCGGTCACCAGCGATGCGGAAGGGATGGACGTCGCCGCCGGTATCCGACGTGCACCCTTGGCGCGCCTCGCGCTGGTGGCTCCATCACATGCCACGCCGCTGGGCGGGGCGTTGCCGATCGGGCGCCGCCTGGCGTTGCTGGAATGGGCCGGACGCGCGAATGCGTGGGTTCTGGAGGACGATTGCGACTCGGAGTTTCGGTGGGAGGGCCGGCCGCTGCCGCCGCTGGCCAGCCTGGATAAGGCCGGGCGCGTCATCTATTGCGGCACGTTCAGCAAGACCTTGGCACCGGCGTTGCGACTGGGCTTCGCCGTTGTTCCGGCGCCGCTGGTGCCGGCATTCGTGCGGGCTCGCACGTTGATGGATCGCGGGACCGATGCGCTGGGGCAGGCAACCTTGGCCGAGTTCATGCGTCAGGGTCTGCTGGCCCCGCACATCCGACGCATGCGCACGGAGTATGCTCGGCGGCGGTCCGCGCTGCTGGCGGCGATGGCGAAATATGTCACGCTCGTGCAGCCCCTCGCCGCGCCGGGTGGGCTGCATATGGTTGCTCGCTTGCCCGATGGCGCGGATGAGGCGGCCGCGGTGGCCGCCTGCCGGACCCGCGATCTGGCGGTTGCGCCATTGGCGGCCTACTACGCGGGGGACGCCGGTCGGGATGTGTCGGCGGATGCCCAGGCGACGAATGCCGAGCCGCCCCGGATGGCCGGGCTGGTGATGGGATTTGCGGGAACGCCGGCGTCGCTTGCCACGGACACCGCCAAGCGGCTGGAGGCGGCTCTGCGGGCGGCGCGCCAAGTCTGATCGCGGGCCCCCCGCCGCCTATGCGGCACACTTCACGACGGCCGCCCATGCGGCAGACCAAACGACATCCGCCCATGCGGCAGGTTTCACGCCCGCCGCCCATGCGGCAGACCAAACGCCAGCCGCCTAGGCGGCGAACTTCACGACAGCCGCCTTATCCGCGGATGCGACCCGCTCCGGGGGAAAGCCGAGCGACACTTTGGTGCCGACGCGCGCGGTCGACTCGACGGTCAGGTAACCACCCTGGGCTTCCATCAGCACGCGTGCCAGCACCAGACCAAGCCCCAGGCCACGACTGTTGGGGGCGTTGGACGGTGTTGGGCGCTGCACCGCCATCAGGCCGGCGCCTTCGTCCTCCACGATCAGGGTCAGGCCGCCATTGCGGCGTTCCACGGAAACGTCGATCCAATCGCCGTGGCGGGAGTGGCGTGCGGCGTTGCCTAGCACGCGTCCCAGGACCTGGGCCATCGCGCGCCGGTCGATGATCAGGCCGCAATCGCGCACTGCCCGGGCAATTCGCCAATGCCGATCGCTGGGGCCAAGTGTCGCGGTCACGGCCTCTATCGCATCGGCCAGCAACGGTTGCAGTTCCAGGGTTTCCAGTTCCAGACGGCGAGTGGACGCACCGGGAACGGCATGGTCCTGCATGTCGTCTGCCAGTTCCAGGATCTGTCGGATTGCCGCCAGCACGCCGGTCATATCGGCGGACGGCTCCGGCGTCTGAAGGGTCATCTGTTCCGCATGCCCCAACAGGCGCATGGCGTCGGCGCGAAGATCGGTGACCGACAGCCGCAGGACGCGGGTCGTGGCCGCTTCCGCGATCTTTGCGCGATCACGCTCGGCGCGGGCCGAGGCCAGCGCAATGCGCGAACGGGTCAGAAGGGCAGCCAATCCAAGGCTCAGTCCAGCGGCAATAACCGCCAGTCCGAGCATCACGATATCGGTCAATCTCATGCCGTCAGATTGACTGGATATCCCGAAGAATTGGTTAACGCCCGGGCATTGTGTGCCGCGGGCGGGCGTTTCAGGCGGCGACGCGTGCGGCGCGCTTGTCGCGGGCGCGTTCAATCCGGCGCTTGAGTTGCTTGCCTTCCGGGGTCAGTTTCGTGTTGGGCGTACCCAGCAGGAATGCGTCGATGCCCCCGTTGTGCTCAACGGTACGGATAGCCCGGGTCGAGAGCCGCATACGGACCTCGCTGCCCAGAATGTCGGACAACAGCGAAGTCACCTGCAGGTTTGGCAGGAAACGGCGGCGGGTCTTGTTGTTTGCGTGGCTGACGTTGTTGCCACTCAACACGCCCTTGCCCGTGATCTCACAGCGGCGAGACATTAAACTCTATTCCTCGGTCTGGTCGGAAGGCGCGGGTTATGACGATTGGGGGCGCCGGCGTCAAGGATGAGTCTCGTCCGATCGCCGGAAACCCGCAAAGAACCTGTCCGACGCGGGCGTTCAGGCATGCCCGGTCTGGCCTCGAAGTTCCCCGGACCGCACGCTGGCGATGGCATTTTGCAGGATGCGGACGATCGCCTCATCGTCCAGCCCGCGGGCCAGCAACGCCATGGACCCGCCCAGCAGGGCAGACGCGATCGCTAGGGACCCGATATTCTGTCCGGTCATATACTCGATCGCCTTGTCGACGACGGCGCCGGCGTGGCTTAGCTCGGAGGGCGGTGGATCGTCGGAACCTGCTTGCATGGTTGGGGGTCTTTCCTGATCGGGATCGGGCGTTCAACCGGGCCGCGCCGGTTCGGAATCCTGTTCGGCGGCCTGCATGGCCCACATGCTGGCATAAAGCCCCGCATCGGCCAGCAGACTGGCATGGGTGCCGCGTTCGGCGACCGCGCCGTCTCGCAACACCACGATTTCATCGGCGTCGACGACCGTGGACAGCCTGTGCGCGATCACCAGGGTGGTGCGATGGCTCGCCACCGCCCGAAGCGCGGTTTGGATATCCTGTTCGGTCCGCGTGTCCAGGGCGCTGGTGGCCTCGTCCAGGATCAGGATGCGAGGGTCTTTCAGGATGGTTCGGGCAATGGCCACGCGCTGCTTTTCTCCGCCCGACAGTTTCAGGCCGCGTTCCCCTACCCTGGTGTCGTAGCCGTCTGGCAGAGCAAGGACGAAATCGTGGACCTGGGCCTGCCGAGCGGCTTGCTCGATTTCTGATTGGGACGCGCCGGGCCGGCCATAGCCGATATTGTAGCGGATCGTGTCGTTGAACAGGACGGTGTCCTGCGGCACGACGCCGATGGCGGCCCGCACGCTGTCCTGCGCCACGTCGCGCACGTCCTGCCCATCGATCAGGACGCGCCCGCCGGTCACGTCGTAGAAGCGGAACAGCAGGCGGCTGATGGTGGATTTGCCGGCGCCGGTGGGGCCGACGATGGCCAGCCGCCGCCCGGCTGGAATGACGAAATCGACGCCTTTCAGGATTTCGCGGTCGGGTCGGTAGCCGAAGCGCACAGCCTCGAAGCGCACCTCGCCGGCCGCGCCGTCGCCCAGGTGGGTGGCCAGTGCCACCGCGCCCGGCTTGTCGCGGACTTCTTGTTCCACCCGCAGCAGGGCGAACATCTGCTCCATGTCCACCAGGCCCTGCTTGATGGTCATGTAGACCATGCCCAGGAAGTTCAGCGGCTGGTAGAGCTGGATCAGGTAGGTGTTCACCAGGACGAATTTGCCGATCGTCATGGTGCCGCTGGACATTTCGCTGGCGGCCATCAGCATGATCGCGGTCAGGCCGACGGCGATGATCACGGCCTGACCCAGGTTCAGCAGGTTCAATGACACCTGCACCCTGACCGCGGCGCGCTCATACCGGGCGAGCGCATGGTCGTAGCGGTCGGCCTCATGGCGTTCGTTATTGAAATATTTGACGGTTTCGTAATTCAGCAGGCTGTCGAGCGACTTGTTGGAGGCGTCGTTGTCGGTGTCGTTCATGGTGCGCCGATAGCGGCCGCGCGCACCGGCCAGCAACGTGGTGAAGGCGACATAGCCCGTCACCGCGACCAGGGTGACCGCCGCGTAGCGCCAGTCGAACATGTACCAGATGATCCCGGTGACCAGGATCAGCTCCAGCGCCGTCGGCACCACGTTGAACACGGCCAAACGTAGCACCGACTGCATGCCCAGGGTGCCACGATCGATAATGCGCGACATGCCGCCGGTCTGGCGGTCCATATGAAACCGCAGGCTGACATCGTGCAGATGACGGAAGGTGCGCAACGCCAGCAATCGCACCGCGCGCTGCTGCACGGACGCGAACAATGCGTCGCGGATCTCGCCGAAGCCTGCCGCGCCGACCCGTGCCAGTCCATAGGCCATGATCAACGCCGCCGGCACCGCCACCAGCCCGGCTACCCCCGCTCCCGGCACCCCCGCTCCTGGCTCCCCCGTTCCCGGCACCAGAGCGTCCACCGCTCGGCCATACAGAATCGGCACATAGACCGTGGCCAGCTTGGCCAGCAGCATGAACCCGATCGCGATAACCACGCGCACCCGGGCACCTGGATTGCCGACCGGCCACAGATAGGGCAGCAGCGACAGGATGGTCTGCATATTGGTGCGTTCGACGTGCAACGACGGCGGCGGCGGGGCCGTCTTTTCAGACTGGTATCGTCTCATGTCCCGCATGTGGCATGAAGGCGCCGGATTTGAAAGGCGAAGCAGTGCTGACCGAGACGCGCGCGCAAGGTTTCCATCGTCACATCGCGGCTTGCACCGACGCGATTCTGCCCGGCGAGCGCCTGGCGTTTCATGTGGGACCCGACCGGGTCGGCTGGCTGCGCCGCGATCTGGCGAGGGCTCTGGCCGGATTTCCCGCCATCGCCGTGACATGCGACCGCGTCACCCTGACCGATGGGGCAGCATTGGCCGCCATCGCGCAAAGTCTGGCCGAGCGCGGTCTTTTCCGCTGGCGGCGGGAAGCGTTCGACGTGCGGGCCAGTGCGGAAGGTCCGGTGCTGGCGCTGCTGGACCGTGGCGCCATCCCGGCGTTTGGCGTGCAGGCGACCGGCGTTCATGTCAACGGCCTGGTCCAACACCCAACCGGCCTTCACCTCTGGGTCGCTCGACGGGCGCGGGACAAGCTGCTGGATCCCGGAAAACTGGACCATGTGGTGGCGGGTGGCGTCCCGGCGGGGTTGTCACCGGCCGAAACCCTGGTGAAGGAAGCGGGGGAGGAGGCGGCGATCCCACCAGACCTGGCCGCTCAGGCCATGCTGGTCGGGCAGGTTACCTATGCGATGGAACGGCCGGAGGGCCTGCGTCGCGACCGCCTGTTCTGCTACGACCTGATGCTGCCGGCGGGTTTCATCCCGCGCCCGGCCGATGGGGAGGTCGAATCGTTCGAGCTCTGGCCGCTTCGACAGGTGTGGGAGACGGTGCGGGATACCGATGACGTCAAGTTCAACGTCAATCTGGTGCTGATCGACCTGTTTATCCGGCACGGTTTGATTGATGGGGCGGACGCCGCGACGCTGCGTGACGCTTTTCGCGCCGGCGCCGCGCGGGCCGAGGGGACCGGTGGGTAATCGGAGCCCGCGGGTCACGGGGGCGCGATGCGCGTGATTTCGCCCGGACGGCTGATTCCGGCCGACGCCCTTGGCCTGCTGGTTCCGTTCGCCGCCGACCGGAACCACTCACTGCCCGGGACTGGTCGCAATCCCGGGCGGCGCCTTTGGGTCCGACCGACCCATATCCGCGCGCGAAGCAGTCGCCGACCCGGTCAGGGTCGGTCGGATATTCAGTTTTCCGGTGGGGCCGCGGCGATGGGGATTTCCCGCGCTTCCGGCTGGTCGCCGACACCGGGCGCGCGGTTGTCGTCGCCGTCCGAATCCGTGTTGTTGCCACCGCCGGAATCGTCGCCGCCCTGATAGGAACGCCGCTGCCCGCCGCTCTGCTGACCGTGTTGGCCTTGTCCGCTGGGCTGCCCGCCTTGTGGCTGATTCTGCTGCGCCGCCTGATTCATGGCATTCAGGATGCGGAAATAATGTTCCGCATGCTGGAAGTAGCCTTCCGCCATGACCCGGTCGCCGCTGCTGGTCGCGTCGCGGCCGAGCTGCAGGTACTTCTCGAACAGTTGCTGGGCGGTCCCGCGGACGCGCATGTCCGGGCCGCTGCTGTCGAAGACATGATTGCGGTTAAGGGGCACATTGCTGCTGGTATGATGGCGCACCGGCGCTCCGCCGCCACCTCCGCCCCCCCCGCTTCCGCCACCACCAGACCGGTGATTGCGGCCACGCATGCGTTTCATATTCATACTGTTGCCGTCGTGCTTTCCCGTTGCGGGCAGCCAGCGCTTCGCTGGGGCGTCTTGCATCGGCGCCCCGAGAGGAGTCCCACCCCCCGGCTAACCTGGATCAATCGGCTTTGTGCGGACCGACATCGCACCCCCGTGCATCGAAGCCGCGTACGGGGGAGGCGGACGCCTGGAACCGGCCGCTGACGGCGGCTCCTGCCACGGTTACAAGGTAGTCTGCCTATCCCATTCCGCCAAACGGTTTTTTTACCCCTCGGCGGATCGCAACACGATGGCGCGCACGATCCCGGCGAGGTCGGTACGGAACGAGGTCGTGAACCCGGATGCCCGCGCCAGGTCCCCAACCGGCCCATCCTGGCCCAGACCCAGCTCCAACACCGCGGTTCCGCCGTTCGCCAGCAACGCCGGCAGTGCCGGGATGAAGGTCCGATAGGCCGTCAATCCATCGGCGCCCCCGTCCAATGCCAAAGCGGGCTCGTGGCGGCGGACTTCCGGCATCAGCGTATCGATCTCCCAGGTCGGGATATATGGCGGGTTGCCGACGATCAGATCGAAGCGGCCGTCCAGAGCATTGGCCCAGTCCCCTGCCACAAAGGCCGTGCGATCGGCCAGACCAATTCTGGTCGCATTGGCGGCTGCGAGGGCCGCCGCCGCCGGGGCGCGATCCACGCCGATCCCGAACGCACCGGGGATGTCATGGAGAATTGCCAGCAGCAGGCATCCCGTGCCGGTGCCCAGATCCAACACCCGGCACGGTCCAGGGCGGCTATTCCAGGCCGCCAACGCCGCTTCGACCAGGGTTTCGCTGTCGGGGCGAGGGATCAGTGTGGCGGGTGACACCGCCAGGTCCAGGCTCCAGAATTCCCGTCGACCGACCAGGTAGGCCAGTGGTTCGTGGCTCGCCCGCCGACTCAGCAGCGCGTCGTAGACGTCAGTGTCGACCGGGGCCGTCAGGTCACGGATCAGGGCGATGGGCGCGCATCCCAGCGCGTGGGCCAGAAGGAGGCGGGCTTCCAGGCGTGGGTTGTCGATCCCGGCGGTCAGCAGCTGGGCCGCCCCGTTCCGCAGCGCTTCGGCAACCGTCATGTCACGCCAGCCGGTCCACGTCGTCGGCGGGAGAAAGCTCTTCCCCTCCCCAGGAGGGGTGATCCCGCACGGATATTGCGGGAAACCCCTCCCCCCAACCGCCTCCTGCAAGGGGCGGGGGAGTTTCCTCCCCACCGCGGCGATGCTCTGCCCAGGCAAAACCGTCCCCGGACCGTCCCGTCACCCTTCGGCCGCCAGGCGAGCGGCCTGGTCCTCGGCGGTCAGGGCGTCGATGAATTCGTCCAGTTCGCCGATCATGACCCGGTCGATCTTGTACAGGGTCAGGTTGATCCGGTGGTCGGACACCCGGCCTTGCGGGAAGTTATAGGTGCGGATCCGCTCGCTGCGGTCCCCGGTGCCGACCTGCGACTTGCGATCGGCTGCCCTGGTCGCATGCAGCGATGCCCGCTGCTGCTCATACATGCGCGCGCGCAGGATCTTCATCGCCTTGGCGCGGTTCTTGTGCTGGCTCTTTTCCTCCTGCATCGCCACCACGATGCCGGTCGGGATATGGGTGATCCGGACCGCGCTCTCGGTCTTGTTCACATGCTGCCCGCCGGCGCCCGAGGCGCGGTAGACGTCGATGCGCAGATCGCCTTCATCGATTTGCACGTCGACCTCCTCGGCTTCCGGCAGCACCGCGACCGTGACCGTCGAGGTGTGAATCCGGCCTTGGCTTTCGGTCGCCGGCACGCGCTGCACGCGATGAACGCCGGATTCGTATTTCAGGCGGGCGAACACGGACCGGCCGGTGATTTCCGCGATGCCTTCCTTCAATCCGCCCAGGCCGGTGTCGCCGTATTCCAGGATTTCGAAGCGCCAGCCGCGCAGATCGGCGTATTTCTGATACATCGCGAACAATTCGGCCGCGAACAGCCCGGCCTCGTCACCCCCTGCGGCGGGGCGGATTTCCAGGATGGCGGACCGGTCGTCCGCTTCGTCCTTCGGCAGCAGGGCGAGGCGGATTTCGTGTTCCAGCGCCGGAATCTGGTCTTTCAGGTCATAAAGTTCGGCTTCGGCCAGTTCCTTCATTTCCGGGTCGGCGAGCATCGCCTCCGCGTCCATCTGGGCGCGTTCGGCGGCGCGCAGATCGCCGATGCGTGCGACCACGGGCTCGATATCCGACAATTCCCGGGACGCCTTGACATAGGCCTCGCCGGAAATGCCTTCCGACAGCATGGACCGCAATTCGTCCGCCCGGGCGGCGATCCGGTCGAGTTTCAGCGCCAGATTCATGACAGGAATTCAGCGACTTTCGCCAATGCCACCGCCTCTTGCGTGCCGGTTTGCAGATTTTTGACCTGGGCGACACCGTTGGCGATGTCGTCCTGTCCCATGATCACCGCGGCCCGGGCGCCGATGCGGTTGGCACGTTCCATGCGCCGGCGAAGATTGCCCCGGTAGGCCATCTCGGCCCGCACGCCCGCTGAACGCAAGGATTGCAGCACGCCCAGCGCGGCGGCTTCGGCGGCATCGCCGATCGGCACCACGGCGACCGGGGCGGGCAACGAGGGTGCCGCGTCCAGCAGCATCGACAGGCGCTCGATCCCGGCGGCCCATCCCACGGCAGGGGTTGCCGGACCGCCCATTTCGGCCACCAGCCCGTCATAGCGGCCACCGGCCATCACCGTGCCCTGAGCACCCAATTGGGTGGTCACGAACTCAAACGCGGTGTGGGAATAGTAGTCGAGGCCGCGGACGATCCGCGGGTTTTCCCGGAACGGCACGCCGAATTGGGTCAGGAAGCGCTGCACACTGGCATAGAACGTAGCGGCGGACTCCGTCAGATAGGCGGCGATGGTGGGCGCGTCGGCGACGATCCGCCGGTCGCCATCATCCTTGCTGTCCAGGATGCGCATCGGATTGCGCTCCAACCGGTGCAGGCTGTCCTGTGACAGGGACGATTTGTGCGCGGTGAAATAGGCGACCAAGGCGTCGCGATAGGCGTTGCGGCTGTCGCGATCGCCCAGGGTGTTCAGTTCCAGCACGGTGTCGTTGGCAACCCCGAGCGCCTTGAGGATATCCCAGCCGCAGGCGATGACCTCGGCGTCCGCAAGGGGTTCGGACGGGCCGATCAGCTCCAGCCCGATCTGGTGAAACTGGCGGTAGCGGCCTTTCTGCGGCCGTTCGTAGCGGAACATCGGACCGGCATAGAACACCTTTTGCGGCAGCGATTGGGTCAGGCCGTTGCTGACCAAAGCGCGGCAGACGCCGGCGGTGCCTTCGGGCCGCAACGTGACGGAATCGCCGCCGCGGTCCTGAAAGCTGTACATTTCTTTCATCACCACGTCGGACGTCTCGCCCAGGGTGCGGGAGAAGACGGAGGTGTCCTCGAAAATCGGCGTGGTCCATTCGTCATAGCCATAGGTGGCGGCGACGCGTTGCGCGGTGTCCGCGACGTGGCGGTGCCGGCGTTGGTCGTCGCCGATCAGGTCACGTGTGCCGCGGACGGGTTGGAGGTCTGTCACGAGTGTTTCCTGGGGGTGATGGACGATGACAGGTTAAAGCATGATCGCGCGGAGCGGAACCTCATCCGACCGCGGATCATGTTTCCCGGTGGGAGCCCAGTAGGAGCGCGGTGGAAGCCCGATCATGCGGGGGCGGTCAGAGGCCAGGCGGCGACGGTTTGGGCGTCTCCCGCGTATGTGAACAGGCGCCTCTCGCGGGCGACCGCGCAAAATTCCCGCCTTCCACAACCTACAGACCGTCATACGGCGCCATGTCAGGTCACAATCATGTTGCGGGACCATGCGGGTCGGCGATACTTCATGGTTGGTTCATAGCCGGTCGATACCCGGGCATGACGGATGCCTGAACCCCACCAATGGTAATAGGGGCAAAACCGTGGGCACGCCGGTCTTGGGTTCCCCAAGCCGGTTGATCCTATCGGCAGCGCTCCGCGACTTTCGGTGCACCTGCCACTCAGGCAGGACGGAGCCGCGCTCTGACGTAATGGTCAAGTGGTGCGATGAT
>CAMATI010000108.1 GCA_945861095.1 Asaia bogorensis | reverse complement strand
GCGCTGGGGATCGATGCCTCGCCGGGAGGGATCCAGAGACGCACCGTCTGAACCCCCTATGACGCGGTTGTAGTGCCACACGAGCCGCAGAGGCGGCACAAGATACTGATAATATGAGGTTTATTTTGGTGGGTGCTAAACATGGGATAGGCAACCGAGACGGATCGTTAACAGCCGGGAAAAGCAACGATACCCCCCGAGTCCCGCACTGATTCGCAACAAAAACCGGCTGTACCCGCGCTAATATGCAATGGATTACCGGTAATTCACAATTAAAGTGAAATCTGAGGAACCCTGAAATTCCTCGCGATCGCAACCGTCTGCGGCCCGGTCCTGCGCGGTCATATGAGCATGAGCGAAAATCGCCCAAACGCCGTCAGCGTCGGATCAAAAATGCGACGATTCTGTTAATCCATTGCACATATTTCCGCCATATCGCTGTTCAGGCCTGAAAATCCGCCCTGGCAGGCTGCTTTCGAGCTCAAAACCCCGCATTCCGCTTGCCAAAGGGAGGGCGACTTCATAGAACAAAATGTAAACAATTGGCCATCCAGCATGCCCTCACCCGTCGCCACGATCCTGTCCGCATGCCCGACCCGAAGGCCGTCAGTGTCTTTTCGTCGGCCCGCGACCGTGATTCGCATCTCGACGGTCGAAAAATCCCGCCGCGATTCGACGGAACCCGTTTCCCGTCAGTCGCCGAACCAACGCGACCGCCCCCGGCGGATGCCCAAAATGGTGGCAGCCGGCGGTGTCGCCCCGATTTGCATGCATGCCGCCGGTCCGCGCCCATCATCCGGTTGGGCGGCCGAAGCGGCAGGCGGGAGCATCGCGGACCATGCGACCGAGCGGCCGAGCATGGGGGTATGGTGGTGGCGCACCGATACGCGCCGGCGGATGCGGGGCGGTCACCGCGATGTCTCGATCGCCGCATGCCCGCCCGGTATCCCTGTCCTGGCTTTGCGGCGCCCGCGAAATCGGCTACGTCCCGGGCGAGGCGTTGGCCCAGGGGGACAGCGCGTGCCCTCGCAAACCCCAAGACAGGAATAGGATCTCCGATGCGCTTCACCATCGACCGCATCGACCATTTCGTTCTGAACGTGAAGGACGTGGAGATCACCGCGGCCTGGTATCAGCGCGTCCTGGGCATGGAACGCGAAGAATTCGGCCCCAAGAACCGCACCGCGCTGAAGTTCGGCGGCCAGAAGATCAATGTCCGCCCGGCCGGAGAAGACCAGAGCTCCTGGCCCACCGGTGTCGACGACAGTCCCGGCACCGCCGATCTCTGCTTCATCACCGCCGTCCCGCCGGATGAGGTCGTCGGCCATCTGCACGATTGCGGCATCCAGATCGTCATGGGCCCCGGGGAGCGGGCCGGTGCTTTGGGCCCGATCCAGTCGGTCTATTGCCGCGATCCGGACGGCAACCTGATCGAGATATCCTCCTATCAGGCCCGATGATGACCCGCCCCCGATGATGACCCGACAAAACATCGGTTGGGTGGCTTTTGCCTGCTTCCTGGCGTCCATCCCGTTGGCCAATTGGATGATCGGCAATGTCGGAACCGTCTGCGTGCCGAATGGCCCGTGCCTGGTGCCGGTGGCGCCCGGCCTGATGGCCCCATCCGGCGTGCTGATCGTTGGCGTGGCCCTGGTGCTGCGCGACGTCGTGCAGCGCTGCCTGGGATTGCATTTCGGCCTGATCGCGATCCTTGGCGGCACCGTGCTGTCCGCGTCGGTGGCACCGGCCCCACTGGTCGTGGCGTCGGGGGTTGCCTTTGCGATCAGTGAGTTGGCGGATTTCGCGGTCTATACGCCCTTGCAACGGCGGCGGCTGATGTTGGCCGTGGTGGCATCGTCGGTGATCGGATTGGTTGTGGACTCGATCATCTTCCTGTGGCTGGCGTTTGGCAGCCTGGGCTATCTGCCCGGCCAGGTGGTCGGCAAACTCTGGGCCGTGCTGATCGCGGTGCCGCTGGTTCGGCTGTTGCGGCGCGCGGTGCCGACCCCGGCGTGATAGACGCCGAACGGACCCAGTCGGAGCCTTACGATATCGCGGCCTTCGACTTCGCCCTACCGGCAAATCGCATCGCGCACCACCCCGCTCGGCCGCGCGACTCCGCCCGCCTGCTGCATGTTGCGTCTTCCGGCCATACCGATCGCTCGGTCCGGGATCTGCCCGATCTGCTGCGCCCGGGGGACCTGCTGGTTGCCAACGACACCCGCGTGATTCCGGCCCAGTTGACCGCTCGTAGAGGCCTGGCCCGGATCGGCATCACCCTGGACCAGCCCACCGCCGCCGGGGGCTGGCACGCTTTGGCCCGCAACGCGCGCCGGGTGCACGCAGGCGACGTCCTGACCTTCGACGGCGCAAAGGACCTGACCGCCACCGTGCTGCGCCGAGACGACGATGGTGGCGTGATCCTGCAATTCAACCACCAGGATGCCGCCTTCATCGACGCGCTGAACCGCGCCGGCGCGCTCGCCTTGCCGCCCTATATCCCGCGGCCGGCGGGTCCGCTCGCGTCTGACGCGGACGACTACCAGACCGTGTTCGCCCGCCATGACGGGGCCGTCGCCGCGCCTACCGCCGGGCTGCATTTCACGCCGCCTTTGCTGGCCGCGATGGACCAGGCGGGGATCGGCCGCGTGACGCTGACCCTGCATGTCGGCGCCGGGACCTTCCTGCCGGTGCGCGGGGACGATGTGACGGCGCATCGGATGCACGCCGAACGCGGCACCATAACGCCCGATGCGGCCAACGCGATCAACGCGGTCAGGCGGGCTGGGGGACGGATCGTCGCCGTCGGCACCACCAGCCTGCGCCTGCTGGAAACCGCCGCCCAGCCGGACGGCACCATCGCGCCCTTTGCCGGGGAAACCGCCCTTTTCATCCTGCCCGGCTATCGGTTTCGGACGGTGGATCGGCTGATCACCAACTTCCATCTGCCGCGCTCGACCCTGTTCATGCTGGTCTGCGCCTTTGCCGGCACCCAGCGGATGCGGGCTGCCTATGCCCATGCGATCGAGGCCGGCTACCGGTTCTATTCGTACGGCGATGCCTGTCTGCTGGAACGCGATGTCTGACCCTGACACACCCGACCTGGGCGTTTCCCATCTGGGCGTATCCCATCTGGGCGCATCCCATCTGGGCACACGCTATCAAGTGCTGGCTACCGACGGGGCCGCGCGGGCCGGGGTGCTGCACACGGCGCATGGCTCGGTCGAAACGCCGGTGTTCATGCCGGTCGGCACGGCCGGGACGGTCAAGGCGATGACGGCGGACGCGGTGCGGTCCACCGGCGCGCGGATCGTGCTTGGCAACACCTATCACCTTATGTTGAGGCCCGGCGCCGAACGCGTCGCGAGGCTTGGCGGGCTGCACCGGTTCATGGACTGGCCGGGTCCGATCCTGACCGATTCCGGCGGCTATCAGGTGATGTCGCTGGCACAGTTGCGGAAAATGGATGCCGACGGGGTGACCTTCCAGTCGCATATCGACGGTTCGAAGCATCGGCTGACCCCGGCGCGGTCCATCGAGATTCAGCACCTGCTGGACGCCACCATCACCATGGCGCTGGATGAGTGCACCCCGTTTCCCGCCACCCCGGACCAGGCGCGCCAGTCGATGGAACTGTCCATGCGCTGGGCCTTGCGTTCCCGCGAATCCTTCGTGTCCCGCCCCGGCTATGCGCTGTTCGGCATCGTGCAGGGCAGCATCTACCCGGACCTGCGCGCGCAATCCGCGGCGGCTCTGATCGGGATCGGCTTCGATGGCTATGCCATCGGCGGCCTGGCGGTGGGGGAGGGCCAGGCCATGATGTACGACGTACTGGACGTGACCGTGCCACATCTGCCGCATGACCGGCCGCGCTATCTGATGGGCGTCGGCACGCCGGACGATCTGATCGGCGCGGTGCAGCGCGGCGTCGATATGTTCGACTGCGTGATCCCCACCCGCTCCGGCCGCACCGCGCGCGCCTATACATCCGCCGGTGTGTTCAATCTGCGCAATGCACGGTTCGCCGAGGACAACGCCCCGCTGGACCCGCGTTGCCCCTGTCCGGCCTGCACCGGACACGGTCGCGCCTACCTGCATCACCTGTTCAAGGCCGAGGAGATGTTGGGGCCGATGCTGCTGACCTGGCACAACATCACCTATTACCAGACCCTGATGGCCGGACTGCGCGCCGCCATCCGCGACGGACGCCTGACCGACCACGCCGCCACGGTGCGCGCCGGCTGGGCCGCCGAACAGGATCCCGCATGACCGAAACGCCCTATGCCGGCCTGACGCAGCTCGGCCACCATGTCAGCCAACCCACATCCCCGGATCAGGCGGTGTTGGAGCGGGTGGCCAATCCCGCGCCCGGCAAGCATTACGTCGTCCGCTTCACCTGCCCGGAGTTCACGTCGCTGTGTCCGCTGACCGGACAGCCGGACTTCGCGCATCTGGTGATCGACACCATCCCGCGCGACTGGATCGTGGAGAGCAAGTCGCTGAAGCTGTTCTTCACATCCTTCCGCAACCACGGCGCCTTCCATGAGGCCTGCACCATGATGATCGCGGACCGGTTGGTGACCCTGCTGGACCCGATCTGGCTGCGGATCGGCGGCTATTGGTATCCCCGCGGTGGCATGCCGATCGACCTGTTCTGGCAGACCGGCACCCCGCCGGACGGCGCCTGGATCCCGCCCCAGGATGTCGCGCCCTATCGCGGGCGCGGCTGAGGTCAACGACGGTGAGCCAGTCGGACGCGCCCACCCAGGCATCTCGATCGTCCGATACCGACCCGAAGCCGCCGCCGCCTCACGATCCCCGCCCCCCCATCCGCGACCGCGCCTTCGCGCTCGGTTTTGACGCCATCGGCTTCTGTTCGGCCGATCTGGGGCCAGAGGCCCGCGCGCGCCTGACCGATTTCCTCGCGGCGGGGCAGCATGGCGATATGGGATGGCTGGCGGATCGGGCCGAACAACGCGCGCATCCAAGGGCGTTGTGGCCGGAAGCGCGCAGCGTGATCGCGCTGGGGCTGTCCTATGCGCCGGAGGACGACCCGCTGGCATCCCTGGCCCTGCGGGATCGCGGCACGATTTCGGTCTATGCCCGCAACCGGGATTATCACGACATCGTGAAGGGCCGGTTGAAGCATCTGGCGCAATTCGTGGTGTCCCGGTTTGGGCCGGCGGTGAAGGTGTTCGTCGATACCGCCCCGGTGATGGAAAAGCCGCTGGCCGAACGAGCCGGCCTGGGATGGCAAGGCAAGCACACCAACCTGGTGTCGCGCGCGCACGGATCATGGTTGTTTCTGGGGGAAATCTATACGACCCTGGCGATCACGCCGGACGCGGCCCATGCTGATCGGTGCGGCAGTTGCGCGCGATGCTTGGCGGCATGCCCGACCGACGCCTTCCCGGCGCCCTATCGGCTGGATGCGACCCGCTGCATCTCCTATCTGACGATCGAACACGCCGGGCCGATCCCGCTGGAACTGCGGCCTCTGATGGGCAATCGTATCTACGGGTGCGACGATTGCCTGGCGGTCTGTCCCTGGAACCGTTTCGCCCGAGCCGGGTCGCACCCTGGGCTGACGGCGCGTCCGGATCTGACGGCGCCGACCCTGGCCAGTCTGGCGGTGCTGGACGATGCGGCGTTTCGCGCGATGTTTGCCGGGTCTCCGATCAAGCGCATCGGGCGCGACCGGTTCGTGCGCAATGTCCTGATCGCGATCGGCAATTCCGCCGATCCGGGGCTGCGCGCGGTTGCGGCCTCGCTGGCCATGGACCCAAACCCGGTGGTGGCCGAGGCAGCGCGGTGGGCCGAACGATGTTTGGCGGTATGAATGGGGTGGTCCCAGCGGGATGCCAATCGGGGCTGCCCATCGGGCCGTCCGCAACGGTCGGCGGCCTGGCCGGACGCCCAATTCCGTCAGAGACGCGCGGGGACCCCGCACGGGCGAAGGTGGAAAAATTCAGGAAGGAAACGGCTCGCCGACCGGACCGTATCAGGTCGGTGACGTGGGGGTGGTCGGTATCGCCGCATCATGCAACCGCGGGCCGCCTCCGTTGAACGGGCTGATCAAGCGCAGTTTTTCCCTCGCCGGGCACCGCACGAGCGTGGCGCTGGAGGCGGAGTTCTGGGACGCGCTGGCCGGGATCGCGGCGGCGCGGGGCCAGGCTTTATCGGGGCTGATCGTGGCAGCCGATGCGGCGCGCGAACCGGGACGGCCATTGGCGTCGGCGCTGCGGGTGCTGGCGTTACACGAAGCAAGGCGACCCGATGAAAAATAACCGTCGAATCGGTCCTGGATTAACCTTCGGTCAAGACAAGCGATGCAGACTTCGGTTGTTGGCTAAAACCGCCGTTCAAAGGAAAAACCATGTCTCACCTTGACAAATCCATGGCTCGTACTCCCGATCTGGTCAGTCCACTGGTGTTGTCGGACCGATTGATCGCGCTGGCACAGGCCGCCGATGGTGCCGGATACACGCACGCGGCGGAAATGCTGGTGACGCTTGCCTACTCGGTCCTCGATGAGGCGCCGATAACCCAGCATTGACGCAATTCACAGGAACGGCGGGTTGTCGGGCGCGGGCGGCTGCCGCGCGCCGCAACCTGGAACGACCGGTTGCGGGCGGTCTGTGGCAACAGGACCCCGTGGCTGGGAGGCAAGGGGCTGTTGGCCTGCCCCTCGGCTTTCAGGTGTTGCGAACAAGAACCCCGAGTTTGAACGCGATCGGACTTGCGCATTTCCGGCCAGGGCAGTGGCCGGTCAGGGTGGTGGCCGACCTGGGTCTACCGCGGTCGGAATATGCGCCAGATCCCATCCGCGGCGACAACGTCCCGATCCCCCACCGCGATGATGCCGCGGACGAACACCAATGACCCGGTCGCGCGCGTCACTTCTCCGCGCAGTTCCACGAAGGACCCGGGTTCGACCGCGGACAGGAAATGGGTGTTCAACTGGATGGTGACGTTGGGCGCACCGTTCGCGGCGGCCTCGACATAGCATCCGAGCGTATGATCGGCGAAGGCCACCAGAATGCCGCCATGCACCGCTCCGGCGGGATTGGCGTGGTCCGGCCTGGTTTGCAGCCCGTACTGCCAGGTGTCCGCATGGCGCTTGCGCCATGGCATGCCGATGCCAGCGGGCATCATGTCATTGTCCAGGGGAGACCAGCCGGCGGTTGCCGGGTCAAAACCGTTCATGGCAGCCGCACTCCGGCGCTGCCATGGTTAACCGTGATAGTTCGATCCGTCATGGCCCCAAAATGCGGGATACCGGGCGGTATCGCAATCGCCATCGAAGGCGATTGCGCGACGGCGGCAGGAACCGCGCGCCCTGGGTCAGGCGCCGTGGGCTTTGGAGCGTCGGACCCGCATGATTTCGTGGCTTTCCGGTGTGCCGTCGTGCCAACTGCCGAACCACTTGTCGAGCGGCACGGTGCCGTCCCCGCCATAGTTGCACTCGAAATACCGGTGATGCAGAAAGTGGAAATACCGTTGGCCGATCGAGTAGACGTTGTCGTTCTTCGTCAACAGCTTGTGGAACCCGACATGACCAAGCGCCGGTGCCAGGCCGGTCTGTTGCAGGTGGAAGATCGCATGCAGTGGGTGGGACAGCAGAACCCAGTGAAGCAGCACGCCGCTGAAATAGAGCACATGTTCGAACGGGTGCATCGACATGCCGGACCAGGGGCCGATATCGACGTTTTTGTGGTGCAGCGCGTGCACCGACCGGTAAAGCGCGCGCGTGTGCAGCAGGCGATGCACGAAGTAGAAATGGGCGTCACGGATCATCGGAATGGCACAGAACAGCAGCACGAAATAGACCGGATGGGTCTCCCAGTTCAGCATCGGGACGTAGCCGTTAGCGAAGGCCCAGAGCGTGACGACCTCATAGACACTCCAGATGCCGACGCCGCTGACCGCAGTCCAGAACATGTTGTCGCGGACCTGGTTGCCGAACAGGAAGTGGCGCTGTTTCGCGGTTGGTTCGCGCCGGTTCAGCATATAGCGGGTGCCCTGCCCCTTGCGGATGTAGAAGCGCAGATGCAGCCCGCCATAGACCAGGAACGTCAGGGCAAGATTGCGGCCGTAGACGATGGCGATCCAGTCCCACTGGAAGGTCGTCATGCGCGACAGGTCCGGCGTCAGCGCGAACCATGTCAGGACGGCGAGGCCCATATAGAGGATGTTCAACGGCAGGAAATAGCCTGGCATTCCGAACAGGAATTTGAACAACCCCACCGGTTGAGGCGGCCAGACGAAGACCGGTGGCGCCTTGATTGGTGTCGCGGGCGGTACGTCGCCTCGGCTGAAATCAACGCCGGCTGTGGTGTCCGCCATCCTCGCGCATCCTCTGGTTCGGCGTTTGCCGTTTGTTTCCCCGCTCACGCTAGCCATTCGGCCTTTCGATGGCAATTGTGCGATCCTGCAGTGTGCGATCCTGGGGCAATCGGCGGGCCGGCCCCGGGGCGGAGATGCCTCGGTCGTCTCGGAGATACGGCGTCCCTTGCCGGCCCGGTTTTTCGGCCCCACATCCGGCTTTCGCACAAGGAGACCCAAGCCATGGCCGAAATCCCCGCCGCCTACCACGACCTGCTGACCACCAAAGTTGCGTTCGCGCATCTGGCGACGATCATGGCCGATGGATCGCCGCAAGTGACGCCGGTCTGGTTCGATTTCACCAATGGCAAGATCCGCGTGAACACCGCGAAGGGCCGGGTCAAGGCACGCAACATGGCGGAAGGCGCCCACGTGGCGCTGTCCATCCTGGATCCGGACAACGCCTATCGCTACGTGCAGATCCGCGGTCAGGTGACGCGCGTCACCGAAGACGGTGGCGTGGCGCATATCGACAGTCTGGCGAAGAAGTATCTCGGCAAGGATGTCTATCCCTGGCACAACGCCAAGGACATCCGCACGATCTACGAAATCGAGCCGCTTTCCGTCCAGACGATGGGATAGGTACCGAGGTTCGGCCGGGTCGCGATCCAGGCCGATGCGCGGGTCGGGGGCGGTCCTGACCAGATGTCAGAACCGTTCTTCCCCCTTCGACCGAACCGGATCGGGAAAGTCCCGGTACAACGCAAATACCGCGTTCTGCACCAGTGAATTGACCCCGAAATGGAACCCCTCGACCGGTTCCTGGCGGCCTGCCACGCGCTGGAACGCGGCGTCCAACTGCGCCAGGTCGCGCACCTCGATCGTCAGGTGGAATTCGCCCAGGGACGCCGGCCCCAGGCCCAGCTTGCGGCGCGTCAGGCGCCAGTTTTCGATCAGGCCCCGCTCCTTCAGATGGCCCAGATATTTGGCCACGCCCTCGGTAAACGTCAGGTCGCGGATACCGGGCTTGAGGTCGCACCAGACGTGGTAGAGATCCATCGGGTCACTCCTTGCCAGCGGACGGGCCGGGGTCGCCATGGCGGGCGGCGTTATCCTCAGTAGGTCCGGAAGATCCGCATGATGTCCTCGGGATCGCTCGTCTTGGTCAAGGCCAGGGACAGCAGCAATCGGGCCTTCTGCGGGTTGAGGTTGTCCGCGATCAGGAACCCGGCCTGGCGGATGCGGGTGGTGCGGAAGGTGCGGCCCGATCCGGCGCGGGTGGATTGCACGACGACAATGCCCTTGTCGGCGGCCTCCTTCAGCGCGTCGGCCTCGTCGGGCGACGTGAATCCCGGCGCGAACCCGGCGGACACGATCCCGCGCGCGCCGGCCGCGATGAAGGCGCGCACCGCGGCCCCATCGCCGCCGGCATAGGCGTACGCGATGTCGACCCGTGGCAGGGAGTCCAGGCCGGCGATGTCGAACTCGGTATCCGGGGCGTGGCGGCGGATCGGGCGGCGGTAGAATTCCACCGCATCCCCGTCGGCATGGCCGAGAACGCCGAAGTCGGGGGAGCGGAAGGTTTGCAGCCGCATGGTGGCGGTCTTGGTGACCTCCCGCGCCGCCTGGACTTCGTCGTTCAGCACCACCAGCACGCCCATGCCGCGCGCCTCCGGGCTGGCGGCGGTGCGGAGGGCGTTGACTAGATTCATGCCGGCATCCGACGACAGCGCGCTGGACGGACGCTGGGAGCCGACGATCACCACCGGGATCGGCACTTTCACCGTCAGATTCAGGAAGTAGGCGGTTTCCTCCAGGGTGGCGGTGCCGTGGCCGATGACGATGCCGGCCAGATCGGGCACGTCCCGCACCAGGGTCGCGCACAGGGCGGCGAGGGCCTTCCAGTCGGCGAACCCGATCGCCGTGCTGGGGATGTTGCGATAGCCCACCGGGATCACATCGGCGACCAGCGCGGTATCCGGCCATTTCGCCAGGATTTCCGCCGCATGCAGCATGTTGCCGGCCGCGCCGTAGTCCTGCAGGTCGAGCGGCCCCTTGCCCAGGGAGGAAATCGTGCCGCCGGTGCCGATAAAGGCGACTTTCGGGAGGCTCATGCGCTGGCTCCGGTCTGGGTCAGGATGGGGGGAAGGCGGCGATGCCAGTCGGTGTCGCGCTGGAAGGCGTCGGCGGCTTTCAGGATGCGAGCTTCGGCGAAGGGGCGGCCGGCGATATGCAGCCCGATCGGGCAACCGTTCGGGTCCAGGCCGCAGGGCGCGCTGACGCCGGGCAGGCCGAGATAGTTGAACGGGCGGCAATTCGCCGACACCGCCATGAAGCGCTTTTCGGTGCCCGGCGGGCCGTGATCGATATCGGTTTCGTCCAGGGTGGGCAGGTTGGTCTTGATGGTGGGCGTGACCAGCACATCGACCTGGGCGAACACCTCGGCGGCGAAGGCTTTCAGGATCGGGCCACGGCGGCTGAGCGATTCCACGTAGTAGGGGGCGGGGATCGCGTAGCCCGGATACATGCGCCCGCTGATATGCTGGCCATAGGCCTGCGGATCGTCGCGCATCCATTGGGCGTGGATGGTGGCGGCCTCGACGCGGGAGACGATGGAGCCGTAGGCCGCGACTTCCGCCATGACCGGCAGTTTGAGGCGGATGACTGTGGCGCCGCGGGCTTGCAGGACCGCGAGCGCCTGGTCGATGGCGGCGATGACCGGTTGGTCGGCCCCGTCGAAGAACACGTTGGTGGGCACGCCGATGCGCAGTCCGCGCAAGTCTCCATCCAGGCCGGCCTCATAATCGGGCACCGGTTCGGCGGAACTGGTCGGGTCCAGCGGGTCATGCCCGGCGATCACCGCCATGATCCGCGCGCAGTCGCGGGCGGAACGGGCGAGGGGGCCGACATTGTCGTGGCTGAACGACAACGGCATCACGCCGTACCGGGACACGCGGGTCTGGGTGCCCTTGATCCCGGTCACGCCACAGGCCGAAGCGGGCAGGCGGATCGACCCACCAGTGTCCGACCCCAACGCCATGTAGTTGAACCGCGCGGCGACCGAAGCCCCCGAACCGGACGAGGAACCGCCGGTGATATGGGGCAGGTTCCAGGGATTGTGGCAGTCGCCAAAGGTCTTGTTGTGGCCGGTGGGGTTTTGCGCGAACTCGGCCATGTTCAGGGCGCCGAAGACATAGGCGCCTTCTTTCGCCATCCGCTCGATCACGGTCGCGGTGTAGTCCGGCCGCCAGTCCTTCCGCAGGGCGGAGCCGCAGGTGCTGAGCTTGCCGGCCTGGTAATACATGTCCTTGTTCGCCATTGGCACGCCATGCAGACGTCCGAGGGGCTTTTTGTCGCGCACGGCCTGGTCGGCGGCGCGGGCGGAGGCTTCGGCGCCTTCCCGATCCAGCCAGGTCATCGCGTTCACCCGCCCGTTGGTCGTGTCCAGGTTCGCGAGGCAGGCATTCAGCAGGTCCATCGAGGTGGCCTGGCCGGTGCGGACGGCATCCGCGGCCTCGGTCAGGGTGAGGTTGGCGAGGTCGCTCATGCCGTGGGTTCCTTCGTGGCCTGAAGGGCGGCTTCGAAGCTGGAGGGTTCGTCCTCGAACGCCATGGTGCCGCGCAGGGCCTCGAAGGCCGCGATCGTGTCGGCGAGTTCGGCGGCGAGGCGCCGGCCGGGTTCGTTGGGGGCGGTGACGCCGAACCAACGTGTGATGGATTTCTCCGTATAAGGCAGGAACGCGTCCATGTGGGCCTCCACTGGGTTTGTGCGGTGCAGTATGACAGGAAGTTGGGGGCGGCTGGCAATGGTGGGGGCGGTCGTTCTGGGGGAATTTCGCGGGACGGGACGCGATCCGTGGGCCGGCCCGCCGCACGCGCAAGCCGGGAGGGGGCGATCGGGAGCCATCGGTTCACATCATTCGCAAGGCTCTCTGAACGTCCTCGGGGGCCCGCTCAATGACCAGAAGGTAGGCTCGGGTCGGTCCTTCCGGCTGGCGGGTGCCTTGTTCCCAGTGGCGCAGCGTGTTGACGCTGAACCCGAACCGACCGGCGAATTCCTCCTGCGTCAGGTCGAGGCGGGTCCGGATCGCCTTTACGTCGATTTTCTCCGGGATGTGGACACGGTAGGTGTCTTCTTGGGCTTTCCCCTCCGCATAGGCCACCGCTTCTTGCAGACCGCGTCGGATACTGTCGGCAATGGTTTTCATGGCTTTTTCCTTTTGAAGGCGTCGATCAGCATTGCTGTCAACTTTCGGAAGTCGTTCCGGTCCTGTTGCGTCAGATCGGCACGTTCGTTCTTGGCATAGGCGGTCAGTGCGAAGAGCGGCATGCCGGGGTCGTGAAAGAAATAGATCACCCGAGCACCGCCGCGTTTGCCGCGTCCTTCCAAGCCCCAGCGCAGCTTGCGCACGCCGCCGGTTCCCGGGATCAGATCGCCCGCGGTTGGGTTGACAGCGAGAAAATTGATCAGGAGCGTCCGCTCCGCCTCGGTCATCAGCTTGCGGGTTGCGGACAGGAACTCCGGGGTCTCGACGATGCTGAGTGGGGCGGGTCGAACCATGATGGATACTAGTCCATTGGGTCAGTCCAGGCAAGCGCGGATATGACCCATTGGATTACCGAACGATCGGGCGGCTGATCGCGTCGGCGAGCGTTCCTACCCATCACCGTACCGCGGGGCCGGCTTGTCCGTCGGGTATCCTGATTGACCCGCTGGTGACGGCGGCTGCCCGACCGCATCCTGCCCGCCCGGTTCAATCGCTTTGGCCATGCCCATGACGCGCCGCACCCAATAGCATCCCGCCCCATCCTTCTCTATATCTGCCCCATGGTTTCCACTGTCGGGCGCGTTCCGTTCCTCAAGATGCATGGCTGCGGCAACGATTTCGTCGTGTTCGACGAACGCGCCCGTTCGTTCGGCTTCACGCCCACCCGCGCCGCCGCCATCGCCGATCGCCGCACGGGCATCGGCTGCGACCAGTTCATCACCATCGAGACTCCCCCCCGGGGCGCAGACGCCTTCATGCGCATCCGCAACCCGGACGGGGCCGAGGCCGGAGCCTGCGGCAACGCCACCCGCTGTGTGGTCTGGTTGCTCTCCCAGGAATCCGGCCGAACCGATCAGACCATTCGCACCGTCGCCGGCGATCTGCCGTCCCAGGTGCTGCAAGATGGGCGGGTGCGCGTCGATATGGGGCCGGCTCGCCTGGATTGGGCGGATGTGCCGCTGGCCCGCCCGATGGACACCTTGCATCTGGACCTGGCGCGGGACGGTGTCGCCGATCCGGCCGCCGCCAGCATGGGCAATCCGCACGCGACCTTCTTCGTGCCGGACATCGCGGCGCTCGATATCCCGACCATTGGTCCAACGTTGGAAACCGATCCGATCTTTCCCGATCATGCCAATATTGGCTTCGTTCAGGTCATCGCGCCCGACCGCATCCGCCTGCGGGTGTGGGAGCGCGGCGCCGGCCTGACCCTGGCCTGTGGCTCCGGCGCCTGTGCCGCCCTGGTCAACTCCGCCCGCCGTGGCCTGACCGGCCGACGTGCCGCGGTGGTCGTCGATGGCGGCGAACTGGAAATCGAGTGGCGCGACGATGGCCATGTCATGATGACCGGACCCGTCGCCACCGCCTACTCCGGAGAGATCGACCTGGACTCCTATCCGCCATGACGGTCGAAATCCTCACCTTCGGCTGCCGACTGAACGCCTATGAAAGCGAGGTCATGCGCGGCCACGCGGCCGGCCTGACCGACACCGTGATCGTCAACACCTGTGCCGTGACGGCCGAGGCCGAACGCCAGGCCCGCCAGGCCATCCGCAAGGCCGCGCGGGAAAACCCGAATGCCCGCATCGTCGTCACCGGCTGCGCAGCGCAGATCGATCCCGCCGCCTGGGCCGCCCTGCCGGGCGTCGTCCGTGTGTTGGGCAATGACGACAAGTTGAAGCCGGAGAACTGGTTGGCGGACGCGGGCTCCGCCGTGTCCGACATCATGGCCGCGCGGGAAACCGCCGCCCATCTGGTGACCGAGTTCGCCGGTCGGTCCCGCGCCTTCGTGCAGGTCCAACAGGGCTGCGACCATCGCTGCACCTTCTGCGTTATCCCGTTCGGACGGGGACCCAACCGCTCGGTGCCGATCGGCGTCGTGGTGCAGCAGGTGCGCGCGTTGGTGGAATCCGGCTATCATGAAGTCGTGCTGACCGGCGTCGATATCGCCTCCTACGGCCCGGACCTGCCCGGCGCGCCCAGCCTCGGGCAGATGGCGCGCCGCCTGCTGGCGCTGGTGCCGGACCTGCCGCGCCTGCGCCTGTCCTCCATCGATCCCGCCGCGATCGACGACGATCTCTGGCGCCTGATCGCCGAGGAACCGCGTCTGATGCCGCATCTGCATCTGTCGTTGCAGGCCGGCAGCGACCTGATCCTGAAGCGGATGCGCCGGCGCCATCTGAGCGCGGACGCGCTCGCGGTGATCGAGCGGGCGCGTGACCTGCGTCCGGGCATCGCCATCGGCGCCGACCTGATCGCCGGTTTCCCCACGGAGACCGATGCGCTGTTCGCCGAGACGCTGTCCTTCGTCCAAGCCGCCGACCTGCCCTATGTGCATGTGTTTCCTTACAGCGAGCGCCCCGGCACGCCAGCCGAACGGATGCCCTCGGTGCCCAAGGCGGACCGGCGCGCGCGTGCCGCGCGCCTTCGGGAAGCCGGCGATCAGGCCGCCCGCCGCTTCTTCGACAGCCAGCACGGGCGGGTCGTGGCGCTGCTGACCGAAACCGGCGATCGCGGTCACTCGGAGCATTTCGCGCCGGTGCGGCTGACCGTCCCGGCCGAACCGGGACGCCTGATGGCGGCGCGCATCACCGGCGCCACGGACGATTTCCTGCTGGCGGAGGCGGCCTGATGGCACTCGGTGGTTTCTTCTCTCGCCTGAAGGAAGGTCTTTCGCGCAGCACGCAGAAGATCAGCGAAAGCATCACCGCGGTCTTCAAGAAACGACGCCTGGATGAGGAGGCGCTGGAGGAACTGGAAGACCTGCTGCTTGGCGCCGATCTTGGCGTCGATGCCGCTTCCCGCGTCATCGCCGAATTCCGCCGCACCCGTTTCGGCAAGGAAGTGACCGACGAGGAGATCAAATCCGCCCTCGCCACCGAAATCGCAGCCATCCTGGCCCCCGTCGCCAAGCCGTTGGTTTTGGATGCAACGAAAAAACCGCATGTCGTTTTGGTCGTGGGCGTCAATGGCACCGGCAAGACCACCACGATCGGCAAGCTCGCGCAACAATATCGGGACGAGGGCAAGCGCGCCGTCCTGTGCGCGGGCGACACGTTCCGCGCCGCGGCGGTGGAGCAGTTGCAGATCTGGGGCGACCGCACCGGCGCGCCCGTGATCTCCGGCGGGCAGAATGCCGATGCGGCGGGCCTCGCGTTCGATGCGCTGACCCGGGCGCGGGCCGATGGCGCGGACGTGCTGCTGATCGACACCGCCGGGCGCCTGCACAACAAGGGCGCGCTGATGGAAGAACTGCGCAAGATCATCCGCGTGTTGCGCAAGCAGGATGAAACCGTGCCGCATTCCGTGCTGCTGGTGCTGGATGCGACGACCGGTCAAAACGCGGTCCAACAGGTGAAGATCTTCAAGGAAATGGTCGACGTGACCGGCCTGGTCGTGACCAAGCTGGACGGCAGCGCCCGCGGCGGCATCGTAGTCGCCCTGGCGGAAACGTTCGGGCTGCCGGTGCATGCGGTGGGTGTGGGCGAAAAGGCCACCGACCTGCGGCCGTTCGATGCGAACGATTTTGCCCGCGGCCTGGTGGGAACATAGGCAGGCGGCCGACCGTGGCTCTGACCCCGACCGGTCCGACGCTCGGTCTGGCGTAATGGTGGCCTGAAGAACTGGCGCGATATTTGCTTGCGATATCTGCTTGGGATAAGTGCCGGTTCGCCCGGTTCACAACCCAACACCCGGTGCAGCGCCCGACAGCAGGAGACGCAGGATGACCGAGCCGACGATCGACGGGGCACGCCTTTGGGACGCGCATATGCGCATGGCCGAGATCGGCCCGACGCCCGAAGGCGGCAGTTGCCGGCTGGCGCTGACTTCGGAAGACACCCAGGCTCGCGCCCTGCTGCTGGACTGGTGCAAGCCACTGGGTCTACGCGTGGAACTGGATGCGATCGGCAACATGTTCCTGCGGCGGGATGGAACGGACCCGTCGGCGCCCGCCATCGCTTTCGGCAGTCACCTGGATACCGTGCCCACAGGTGGGCGTTTTGACGGCATATCCGGCGTGCTGACCGGCCTGGAGGTGCTGCGGGCCCTGGACGAAGCCGGCATCCGCACGCGCGCGCCCCTGGAACTGGTAAATTGGACCAATGAGGAAGGCAGCCGCTTTCGCCCGGCCATGATGGGCAGCCGCGTCTTCGCCGGCGATCTGCCGTTGGCCACCGCCCTGGCCATCACCGACGACCGCGGCGTCAGCGTGGCCGAGGCATTGCGCGACAGCGGCCAGGCCGGCCCGTTGCCGCCCGGCCCGCGCGACTGGGCCGCCTGGCTGGAACTGCATATCGAGCAGGGGCCGGTCATGGAGGCGACGAACACCGATATCGGCATCGTCACCGGCACCATGCACGCGCGCTACTTCCAGTTGGTCGTCACCGGGGAGCCAAGCCATGTCGGGCCGACGGCGATGGACCGACGCAGGGACAGTCTGGCGGCGGCGGCAGAGGTGATCCTGGCGGTCGAGCGCATCGCCCTGGCGGCGGAACCGGCGGGCCGGGCGTCCGCGACCTGGATCGAGAATTACCCCAACGCCCGCGGCAACGTCGCCAACATCACCCGCCTGCATTGCGACGTGCGCCACGACGATGCCGCGACCGCGATCCGGATGGAAGCCGAACTCCGCGACTCCCTGGCCGCGATTGCCACGCGGCGCAAGGTGAGGATCGAGGTCGATCCCTATGCCACGTTCGGGCCGACTCGGTTCGACCCCGCCCTGGGCGCGCTGCTCCGGCAGAAGGCAGAGGCTCGGCAGTTGTCCACGCGCGACATGATCGCCGCGGCGGGGCACGATTCGGTGCTGGTGGCGCCGATCTGTCCGAGCGCGATGCTGTTCGTGCCGAGCGTGGACGGGATCACGCATAATCCGAAGGAGTTCTCGACTCAGGCGCAGTTGGAGCGTGGCGCGGCGGTGTTGCTGGACGCGGTTCTGACCCTGGCGACCTGAGGCGGCGACGCGTTGGGTCGGGGCGCTGGGCAGGGGAATCGCTCGAACGATTCAAGCGGTCTGTGTCAGCAGCTTTTCCAAGTAATCCCTGTTCCACCCTGCCTTTTTCCGGCGGTTTTTAAAGCTGGTGATGGGCTTTGCCCGCATGAGCAGGTTAAGAGCGGTATGCTTGATGACCGCCATGTTTGTGGGTCCATGGTCGGATCGCAATCGTGCCAGGTCGTCATGGAAGACGACGTCAAGTGTCCAATGCAGGTGGTTTTCGATCCCCCAATGGCCGCGCACCGCGCGACCGAGGGTTTTGGCATCAAGCTTGGTCGAGCACAGATAATAATGCGTCTCGCGCTCGACCGTGCCGGCGTGTTCCCTTTCACGTTCGATCATGCCCAAAGCCGCGAGACCGGGAAATCTGAACTCTCCCGGGTAGCGACGATCGGAGAAGAGCCAATCGATTTCGTGGCAGACGGTGTGCCGGCGGGTCTCGATGCGGCCGTGATCGGCGTCGATCGTCTCGCTGCGCTGGAACTTCAACCCCGCGGACGCGGCGGCAAATGCCGCCTGCACTGCGGCATGGGTGGCCGGCCAGTTCTCCTTGAG
>CAMATI010000107.1 GCA_945861095.1 Asaia bogorensis | reverse complement strand
CAGGACCTCTTCTCCCTGACCATGGCCCTGGACACCGCGAGACACCCCCGATGAGGATAACCAGCCACTGGAGAGCCGTGTGCGGGAGAACCGCCAGCACGGTTCGGAGGGAGGGGAGGCTGGTAGCCTTCCCTACCCCTATCGGGGTTCGCGGCCCTCGTGCCAAATGGAACAGTGATTGTTGCGCGGCGCCTTAGTTCAGCGCCCAGATCCCGACTTCGTAACCGGGCACGAAGTTGCGGTTGGTCATGTCCGGATTGCGGTTCACGAAGACGCGATTGAACATCGGGTGCTTCATGCTGCGCACCTCATGCTCGATCTGGAAGATCAGCTTGTTGGTGTCCAGATCGACGATATCGACCATGCGATACTGGTGCTGGTCGCTTTCCTCGGTGATCAGGCCGCGTTCCAGCAGTTTCTTGTGCGGGGTGGAGAAGTCGACCAGGGAAATCTGGATGTGGTGGCCGTCATACTCCGGCTGCGGCTTGTCGGTTTCGCGGAACGTGACCTTGCTGTCCATGGAGCATTGCGCCCAGGCGTAGCTGCCACGTTCGTCGTGCGCCACACCGGCCAGGCCGCCGAAGATCTCCCGATAAAACCGGGCGATGCCTTCCAGGTTGCTGCCGGCCGGCACGTCGAATTCGACATACGGCATGCCGACGCGCATCGGGCCGAACTTCGCGGGTTCGGGCGCATGGACGCGGATGCGGTTGCCCCACGGGCAGGTGGTTTCCACCACGTCGCCAGCCTCACGGAAGCTGAACTGGGTGCCCTCCAACTGCTTCTGCACGTAATGCAGCCGCTTCAGCAGAGCCTCCAGGTCCGGCACCATCAGGGCGGTCGTGCCGCGCACCACCTGCTGGCCACGCGTCGGCAGGTGGAACTGGCCGCGGCCCACGTTCACCCACATGTTCTCGACGCCCGCCATCAGATACGGGTCGCGCGTCAGGCCCAGGCCGGACAAATAATAGGAAATCGCCTTGCCCTGGTCGGGCACGGTCACGTTCACATGCCCAAGCTCAACGATGTTGCCGAGGTCCTCGGCGGCGCGATCGAAGACGGGTGCGGCGGCCATTGTGTCGTTCATTGCTGGGGTCCCCTCTGCCGGAGTTCATCCTGTTCCGGCATGATAGCGCCGGAGACGAATGGCTGGGAAGAGAGGTGACCGGGCGGCGCCCCTCGCGAAGGCCATGCAAGGGGAGGATACGGCATGCCGGTCATGAGCTGGGACGAATGGGCGGGCCACGACGCGGTGGCGCTGGCGGATCTGGTGAAAGATGGGAAAGTCACGCCCAGGGAACTCGCCGCCCAGGCCGCCGAGGCGGTCGTGCGCCTGAACCCGAGACTGCAAGGCGTGATCGAGGTGTTTGGCGATACGCGCGACAATCCGGATGTGGACGGGCCGGCCAGGGACGGCAGGCTGTATGGCGTGCCGATGTTCATGAAGGACCTGGGGTCGGGCCTGAAAGGGCGGAAACAGGACTCCGGATCGGCGTTTGCCCGCGGCACGGTGATGCCGGCCACCGACCCCACCATCGCCAATTTCCTCCGCGCCGGCCTGGTGCCCCTGGGCCGTTCCACGACCCCCGAATTCGGCATGACCTTCGACACCGTCACCGATTACGGGGGGGACGTCACCGTCACCCGCAACCCATGGAACCTGGAGCGCACGCCGGGCGGGTCGTCCGGCGGATCGGCGGCGTCGGTGATCGCCGGGATCGTGCCGCTGTCGATGTCGTCCGATGGCGGCGGGTCGACTCGGATTCCGGCGAGTTTCTGCGGGTTGGTGGGACTGAAGGCATCGCGGGGGCGGGTGCCGCAGCCGCTGGGGCGGAATGAATACGTGACGCGGACCAGTATCGACGGGGTCGTTACGCGCAGCGTGCGCGATACCGCCGCGGTGTTCGAGTATCTGACCCATGTGCCGAACGGCGGTTCTTTCATCCGGATGGGCGCGCCCACCGTGTCCTATGTGCGCGCGATCGAACGCGATCCGGCGCCGCTGCGGATCGGCCTGTCCACCGGGCGATGGGGGCGCGGGACCGATACGGATGCGCAGGTCGCGGCCAGGGTCCGGCAGGTGGCCGGCCTGCTGGAACGGCTGGGCCATGCGGTGGAGGAACTGGACGACGCGACGATCTGCGACTGGGACACGATGTGGGCGACCTATATCCAACAATGGGTCGGCAGTCGTGCCACGTTCGGGATGACGGCGCGGGACCGCGGCGTGGGAGATCAGGAGTTGCAGACCCTGCTGACGCCGATGTCGTGGCGGCACTACATGGCGTCCCAGCGCTACGACAAGTTCGACATGATCCGCATGATGTATGGCAACAATACCGTGACGCGCCAGTTCGGCGCGCTGATGGATCGTTTCGATGCTTTGCTGACTCCGACCCTGGCGATCCGGGTGCCGATGGCGAACGGGCCATACTCCCTGCTGCGCGATGAGGATCTGGACGACTGGGTGAACCGCCTGGCCGACGCCTGTCGCTACACCATGCCGGGGAACGAGACAGGGATGCCCGGGATCAGCATCCCCGCCGGGTTCGATACCGACGGCATGCCGATCGGCGTCCAACTGCACGGCAGTTTCGCGCGGGAGGATCTGTTGCTGCAACTCGCGGCCCAGGTAGAACGGGCGGAGCCAGGCTGGTTCGGCGCCGTGCCGCCGGTGCACGTTACGAAATCGGACTGACCATGGATGCTGAAACGCCACGCCCCGGATTGCGGACTCTGCTGTCCGCGCCTGGGTTCCTCCGGCTTTGGTCGATCGGTGGCTGCGTCAACACGATGCGCTGGTTCGAGGTGCTGTCGGCCGCCCTGTTCACCCTGGACATGACGGGCTCGGGCTTCGCGGTCGCGGTGGTCTCGGCCGCGCGCACCATGCCGATGCTGCTGCTGGGCGCGTTTGCCGGCGTGGTGACAGAGGCGGTGAACCGCAAATACGTGCTGCTGTTCGGCCAGGTGGTCGCATGCCTCGCGTCCGGCATGATCGCGGTGCTGGCGTATTACGACCTGGCGCAACCCTGGCATCTGGCCGTCGCGGCGCTGGTGGCGGGCATCGTCTGGTCCACCGAAATGGCAACCCGCCGGCGCATGGTGGGGGAGTGTGTGGAGCCGGCCCTGGTCGCCCGGGCGCTGGCGCTGGACACGATGTCGAACTCCTTCACCCGGCTGATCGGACCGATGGCGGCGGGGGCGATCTATCAGGGCGTGGGGATCGCCGGGTCCTTCGCGGTGTCGGCGTTCTTCTACGCATTGGCGGCGTCGTTGGTTGTGGGACTGCATTATCGGCAGGACACGCGCAGGCTGGTGCTCAGCCAGGTGCCGCGCGACCTGGCCGAGGGTGTCGCCTTCGCGCGCGGCCATGTCACCATCGCCGGGGTGCTGGCGGTGACCGTCGCGATGAACCTGCTGGGTTTCCCGTACTCCGCGCTGGTGGCCCCGATCGGGCGGCTGGTGTTCGATGTCTCGCCGCTTCTGGTGGGCGTGCTGGCGGCGTCCGAGTCCTTTGGGGCGTTTCCGGGCGGGATCTGGTTGACCAGCGGCGGACCCCGGTTGAGCGGACATGTCATGATGATCGGCGGGTCGCTGCTGTTCCTGACCTGCGTGATGCTGATGCCGTTGATGCCGTTCTTCTTCCTGGCCTGCCTGATGCTGGCGATCGGCGGGTTCGGGTCTTCGGCGTTCGCGAATATGCAGACCTCGCTGATCGTGCTGCATGCACCGTCGCATATACGCTCTCGGCTGATGGGTCTGCTGACGGTGTGTATCGGGATGGGGCCGCTGGGGATCCTGCTGGTGGGCGGGCTTGCCGACCTGCTGGGGCCGATGCTGGCGATCGAGGTGGTGGAGATCACCGGCTTCGTGTCGGTGGCGGTGATAGGGGTCTGGTGGTGGCGGCGGGAACGGGCTGTGGGGCGGGGGTAGGGTTCTGTTCCGGTATCGGCTTCTCTCGCGACCGCCGATGCTTTTGTTCCAGCCGACGTAATCATGGACCGATGCATCGCCCCCCCGTCGTAACTGCCGAACTTGATCCGGCAACCCGCGCTTCACCGGCAGTGCGCGGTTTCCCGGGTTATGCTCGGCAATGACGGTATCGGGACGCCGATCGGTCGATGGTTTGGTCGGCTGATATCAGGCCGCGACGGGCCTGGCTTCGCCGATCAGGGTGACCCGATGCATGATACGGCGAATGGTGGCGTTGTCGAAAGGTTCGACCGCGTGCATCGTGCAACGGTTGTCCCACATGATGACGTCGTCCTTTGTCCAGACGTGCTTATACACATATCGGGGCTGGACGGCGTGCGCGATCAATTCATCGAGCAGCCGGCGTCCTTCCGCATCGGGCATCCCATCGATATTGACCATGGTATGCGGCGAGAGAAGCAGGCTCCGCCGGTGGGTCACTGGGTGCAGGTGCACAAGCGGATGGCGCACGGGGGGCAGCGCGTCGTACTGGCCCTTGTCCTGTCTGGCTGACAGTTCCTTCGATTGCTTGATAATGAAATCGTGGTCGTGGACGACAAAAAGTCCCTCGATACGCCGCTTCACGTCCGCGGGCAGATCGTCATAGGCCGCATACATGTTGGCGAACATCGTATTGCCGCCCGCATTCGTCGTTTCTATCCCATGCAGAATCGATCCCTTGCTCGGCACTTCACGAAAAGAGCTGTCCGTATGCCAGAGCCAGGACAGATTGAGGTACTGCCAGGCCGACGCCTTGGGCGGAATGATGGTGCCTGCCTCGTCAACATTGGAGACGCGATAGATCTCCTGGTTCCGGGAGGAACGGTGCGCCAGCGAGGGATGGACCTCCAGCGCCCCGAAACGCCGTCCGAACGCGATGTGCTGCTCGTCTGTGATGGGCTGGTTGGGGAACACCAGCACCAGATGCTCCATCCACAGGGCATGCAGTTCGGCCAGCGTCGCGTCATCGAGCGGTCGGCCGAGATCGAGGCCAAGCACTTCGGTGCCGATGAGGGGATGTCGGCGGTTATGGGTGAGGCTGGTTGCCGCGGTGACATTGTCCATTGTGGTTTCCTCTCTCTCGACCGGTGGACCGAGCCGGTTTATCAGGCCATTCCATATAATCCAGTCGTGCGATAGCTCGATCTTGGCTGCGACCTGCCTGACAGGGGCGCACGGCACCGCCCGCGCCGTGGCAAGTGTTTGGATCGCCTTACTAAGCCGGGACCGACGGCGCTTACGACGCGAAGCAGGCCTGCCGTCGCCCCGCACCGGCCCGATGGACTTATACCAACCCGCGCTTCAACGCCAAAGGGGCCGAGGGGCAGGGGGCGGCGGATCAGGTCCGGCAATGACGGTGTGGGGACGCCTATGGGTCAATGTTTCGGGCGGTTGGTGTTAGGCCCGTATAAGCCTGTCGGTCCGGCGCCGAGCATGCCCCGATGGCGGTTGCAACCCTGCCCGTACCCGGTCCAAGATCGGCCCGGTCACCACCAGCTCGGCGCAGCCTTGCGCATCCCAGGTCAGGCCGTTGAACACCGGATGCATGGCCACGGCGCTACCGCCATTGGCGAATGACGCCCGGTCGCCCGTGTCCAGGTAGGACTCGGTGGTCAAGCCCTCGGCCAGCACGATGTCATGTTGGTCCAGTTCCACGTGCCAGTAGGTCACCACATCGACCGGCGTCTGGCGGATCGTCGTGCCATTCACCAGGTGCTTCACCGGGATCAACACGCCCTCGGCAAAGACCGCGTGATCGGGGGATAGCAACAGATCGCGGGCCGGGATCCCGTCGCTGAACGCACCCGCCTGGATGCGGATCGGCATGATGTCGTTGGGTCGGGGATGCCCCTCTCGCCGCACGGTCCGGTATCCCAGCCACCGGATCGCCCGCGCCCCGGAAGGCCCCGCTGTCGTCACGAGATCGCCCTCCCGCAGGGTTTCAACCCGCCGTTCGCCATCCGGGGTCAGGATGCGTGTCCCCTCGGCAAAGCATGGGATCAGGGCGTCGTTCACCGAAACAATGCCCTTGAACGTAAAGAACGTGTCGCCGGTATAGTCCCCAGCCAGGGTCACGGTCGCGAGCACCGTGCCCGACATCGACAGGGTCAAGGTGCCGATATTGGCGTCCGTTGCAACCCAACTCGCCGTATCCGCATTGGACGCATCGTTCACGACCAGGGTATCGCCCTGGGAAAAGCCGGCGATGGTGGCGGTCGTGGTGACGCCGGTATTGATGGTCAGCTTGCTGCCGGTTTCCAGATACTGGATGGTCTGGGCAACCCCCTTGCCCACAAGCAAAGACTGGCTGCCCTTGCCGGCGGCGACAATGCCGGACCCGGTGACGTTCTGCACGCGGCCACCGACGATGGTGCCGCTGTTGATGGCGCCGAGGATGGTGGCCTCGACGATCGTGCCGTTGTTGACGATGCCGTCATACTGGCCATGCAGGATGGTGCCGTTGTTCAGCACGGCGCCCGCGACAAAGCCGACACTCAGGACGGCCCCGGAATCGACGGTCAGGGTGCCCGCCACGCCGGTGCCGGCGGTGCCGATCTCCACGATCGATGTGTCGTCCACGTAGATGCCGCTGCTGAGGTGGCTGTCGGTCGGGGCCGAGGTATCCCTGAAGCCGCCGAGACGCACGACGGCATGGTCGGCGGCGGCAAGGATGGGAGACAAAGATGTAACGGTACCGGTCGCGGTCAGCGTTCCGTGCAGCACCTGCAACATTGCGCCGTCCATGTGGATCTGGTCGGCCGTCAGTTGGCCGCCATCGACGATGCTGAGATTGCCGAAGGTGCCGACGGTCACGATGGGCGCATTGAAAATCCCGCCCAGTGCCACATCGCCCAACGTGGTCAGGCTGGCGGCGTTGCCCTGCCCGCTGACGACCTGGAAGAAATCGACGGCGGAGTTATAAATGGGATGCAGGGGATCGATGGAGTTGTCGATCGTGACCTGGTCCTTCGTGCCAGGGGCGATCGTGGCGGGATTGGCCTTGATCGTCGTGTCCTGCCAGTTCCCGGCCTTGCCCCAGTCGCCACCCTTGACCGAGGTCCAGCTATAGCTGTGACCGCTGGCGGTGCCGGCGCTGGGAGCCAAGGTCCCCGCGCCAGTGGTTCCGATCGCCAGGGATAGCTGCGTCTGGTTGATGCCCGGAATGCTCAGGCCGCCGCCGGTAAACGGATCGACACCATATGTTATCCCGTCGGACAGCCTGACCATGGCGCCGTAGGCGGACAGATCGCCTTCGAGTTCCAGTGCCGCCACGGCGACGCCGTTGTTGTAGGCCGTCAAGGTTCCGGTATTCGGCGCGGTCGAGGTCAAGGTAGCCTTGTCGGCGGCCACGCCCTGCAGCAGCACGTTGTCGGTCGTCCCCATCTGCCGGATCACCGGGGTGGTGTCGATCGAAATCGTGGGCATGGCAACGATGGTCAGCAGAGCCAGCGGCAGGCCGAACGAGACCGGGTTCGTGACGTCCTTTCCGATCGACATCTGGCCGAACGGAGGCTGCCCCAATACGCGCGGGTGGGGATCGGTCACGGCCAGCAGGCCGTTGCCGCTGACGGCGGTTACGGTGCCCGACAGGATCGTTCCGGAGTTGACCAGGTTGGATACATCGCTGTTGAAGATGTTGCCCTGATTGGTGCCGGACAGTACGATGCTGGCATTCACGGTTCCGGTATTCAGCAGCGTGCCGATCGAATGGACGTGCGAAATGACCCCGGTGTTGATCACGCGTCCGAATTCGATCGGCGAAATGGCCCCAGCATAGCCGTTTGGGAGTCCCGGGAACAAGGCTCGGCCGTCCCGGCCGGAAATGGAGCCGTTGTTCTGGACCGGTGCCGCGATGATCCGCTTTTCCGTTTCCGGCACAAATCGGTTGGAATGGTTGATCCCGGGGATTCTCTCATCGTAGCGTCCGGTATGGATGGACAGGGTTCGACCTGGATCGATGGTCAACGTTCCGGCGGCACCGGTGCCGGCATTGCCCAATTCCATGATCCCGGTCGGGGCGACGGACACTGTTCCGGTCATGATTTCCAGGTCGGATGCCGTCAGCCTGGCGCCATCCAGCACGTCGAAGAAGGTCGCTACGTCGTAAACATTGGAATTAAACAGTGGACCGGGAAGCGGATACACAGCCTGCCGTCCGATCGTCAGCGTCCCGGGAACGAACACGCTTCCATTCACGGTGACATAGTCGGTATTGCCAATGGTCCTTGTGCTGATCCCGGGGTCGGCGATGGTGACGATCCCATGCACCGCGGCGAACCGCGCGCTGTCGTAGTTGCCCAGCAGAGTCACGGCCTCTATCACCGTGCCGGCATGGGAGATCGCCAACGTGCCGACCCCTGTGGTGGTCTTGGTGTAGATCGCCGCGTCCGGGGTTTCCCCCTGCACCAGGATGGCGTTCTGGCTGGTGAAATTCGCCAGGGTGATGCCGGGATTGATCAGCGGATCGTCGAAATTGACCGAGCCGGCTCCTTTGAAGCCGATGACGTTACCGATGTTGGAGCCGAGGGTGAGGACGCCGTTCGGGGTCAGGGTGCCGCCGCCGCTGATATTGGCAACCGTGCCGCCGGCGACGATCAGCCCGTTGTTCAAGGTCGCCGGGGCGGAGAATGACGCGGCCAGGGTGGCGCCGGCATCGACCACCAACGTGCCGGGCAGAAATGTGCCCCCGTGGCCGATTTCCAACATCGAGGTCGCGTCAAGGGTAACGCCACCCGCGACCATCGTGACACTGCCGATTTGGGACAGACCGCCATTGAGAACCATGAGCGTGCCGGCCGCGTCGATCAGCTTGACGGTCCCGTTCTCCACATATCCCGCCTTGAAGCCCAGGGTCAGCGTGCCCCCGACGCCCAGGACACCACCATCGACGATCAACATGTCGTGACCGATCTTGGCATTCGAGGCGGACACGCTGCCGCCGGCCACGATGCGGGTGGTCAATGGCGGGGGGGCGGGGTTCGGTTCGTAATCCAGGTTGAAGGGGTCGTTGGTGTGGGTTTCAGGCGAATAGACCGTGGACCAAACACCCAGGGACCCGGTGACGAACGACCCGGCCAGGGTAAAGTCGATCGCCTGCACGAGCAGCGACAGCGCGGCACCGGTTCCCGTGATTGTGCCGTTGTTGACCGCAAGGGTCGCGGTATCGCTGGCCCCGGGCGGGCCACCCCCCGGGGTCCAGTTGACAGCGTTGTTCCATGCGGTGGACGCGAGGGCGGTCCAGGTAAACGACGTTGCCATAATCGGAACTCCGTAAAAAGAAGCTCCGGGAGCCTAGCGCATAATATTGGATTTTACCAATTTCTTTGACCGCTCTCCGGCGTTCCACTTGCTGACGGGTGGATCAACCTTAGGCGATTGAATTCTTTCTCTGTTCCTGGGCGAGCATCCCACGACAACCCTCTCTGGCCCGAGGCGATGCGGCGGTCCAGCCGATCGCGAGGCTCGGATGCCTCCTACCCCGGCGTGCCAGGCTCGCCCAGATCCCACCAGATACCCGCGAAGGCGGCGATGCCCTCCCGCGCCGGGGCTTTCAGCAAATGTTCGTCCGGGCCGTGCTGCTTGCAGCCGTTGTAGCTGTGCGGGATCCAGATCAGCTTCACCCCCAGATGGTCCACGAACACGTCGCCCGGCAGCCCGCCCGACGAATTGGGGATCACCTGCACGCGAGTTCCGATGGATTTCTCCATGCTGGCCACCGTCCAATGCACCCAGGGATGGTTGGGGTCGGTGCGGCTGGCGGGCATGCGGATGCCGGCATTCTCGATGCGGACGTTCGCAAAACCCTCCTCATCCAGATGCCGGCGCAAGGCGGGCGCGAAATCCGTCGGGTCGGTATCGACCGTGTAACGGATCTGGCAATGTGCGCGGGCGTTCGGTGCCACCGCGTTCACCGGGTTTTCCGGCCGCCCGGAAATCATCGCCAGCACGATGAAACTGTTCCAGCCGTAGATCTTTTCGGCGGATGTCAGGCCCGGCTCGCCCCAGTCTGGATCGATGCTTGCCGCGTCTCCGCCGCCGCCGACCGGGCAGCCGGCCAGCACCGAGCGCACCGTTGCCGGCACGCCGTTCCGCGGCAGCCAGTCGCGCACCAGGATCTTGCCGCGCCGGTCGATGATGGTGCCGATCGCATGCGTCAGCAACACGGCGGGGTCCGACGTCAGCCCGCCCCAATGGCCCGAATGCACCCCGCCCGGCCGCAGATCCAGCACCAGATCGAAATGATAGGTCCCCCGCGTGCCGGTGGCGATGGTCGGCACTTCCGGCATCACGCGCGGGCCGTCGCTCGCGATCAGCACGTCCGCCGCCAGTTCGGCCGTGTGTTCGGCCACGAATTCGCGCAAGCCGGTGGAGCCGCGTTCCTCGCTGGTTTCCAGCACCAGCTTCAGGTTGAAGCCCAGTCTGCCGCCGCGTTCGGTCAGCACGGCTTCCAGGGCGGATAGGTTCAGCGCGTGTTGGCCTTTGTTGTCCGCACTGCCGCGGCCGTACCAGAGATCGCCCTCCTCGGTCAGGGTCCAGGGATCCAGACCGGTCCGCCACTGATCCTCCAGACCGCGCACGGTGTCGCCATGGCCATAGGTCAGGATGGTCTGGAACGCTGGGTTCTCCATGCGTTCGGCGGTCAGGATCGGACCGAAGCCGGCGCGCGGGTTGGGGTGGATGGCGACGGTGAAGCCCATCCGCTCCAACCAGGGCTGGATGGCGTCGGCCAGATAGCGCTGGACATCGGCTTCATGACCGGGATCCTGCGATGTGCTGGGAATGGCGACCAGATCGGCCAGGTGAGACCGGAAACCGTTACTGTCGAAGTGTTCCAACGCGCGCGCGAGGGCGCCTGCCCGGGATGCCATGGGTCGTCTCCTGATCTGTCGGCGGACGGCAGGGTGCCAGAGGTTGGGGCGGAGGGGGAAGGGCGGGGCTCCGCCCCGGACCCCGCCAGGGGCTTTGCCCCTGGACCCCACCAAAGGCAGCGCCTTTGGAATGCGATTCTTTGGGTGGGATGAGGATAGGGGGCCTACACGGACCTCTGACCGTCCGTGTAGGCCCCCTATCCTCATCCCACCAACGGTCCGGGTTCCAAGGGCCGTCGCCCTTGGTGGGGGTCCAGGGGGCAAAGCCCCCTGGTCGGGGTCCGGGGCGGAAGCCCCGCCTTCCCCTCCGCCCCAACCTACAGCAGCACGCAGTGCGTCGGGTCGAACGACAGCATCACGGTGCTGCCCTCGTCGAACAGTTCCGTGGGCGGGCGGCGCACGATCAACTGCCCGGCCGGCCAGTCCACCACGTATTGGATGAAATCCCCATGGAACATCCGCCGGTGGATTGTTCCGCCCACGCCGTTCTGCGCCCCCGATGTCTGACCGAAATGGATATAGGCGGACCGCAGCGCGATGACGGTGCCTTGGACGCGGGCGTCCGCCGGACGGCCGATGCGCAGATGGGCGCCGCCCTGGGTCTCGAACGTCAGGGTGCCGTCGGGGCCTTCGCCGGTGACCTTGCCCGGGATCATGTTAGCGGACCCCACGAAATCGGCAACGAAATGACTGGCGGGGCGGTCGTAGATATCCTCCGGGGAGCCGATCTGCTCGATCTTGCCGGCATTCATGACGATGACGCGGTCGGAGATGGCCAGCGCCTCCTCCTGGTCATGCGTCACATAGAGCGACGTGATGTCCAGACGGCGCTGCAATTCGCGCAGTTCCACACGCATTTCGGCGCGCAGTTTGGCATCGAGGTTGGACAGCGGCTCATCGAACAGCACGACATTGGGAGAAAACGCGATGGCGCGGGCGACCGCGACGCGTTGCTGCTGGCCGCCGGAGAGTTTGGAAGACGGGCGGTCCGCGTAGGCCTGCATCTGCACCATATCCAGGACTCGGGCGACGTTGGCGGCGACCTCCGGCTTTGGCATCTTGCGGACTTTCAGGCCGTAGGCGACGTTTTCGAACACCGTCATGTGCGGCCAGATGGCATAGGACTGGAACACCATCGACACGCCGCGCTTTTCCGCCGGGATGTTCTTGCGCTCGGTGTCCGAATAGACGGTCTGGCTGTTCAGGCGGATGATGCCGCTGCTGGGGGTTTCCAGGCCGGCGATGGCGCGCAGGGTGGTGGTCTTGCCGCAGCCGGACGGGCCCAGCAGGGTAACCAGTTCGCCGGGGGCGATCGAGAACTGGACACTGTCGACCGCCGTTGCGTCGCCGTATTTCACCACCAGGTCGCGCACCTCGATGCGGGGTGCGTTGTTGGGATCCCGGTTCATTCGGTTGCTCCGCCCATGCGACGCGCGATCCGAAACATGATCGCGACCGCGATAAATACCATGACTGTCTGGATCAGGGCCATTGCCGCCGACAATTCGGAACTGGCGGTCAGCCAGGAATTGACGATGGACGGCCCGATGACTTTGGAATGCGGCCCCATCAGGAAGATCGACGCGCCGAGTTCCCGCACGCTGGCGATGAACAGCAGCAGCCAGGCGGCGATCAGGCCGGGGCGCAGCAGCGGCAGGGTGACCGAGCGCATCTGATACGTCCAGGACGCGCCGCAGACCCGGGCGCATTCTTCCAGGCTCTTGTCGATCTGCAAGACGACGCCGGCGATGGTGCGCAGTCCCAGGGGCAGGAACACCGTGAAATAGGCAATGCCCAGCAGCCACAGCGTGCCATAGAGGGGGATGGGAATGTTGATCCAGGCCCAGAGCAGGCCGAGGCCGAAGACCAGGCGGGGTACCGCGGCGGGCACCATGGCGACGTATTCCATAACGACGCGCCCGGGCATGGTGGACCGATAGATGATCCACGCCATGATGCCGATGATGGGCACGCCGATGGTCGCGACCGACACGCCCAGGATCATGCTGTTGATGAAGGCGGGGCCCAACGAACCCATCTGCACGGCGGTTTCGAAGTTGCCGAGGGTGAACTTCATCTGCGGAATGATGACGGTGGCGAACTGCTGGAAGGATGTCAGGGTCAGCGCCGCCAGCGGCAGCGCCACGGCGACGAAAATATAGCCCCAGGCAAGCGCCAACAGCGGATATTTCCAGGCGCCGATGTCCATCGGCCGCGGGCGGAAAGCCTTGCCCGTGATGGTGGTGTAGGTGCCGTGGCGCATGATCAGGCGCGCGATTCCAAGGGTGATCACCATGGCGCCGAACAGCGACAGCCCCAGCGCGGCGGCGCGTCCGTAATCCGGCGGATAGGACAGGGCGGCCTGCCAGATCGATGTCGTCACGACATAGAAGCGTCCGGGGATGCCCAGCACGAAGGCGGCGGCGAAGGATCCCAGCATTTCCGCGAAGACGAAGATCGTGGCGCTGAGGATCCCGGGCGTCACCAGCGGGATGGTGATTTTCATCATGGTGCGCAGCTTGCTGGCGCCCATCACGCGGGAGCTTTCCTCCAGCGACGGGTCCATGGATTTCATGGAAGCGGAGATCATCACGAAGGCGACGGTGCCTTCAAACAGCGCCATCACCCACGCGATGCCCCAGGGCGTGTAGATGTTGAACGCGTCGCTGTCCATGCCGGTGGACCGCCAGAGCTGGTTGATCAGGCCGGTCTTGGGGCCGAGCAGGACGCCCCAGGCGAGGGCGCCGATGAGCGGGGTCATGTAGTAGGGCAGCTCCATCAGCCGTTCCAGCCGCTCCCGCCCCGGGATGGCGGTGCGGGTCAGGATCCAGGCCATGATGAAGCCGAAGATCACCGCGAAGACGGTGGAGATGCAGGCCACCAGCAGGGTGTTGGTGATGACCCGGGAGTCTTCGTACAGATTGGCATAGTTGCCGAGGCCGTATTCCTCGGGCGGGAAGATCTGCGGGTCGCCGACATTGACCGATTCGACGACCAGGAATGCGAGCGGGTAGATGACCAGGGCGCCGCAGACGAGCAGCAGCAGCATCATGATCCAGGTCTGAACGCCGGGAATGCGCATGTCTTTTACCCTGCCTGCCGCGAAGGATCGGGCCATGCCGGTGCAGGCATGCCATTGGTTGATGCGCCCAAGGAGAAATCATCGCGAGCCGACGCGCTTTGGAGCAGCGCGATATTGGCTGATCGCATTCGTGTATCCTCCCCCGGGATTGATTAGAGGTTCGTTAGAGCAAGACGGCCCGCGAAGGCAAATCGCCCCTCACCCCGCCCGCACGATCTTGCGCACCCGATGGTTCTCGCTGTCACCGATATAGGCCGAGCCGTCGGGGCCGATCACGATCCCATGCGGGCGGGCGAGGCCGGCCCCGGTGGCGGGGCCGCCATCGCCGCCCCGGTCGGCGGTGCCGTTCCCGGCGATCGTGGTCACGATGCCGGTGGCATGATCGATCAGGCGGATGGCGTGGTTCTCGGTATCGACCACGTAGATGTTGCCGGCCTGGTCCACTGCCATTTCCTTGGGCGCGGCAAACACCGCGTCCCGTGCCGGGCCGCCGTCGCCGGCATAGCCCCGCGCGCCGGTGCCGGCGATGGTTTCGATGATGCCGTCGCGGATGCGGCGGATGGAGCTGCCCTGGCGCTCCATCACGTAAAGCGCGCCCCCGGGGATGCCATCGGGGGCAAAGGCTACCGCGCGGGCGCCGAAGATGCCGGCGGCATGGGCCTGGCCGCCATCGCCGTCGTGCTTGCCGTCCCCCGTGCCGGCGAAAGTGGCGATGGTGCCGGACGCGAGTTCGACGACCCGCACGCGATGGTCCGCGACATCGGCGATATACAGATGGGTCTGGGCCGCGTTCAGCGCCAACCCGTTGGGTTCGGCCAGACCGGCGATCGCGGCCGCGCCGCCGTCGCCGCTGTATTTGCCGGACCCGTCGCCGGCCAGCGTGCTGATGGTGCCGCTAACATCGATTTTGCGGACCCGGCGGTTCAACCGATCGGCGAAAAAAATATTTCCGGCACGGTCGGCGGTGACGCCGTATGGTTCGTTCAATTCGGCGTGAACGGCCAGTCCGCCGTCGCCGGAAAACTCCCGCTCGCCCGTCCCGGCGATGGTGCGGATGATACCGCTGACCGCATCTACACGGCGTATGACATGGTTGAACGTGTCGGAAAAAACCAAGTTTCCATCGACATCGAACGCCAGGTCGAACGGATTGTTCAACGCCGCCTGGCCGGCCGGCCCACCGTCCCCGGCATAGCCCTGGGTGCCACTTCCGGCATAGGTCGAGATGATCCAGTCCGTCGCGCGTGCCATCGCCCGTGTGCCTCCCCCATGATCGCGTTGGATCGCATCCATGGTTGTCGTCGCCAGCGTGTCAAGCGTAGGATCGCGGCAATCAGCAAACATCCCGGAGGATGCCAGGCTATGGATGCCCAGACCGATATCTCCAACGATCGCGACGTGCGGTCCCTGTATGAGAAGCTGGAAGATCGCTGCATCATGCGCGACCAGATCGGCGCCAGCGAGGTCTATTACGACCTGATCCGCGCCGGCCGCCCGCTGACCGAGATCGTGGCCGAAGGCGTGCGCATCCACGCCCCCTACACCCACGTCCCGTACCATGAGCGGATCGACGACGGGTATCCGAATTTCGTCAACAACGACCACTGCCTGCTCAGCGCGCGGGCGGCGATCAACCTGACGAAGATGATGCCGGACCACCTGGCCATGCTGCCGACGGCGCAGACCTTCTGGTACATCCCGACCGGCCTGGATATCTGGAACCAGAAGATCAATCAGGCCCCCGGCCATTACACCCGCCATCGCGGCGACAGCACGAAGATCGAAGCGCCGCCGGCACCGGTGATCTACTGGCCGGAGCAGGAAGCCATCCGCATGACCGGCCCGTTGGGCGAGCGGTTGAACACCTGGATGACCCTGGTGCATCGCGGCCAGGTATTGGACGCCTACAAAGTGTTCCTCGGCCTGATGGACAACACCGCCGAACACAAGGAAGTGCTGGCGGAGATGTGCTTCGCCGGCCTGATCGACGTGCAGGACCGCATCCTGCACGCGCGGTCCTACACCACGGGTCACAAGGCCTATCGCACCCGCTCGGTCGTGGAACTGGGCAATGCGATCGGCTGGCAGAAGGCGCGCAATGTCATCTATGCCGGCGCGCTGGACGTGGCGGTCGGCCCGCGGTGGTATTCGACCTACGAGGTCGCCTGCAACTACGTGAAGGCGAATATCGAGGGCGAATCCCTGCACGCGGTGCCTTACAGTGGCGTCAGCGACGCTGAAGTCGCGATGCTGCGTGACAACAAGGGCACGTTGACCCCGATCGAGGCGTCGGACTTCATTCGCTCCATCATCCGCGACACCGAAGAGACCGCGCTGGGACATCTGACGACGTTGCTGAAAGCGGGCAAGAACCCGCGCCGGGTGCTGGACGTCATGCAGTTGGCGTTGGCGCAGATCGTGCTGGAGACGCGCGATCCAAACAACTTCAATATGCCGCACCACTGCTACGAGTACCACAACACGTTGGCGTGGTTCTACGACACGTTCGACCATTCGCGCCGGCTGCGGTTGCTGTATGTCGCGGTTTCGTTCGCCAACCGGGTGTCCGAGAACATGCGCGGTCTCGGCGACGTCAACCAGGTCTCGATCAAGGTGCCGTCGGGCGCTTCGGCGATGACCGCGGGGGCGCTGCTGGATCGGGTCGATGACGCTATCTGCGCCCTGGACGGCGATGCCAGCCTTAGCTGGACTCAGGCCTATTGCGACAACATCGCCGACCGCGCGCCGCTGGTGCGCCGGATCGCTCTGGCGGCATCCAAGTTGGGCAACGATCCGCACAACCAGGAAATCGCCCAGTGCATGCTGATGGACTTCGGCACCAACCAGCAACCGAACCGCGATCGCTTCCTGCTTTCGGCTGCCTATCACACCGCCATGCACCGCAAGTATGGCGATACGCAGGAAGCCGCGCGTCGCTTCGGCCAGGCGATGGGCGTGCCGCTGCACTGACGTTGCATTGACCGTCAGGCCCCCTCCCGCATGCGGGAGGGGGTTGTCATCGACCTGATCCCCAGGATGTCCCCATGACCCTGTCCATCCGCGCCCTCGATCCCGTCTCCCGCCCGTTCTTCGCGGGGGAGGTCTCCGGGGTCGATATTACGCAACCGCTGACACCGGATCAGGCCGGCGCCATCGCGAAGGGCATGGACCAGTACGGCGTACTCGTCTTCCATGGCCAGCAATTCACCGATGAGACGCAGCTTCGGTTCAGCCGCAATTTCGGCGATCTCGAAACCGCCTCCGGAGACATCAACTTCCTCCACGCTCGGCGTTTGGAGTCAGAGCTTGTCAACGACATCTCCAACCTGGATCTGAACAACCAGTTGCTGGCGCGCGACAGCCGGCGGCGGCTGTTCAATCTGGGCAACCAGCTCTGGCACTCCGACAGTTCGTTCAAGGCCGTGCCGGCGAAGTATTCGCTGCTGTCGGCCCGCACGATCCCGGATGCGGGCGGCAATACCGAATTCGCCGACATGCGCCAGGCCTGGGACGATCTGGATCCGGAAACCCGCGCCGTCTGCGCCGATCTGATCTGTGAGCACACCCAGCTTTACTCCCGCGGGACCCTGGGGTTCACGGATTTCACAGACGAAGACCGCGAGCGGTTCCAGCCGGTGTATCAGCGACTGGTGCGCACGCATCCGTCGTCCGGGCGGCAATCGTTGTACCTGGCGTCCCATGCCGGCGCGATCCTGGGTTGGCCGGTGCCGGAAGCGCGGGCCTTCCTGCGCGACCTGAATGAGCATGCGACCCAGCGCCAATATGTCTACGCGCATCAGTGGAAACAGTGGGATCTGGTGATGTGGGACAATCAGGCCACCATGCACCGGGCGCGTCCCTATCCCAGCGACCAGGTCCGCGACATGCACCGCACGACGGTGGCGTGTGAGCGATCGACGATGGCGCAAGCCGCGTAGGCGGCGGACTTCGACGACCTGGACAGAGGGGCTGTGTCCGGGTAGCGCTTTCCTGGACCCGAGCCAGTTCTTACGCCTCTGGTACGCCGACCCGCCGCAGGCCTTCGCACAGCGCATCGACGACGCCCGCGGTCCTGAATGCGTTTCTCATGTCGAACTCCAGGTGCGCACGCGCCCATGCGACGGTCATACCCTCTGTGACGCGACCAAGATGAAGTGCGACCGCTTCTCCTTCCTCGATCCGGCCGAGCAACCCGAAACTCGCCGCCCGGTAGCGCAGGGCTGGGGAG
>CAMATI010000106.1 GCA_945861095.1 Asaia bogorensis | reverse complement strand
CGCCACCTGCAACGGGAAGCTGGCCCAACTGACCGGGTCATACCTCGAGTCACGTAACCCAGCCTGATACAAAAAGCGGTGTCCAGGAGAGTCGTGCCTGCTTGGGCATAGTAATGCAGGAGTCGAAAATGAGGGGAGTCATGAGGGCAAGACCACCTTATGTAAGGAGCTAGGGGCGAGACTAACTCAACGTGGGACTATTGACTTAGTCGTTCTTGGAGCGTATGACGTCATCAAAGAACTAACAGAAGCACCCGAACTTGGGGCATCTTTTACGTTATTTAATTTGCTTAGAGCTATATTTACAAGTCGCGAATTGGGGTCACTGGGGGAACAGGAATTTGCGTGGATTTTTGATATGGGCCGTATTTCAATCGTGATCGATGGTATCGACGAAATTGTTCCGAGACTCCGACCGCGGGCGCTGGTGACATTTTTTGAGAGCATAGTAAAGTATTCTAATTATCTGGGAAGGGGGAAGATTATTTTGACGTGCCGCGATGCGGCGCTCGTCATTCCCAGAATCGCAGTCCCACATGATGAATACGAAATACTACCGTTCGACCAGGATCAAATCGAGCAGTACTATCACATCCGCTTTAACGATATCAAGGTATTGCGTGAACGAGCCAATTCATTCCTAGGTGACCTGAAATTGTTAATGTCGGACGGCATTCTACCCTTTGTGTTACGCGTCGTTTGTGATTCCGTTGAAGACGACCGGGATACACACACCAACAGTTTTGCGTTAAATTCTGACATCCTCGAGCTCTCCCGTAGAGTAGACTACATTATATACAAGGTCTGCGAACGAGAAGAGGCGAAATATCAGTATTCCCGTTACATGGGGCGACAGAACTCTGTGGATGTACAATGTAGTTTTTTCCTGAAGCTTGCCGCATCCTACCACGGCACATGCAGTAGGGACGTCGCGAAGAGCCATTTCTATTCGTACAGTCATGAATTCGACGACGCGTCAATATCTCCATTTTATAACCACCCGCTGTTGAGGTCACCTCACATTGTTGAATTTTCTGACGATGTTATATCCGAATTCTTCTTAGGGAAGGCTTTGGTACTTACGCTGGCTGGAAGAGCCGCGTTTACGATTTCAGAGATATCGGATATCGCCGACAAATCCCAAGTTGATTCTCAGTTTATGCGCGAAGTTGCATCTCATTTCCAATCGCTGGATATCAGCCTCCTTCTTGAGATTGAGAATATAATTTCTCAAGCTCGTCGAAAATATATTGATGGATGTCAATCCGAGGAATATTCTCGCCATGCATCAGCTATATTTAATGTTGGCCTCCAGATCATCTGCGGTAAGGCGATTAGGGACCCTTCAACGGACCTCATGGATGCGGCTACGAGCTATCTTGGAGCAATTTTTTGCGCGGGTGATACACCCTTGCAAGGGGTAGCGTTGCACAACATTCCCGCTCGATCCGGAATACAATTCGATTTCTCGAACTTGGCGTTCGAACGAGCCAGCATATTGAACTACGAAGGTTTCCTGTTATGTCGATTTAATAAAGAGACCGCGTTCCGTTCGTCTCGGATCCGGACTGGACTTTCAAAACAGTCAGAAACTCAGCGTCGCTTCGGATTGATATCGGAGCAAGACCGTCCAGCAGGGTCAAATTTTGTAGCTTGCGATGTCGACGGCACCTTCCTACAATCTATCGCCCATGGGCCGGGTGAGCAGGCAATATTCGGCGAAGATGCAATTCGCCACCTCGAGTCATTCTTACGAAATTTTCGGCGGGAGAATTCCTTCAGGAAGCGCATCAATGCAGGAGAACTCGAAACCTCTTATGTAACATCTACTCACCTTAAATTTGAAGAGACCTTAAGGATATGCCTAGACTGCAAGTTATTGACCTGCTACGAGACGGACGTATGGATTTCCGACTCCGAATGCGATAACGCTGAATCATTTATATTAGAGCGGATACACTGTGGAGTAATCGAAAATACAATCGCAAGCCTGTTGACGGCAATGAGATCTTAGATGATTTACCCCTGCGCAATATCACTTTGCTCAGTCGACCTAACGACCGCAGAATTGGTTCACGACTCACTCCGTGAGAAGGGAATAGGAACGTTCTATTATAGATCAACACCTCTCACTGATGGATTTATGCTCAATCAGCATGCCGACATCTATGCTACAGCCACCGTTCGAATTTATTTGTTGAGAGAGCGGTCTTTTTTTAGTAAATACCCTGCGTTCGAGTTGTATTGCGGCAGGGGAAAGTCCAATAATATTGTAGTGACGCTTGAACAAGGTACACCTTACAAAGTCCCAAATTCCTATAATTTTATCTTCGACGACGGTTGGAACTGGTTGTCCACAGACCACGGCATCGACTTGGCGCACGTTACCGACTTTGTAAGATGCTGCGTATCGACATCCAGACTTTAGGTCCACTTTCTTGCCGCAGTGCAGCGAGGTAGCACCGGCACCTCGGATGCCTTAGCTCGTGCGCCAGGACTGGGATTGTCGGGTCGGTCCGACTAAGGCAATGTGTACCACGTCACAACCGAGGAACTCCCATGAAATTCGGCATCTTCTACGAACTGCAATGCCCACGGCCGTGGGAAATCGATACCGAACTCAACCTCTACCAGAACGCCCTCACCCAGGTCGAACTCGCCGACAAGCTCGGCTACCATTACGCTTGGGAAGTTGAGCATCACTTCCTGGAAGAATACTCCCACTCCCCGCAGCCCGAGGTCTTCCTGGCCGCCGCGTCACAGCGCACCAAGCAGATCCGGTTGGGCCACGGCATCATCCAGTTGACCACCAACCACCCGGCGCGCGTCGCCGAGAAGGTCGCGTGCCTGGATCTGGTGTCCAACGGCCGCGTCGAATTCGGCATGGGCGAAGGCGCGTCGATCACCGAACTCGGCCCGTTCGATCGCGAGATGGAAAACAAGCAGGCGGTCTGGGAAGATGGCGTGCGCTGCGTGCTGCCGATGTTCAAGGATGGCGGCTGGGAATATGACGGCCCGTATTTCAAGTTCCCGCTGCGCAACGTGCTGCCGAAGCCGATCCAGAAGCCGCATCCCCCGCTTTGGGTCGCGTGCTCCCAGCTTGAAACGATCGAGCTGGCCGGTCGCTGCGGCATCGGCGCGCTGGGTTTCCAGTTCCTGTCATCGGAAATGGCGCATGCCTGGGTGCATGCCTATTACAACAGCTTCACCCGGCGCCAACAGAAGCTGGCGGACTATGCCAGCAACTGCAACATCGCCATGGTCAGCTACTTCATGTGCGCCGAAACGGATGAGGAAGCGCGCAGACGTGCGGATGGCGCGACGTTCTTCCAGTTCTCACTGGCCTGGTACTCGGGACAGCGCAACCGCGAACGCGCCGCGCCCGGCACCGTCAACATGTGGGACGAATACAACAAGTGGAAGAAGGAAAACCCGGAAGCGCAACAACGCGCGCTGTCGGGCGGCCTGATCGGATCGCCGGAAACCATCCGCCGCAAGCTGCGCCGGTTCGAGGCGTCCCATGTCGACCAGATCATCCTGCTGAACCAGGCCGGCAAGAACACCCACCAGCATATCTGTGAAAGCCTGGAACTGTTCGCCAAGGAAGTGATGCCGGAATTCACCGGCCGCGAACCGGAGCATCAGGCCTGGAAACAGAGCGTGCTGAACGGGTCGATCGTGCTGGATGAGATCGACACGAGCCCGTACAAGGAACGGGCCGGCGTCGGCAAGGGCGTCGCGATTTCCAAGCTGGCGACGACCGGGACCGAGGCACAGGCGGCGGAGTAGCACGATCCGGCCCGCCGGCGTGTCGTTTAACGCGGCGGCGGGCCACGTGCTTCATCCGACCGACCCGCCACCGGAGCCTGTGTTCGACTGGGCACCCATCGACCGGCTCTACCACCCTTCGTCCTCACGCAAGGTAAATTGGGTATGGACACCACGATGAAGCATGCTTCAAACGCCCATGCTCTGTAAGTGTTGTGGCGCTGCTGTCAATGCGGCCTTCCATCTCGATTTTAGTCGGAGTTGTGAGGACCGACACGCTCCGGTTTTCCCGCCGAGCGGAGAAATGGTCGAGTATGGTCGCTGCGAAGGCTGTGGGTTCGTGTTTTCAACGCATTTCGATGAACTGACGGTCGCGGAGATGGCGGCGAAGATCTACAATGACGACTACGTTCTGGTCGATCCCGAGTTCCAGTTCGTGCGTCCGCATCATACGGCAGCGCAACTGGCCAGGATATCACCCTACGCTCGTGGTACCCTTTCGGTATTGGATTTCGGCGGCGGCCGGGGCGAATTGGCTCGTCTGTTACGCGAGCAGGGGTTTCAGCATGCTGACTCCTACGATCCTTTTTTCGGCGATGCCGCCATACCGGAGCGACGCTACGATATGGTCACCGCCTTTGAGGTCTTCGAACACACAACCGATCCGCTCGGCACCGCGGCACAAGCTGCATCCTTTTTGTCGCCTGGCGGTTTCCTGTTGTTTTCAACATTAGTGCAGCCGCGAGCGGCGTTACCTAGCTGGTGGTATATCGCCCCGCGAAACGGTCATATCTCCATTCACACGAGAGCCAGCCTGCTGGCAATCGCGACGCGCCTGAGCCTGCACTACATGCCGATCGATGCCGGCCTGCACATTTTCCATCGCGACGCGGACCGGACGAAATTGGCCGCGGTAGCTGGCCCTTTGTTAATTGACACGATGTATGGCGCATCGCGGGAAGGACCAGTCGAATTCCTCCGGGTCGTAATTCAGTTGGTTCGGCTCGGACATGTCCGAGCGGCACTAAATGCGCGCCACGCTCTCCGGATGCTGGCTGCCATGGTCGGACTGTTGGACCAGCGGCGTTAAGGCGAAGGCCCCGCTGCCAATTTGAGCGCTTGATTGATCGGAAATATGGATTTCAAGATTAACCGTCCCCTTTTGGGGGCATCGTGACAACGGTTCAGACCGGCGAGCCCAATACACTTCCTGTGTACACACGCCAGCGTCCAGGCGGGTGATTGGTCCGACCCACACGCAGAATTTATTTCTGCCCGCGCCTTCTCCGGGCGCGGGCGCCGGTATCAGCCCCTGATCGTCAGGCGCTCTTGGCCATGATCTCTTCCGCGATATTCCGCGGCACCGGATCGTAGTGATGGAACTGCATCGTGAACGACGCACGCCCCTTGGTCATCGACCGCAGGTGGGAGATGTAGCCGAACATCTCCTTCAGCGGCACCTGGGCACGCACGATGATCGTCGACCCGGAGCTTTCCTGGTTCTGGATCTGCCCGCGGCGACGGTTCAGGTCGCCCACGACGTCACCCACATGATCCTGCGGCGTGGTGACTTCCACGTCCATGATCGGCTCCAGGATGATCGGGCTGGCCTTCTTCATACCTTCGCGGAAGCAGGCCTTGGCGGCGATTTCGAACGCCAGAGCGGACGAGTCGACGTCGTGGTACTTGCCGTCCACCAACGTGTATTTGAAGTCCACCGTCGGGAACCCGGCCAGCACGCCGGTATCGGCCTGCACTTTGATGCCCTTTTCGACCGCCGGAATGTATTCCTTCGGCACCGACCCGCCGACCACCTTGTTCTCGAACACGACGCCGCCGTTGCGGTCCATCGGCTCGAAGATGATCTTCACTTCGGCGTACTGGCCCGACCCACCGGACTGCTTCTTGTGGGTATATGTCTCGGTGTGAGTCTTGGAGATCGTCTCCCGATACGCGACCTGCGGAGCGCCGATATCGCAATCCACGCCGTACTCGCGGCGCAGGCGGTCGATGATGATTTCCAGATGCAGTTCGCCCATGCCGGACAGGATGGTCTGGCCGGTTTCCTGGTCCGTCTTCAGACGCAACGACGGGTCTTCGCCAGCCAGCTTCTGCAAGCCAAGGGTCATCTTCTCGACCGCTTCCTTGGTGCGCGGCTCAACGGCGATATCGATTACCGGGACCGGGAACGCCATCCGCTCCAGTATCACCGGATCGTCCGAGGATGCCAACGTGTCGCCCGTGCCGGTATCCTTCAGGCCAACGAAGGCCGCGATGTCACCGGCCTCGACTTCCTTGATTTCCGCCCGCTTGTCGGCGTGCATCTGGAACATCCGGCCGATCCGCTCCCGATGGCCCTTGGTGGTGTTCATCACCGTGTCGCCCGACTTCAAGGTGCCGGCATACACTCGCACGAAGGTCAGGGTGCCGTATTTGTCGTTGATGATCTTGAACGCCAGGCCAGCGAACGGCGCCTTGACGTTGGCCGGGATGCGGCGGCGGTTGGGATGTTCGGACTCATCGACGCCTTCGTCCAACGCGACCGCGATTCCGGGCACGTCCACCGGAGACGGCAGATAGTCGATCACCGCGTCCAGCAGCGGCTGCACGCCCTTGTTCTTGAACGCCGTGCCGCACAGCACCGGACGGAACGCGCCAGAGATCGTGCCCGTCTTGATCGCCCGCTTCAGAGTCTCGACGGCGACATCGCCTTTCTCGAAATATTCCTCCATGCCAGCGTCATCGACCGACAGCGCGGTGTCCAGCAGCAACTGGCGGTACTCGGCCGCCTGCTCGACCAGATCGTCCGGGATCGGTTCGTCGTGGAACTGCGCGCCGAGTTCGCCGCCTTCCCAGATGATCGCCTTCATCTCAACGAGGTCGACGATACCCAGGAACTTGTCCTCGATCCCGATCGGCAGTTGCAGCGGCAGCGCGATGATATCCAGCTTTTCCTTCAACGTGTTGAAGGCGCGGAAGAAATCGGCCCCGGTGCGGTCCAGCTTGTTGATGAAGATGATGCGCGGCACGTTGTAGCGGTCCGCCAGGCGCCAATTGGTCTCGGACTGCGGCTGCACGCCGGCCACGCCTTCGATGATGAAGATGGCCCCGTCCAGCACGCGCAGGCTGCGATTGACCTCAATGTTGAAATCGATATGGCCGGGCGTGTCGATGATGTTGATGCGGTTCTCTTTCCACTCGCACGTCACCGCGGCGGAGGTGATGGTGATCCCCCGCTCCCGCTCCTGCTCCATATAATCGGTGGTTGTATTGCCGTCATGCACTTCGCCGATCTTGTGTGACACGCCCGTGTAATACAGGATACGCTCCGTCGTGGTGGTCTTGCCCGCGTCGATATGCGCGGTGATACCAATATTCCTGATCCTGTCGAGCGGCGTGATAGACACGGTGAACCTCCATACGGCAAACGGGCGCGTGATCCGGGTCCGGATCCGGGACATCCCCCGCGCGCCCGTGGCAAAGCGCCGACTGAAACCCAGCCGGCTATGATCACGCGGTCAGATGCGGCAGCCATCCCGATTTTGCAAGTGCGAATTGTCGCCGCATGACGCATGGCAGCGAGGCCACGGCCCCTTGTCCGCGGTCACCGCCACCGACCCGGCCCCCATCGCTTCGGACCCCATCGCTTCGGACCCCATGCTATCGGACCAAGCCATCGCCCTCGGAGCGGAAGTCACATTTTGATACAGCGGCCCGCTACCAATCTGCTAGACTGCCGTCATGGACATCCGCACCGCGCAGGCCCTCGTGCGATTCGGCCTCGGCCGGCGGGCGGAAGAAGCCCCGCCATCCGACCCCGTCAACTGGCTGCTTTCGCAACTCCGGGATCCCGACCCCAGCCGATTCGATCCCCAACCCACCACGGAGACCGGGCTGGCCGCCTATCGGGAAGACCGAAAATCGCCAAATCCGCCCGGAGCCTCGCGCGCGCTTACCCTTTACCGGTCCGGAGCCACCGCTCAGCTCGCCAACGCGCTGACCACACCGTCCCCGTTTCGGGAACGGCTGGTTTGGTTCTGGACGAACCACTTCACGATCTCCGTCCGCCGCGGAGACTGCCTCAGCGTCGCCGCCCCCTTCGTGGAAGAGGCCATCCGCCCGCATGTCACGGGATCATTCCACGACATGCTGCTGGCCGTCATGCGCCATCCGGCGATGCTGCTGTACCTGGATAACGTCAACTCCACCGGCCCCAACAGCCAGGTCGGCAAGCGCGCCAAACGCGGACTGAATGAGAACCTGGCACGCGAATGCCTGGAACTGCACACCGTCAGTCCCGCCGCGGGATACACCCAGGCCGACGTCACGGCGCTGGCCAATGTCATCACCGGGTGGACCGTATCCCGCCAGAATGACCCGTTGGGCTTCCGCTTCAACCGCGATGTCCACGAACCCGGCCCCAAGACCGTGCTGGGCCAAACCCTGCCCGCGGGGGAAGAAGGCGGTCTCCAAATCCTGGACTTCCTGGCCCATCACCCGGCGACCTATCGCTTCCTGGCAACCAAGCTGGTGCGCCATTTCGTGGACGACACGCCGCCGCCCGACGCCGTCGCCCGGGTGGAAGCCGCCTTGCGCGACAGCAAAGGCAATCTGGGTGTCGCGGCGGCAAGCCTCGTCACCCTGGACGCAGCCTGGCAGCCCGGCCGAAAGCTCCGCACGCCACAGGAATTCGTGATCGCGACCTGGCGTGCCTTATCGTTGAAGCCGGATCAGGCCACCAACCTGACGGGCATTGTCAGTCGCCTGGGTCAACCGGTCTGGACCGCCCCCGCGCCGAACGGCTGGCCGGACGTCGCCGTGGAATGGTCCACGCCAGACGCGATCATGCGCCGCATCGACTGGGCCTATGCCGTCGCGAACCGGATCGGTACCAACGACCCGGTCGAACTCGGCACCGCGATCCTTGGCCCCCTTCTTAAACAAACCACCTATGACGCCATGGCCCGCGCCGGCTCCCGGCGGGAGGCCATGACGCTGCTGCTCTCCTCCCCCGAGTTTCAGAGGCGCTGATGGTCACCCTGTCCCGCCGGTCGGCCCTGCTGGGTCTGGCCGCTGCCTTCTCCTTCGGCCGCAGCTCGCTTGCCGTGGCGCAGATCAAGATCGAAAACCGTCTGGTCGTCGTCAATCTGCGCGGCGCGCTAGACGGAATCGCGACAGTGATCCCTTACGGCGATCCAGCCTATGCGGACCTGCGCGGCCCAATTGCCCTGGCGCCAGGGGCACCGGAAGGCCCCCTCGATCTCGGCGGCTTCTATGGGTTGAATCCGGCACTGCCGAACCTGCATGGGATGTATGTTGCCGGTGAACTTCTGCCGATCCATGCCGTCGCTGGTCCGTACCGAGAGCGCAGCCATTTCGTTGCCCAGGACTATCTGGAAAGCGGCGCCAACCAACGGCTAGCCAGCGGCTGGCTGAACCGGGTACTGCAAGCCATTCCAACGCCCCCCGGTCTGCCGCCGGAACGGGAGGGAGTCGCCATCGGCGGCCCGACCCCACTGCTGATGCGAGGACCCGCACCGGTCAGCAACTGGGCACCGGGAGGCATGCCAACAGCGGAATCCAGCCTCTACGCGGCCATTGCCGCGCTGAGCAAAACCGACCCGGTCATCGGCCCAGCCGTGATGGTCGGCCTCAGCTCCCGCGGCTTCAGCGCCGCCATTCTCAACGGCATGGAGCCGGATCGTTCCCTCGGCCAGTTCGGCACCCTGGCCAAAACCGCCGGCGAGCTGCTGCGTGCCAAGGACGGTCCCAGGATTGCCTCGATGGATATCAACGGCTGGGACACCCACGCGGCGCAGGCCCATCGCCTCACGCCCCTCCTCCGCCAGCTCGACACTGGCCTCTCCGCCCTCAAAACCGCGCTCGGCCCCATCTGGCGCCAGACCGTGGTGCTGGTGATGACCGAATTCGGCCGCACCGCGAAGATGAACGGCACCGGCGGCACCGATCACGGCACCGCCACGGTGGCCTTCGTGGTCGGTGGCGCTGTCGCGGGAGGGCGCGTCGCCGGGACCTGGCCTGGCCTGGCCCAGGACAAACTGCTCGACAGGCGCGATCTTGCCCCCACCACCGACCTTCGCTCCGTCTCGAAGGCCATCCTGGCCCAGCATCTCGGCCTGGATCGGCGTGTCATTGGACAGGTGTTTCCCGGCAGCGAGGCGGTCGAACCCATGAGCGGGGTCATCCGAACCTGACCCCGGAACCCGCCAGGTCAAATGCGGCAATGACGGTGTGGAGACACCCATGGGTCGATGGTCAGGCCGACTGGTATAACGCCCTGACCGTTCGATCACATCTCCCGGAACGCTGACCGGAAACTGTCGCGCAGCGGCCCCACCAGATAATCGAACGCGGTGCGTGGGGTGGTCGGCACGATCACCTCAACCGGCATCCCAGGCCCCAGACGCGCCAGCAGCGCGCCGTTCTGTCGATCCGCGACCAACGCGATTTCAGCCTTGAAGTAGGTGTGACCAGTCCGCGCTTCGGTGACCCGATCCGCCGAGATCACCCGCACCTCCCCTATGATCGGCGCGTTCTCCCGCGGGTTGAAGCCGACCGCCACCACATCGGCATGCTGACCGATCCGCAGACGCTCCACGTCCTCGGGCCGGATTTCCGCCTCCGCCACGATCACGCGGGACCGCGGCACGATGTCCATCACCGGACGCCCGGACTCCACAACGCCGCCACGGGTGAAGATCGCCAGGTTGACGACCTCTCCGGCGATCGGGGAGCGGATTTCCAGCCGAGACAGGATATCCTGGTTGGCGGCCAAACGCGGCACGACCTCATTGATCCGCAGTTGTGCCTCCCGCATCTCCCGCGTGCCGTCGGACTGCTGCGCCTCCCGCAGTTTCAGCTTTTCCGCTTCCAACTCGATGACCAGAGAGGCAAACCGCGACAAATCGGTCGAAATTTGCCCAACATGGCCGCGCAGGCCCTCCGCCGCTCGGCTTACCTCCAGCATACGGTTCTTGGACGCCAGCCCGGACCGTTCCAGTTCGGCGATCGCACGGAACTCATCCTCGGCAAATCCGAGCTGCTTGATCGCGGACACCACCTGGATGCGGGCGCCGTTCGCCTGGTGGCGGGTCTGCTCGATCCGCTGATCGAGAATATCCAACTGCCGACGCACCAGATCGCGACGCGAGCGAAACAGGATTCTCTCCCGGTCCATTACCGATGCCGCCACCGCCGCGACGGCGGGATCGTCCGACGCCATATCCGCCGGGAACACGATGTCAGGCAGATCCCCGAGTTCCGCGACGACGCGCGCGATCAAGGCCCGATCCGCCAGGAGTTGCGATTGATGCACGGTGAGCTGTGCCCGCACCTGGGTGTCGTCGAGGCGAACCAGGAGCTGCCCCTCCTCCACCGGGCTGCCGTCACGGACCAGAAGTTCCGCGACAATACCTCCTTCGCGATGCTGGATCGTCTTGCGGTTGCCATGCACGGCCAGACTGCCGGTGCTGACGACGGCGCCGTCCAGCGGCGCCAGCATGGTCCAAGACCCCAGCCCGCCGAAGAACAGGAGGACCGTGACGACACCCAAACGAATTGCGTTTTTCATGCTCTCGCTCCCGCCACGATCGCTGGGGCCTGCTTCGCCATGAACTCGGCGGCGCGCTGCACGCCGGTCATCTGTCCCTCGCTCATGGTCGCCACGTAGTCAGAGATGCGAACCAGGCCGATCCGATGCGTGACCATGATCACCGTCCGTTTCAGGGCCTTCAATGCCAGAACGCAGTCGGTCAGCGCCGCGTCGCCGTCCTGATCGAGATTGGCGTTGGGCTCGTCCAACACGACCACCGCCGGGTTGCCCAACAGCGCGCGAGCCAGGGCGATGCGCTGCTTCTGCCCGCCGGACAAGCTGGCGGCCATGTCGTCCAGCATGGTGCCGTAGCCCAACGGCAGCCGCACGATCATGTCATGCGCGTTGGCGGCCTTGGCGGCGGCGACCACATCATCGTCCGTCACGTCGCCGAAACGGGCGATGTTGTCGCGGATGGTACCGGGGAACAGCCCGACCTCCTGCGGCAGATAGCCGATCGCGGACCCAAGTTGCTCCGCGCTCCAGGTCGCCAGATCGGCGCCATCCAGGCGGACGACACCGGCATCGGGACGGATCGCGCCGGCCAGCAGCCTGGCCACGGTGGATTTTCCGGCGGCGCTCGGGCCGATGATGGTCAAAACGGCACCGGCCTGGATGGTCATGGCGACGCCGCGGACGGCGTGACGATGCACGCCCGGCGGAGTCCAGGACACGCCTTCCAGGTGCACGTCGCCCTTGGGCTCCGGCAGCTTCACCAGACGAGCCTCGGTGTCGTCGTTGGCCAGCAGCGCGCGGATGCGGCTGTAGGCTTCCTTCGCCGCCAAGGTGGGGCGCCAGGCCCCGATCACCTGCTCGACCGGGGCCAGCATGCGCCCCATCAGGAGGGAGCCGGCGAAGATGGCACCGGCGCTGACCTCGTTATGGATCGCCAACCACGCGCCGACGCCCAGGATGGCGGATTGGAAGAACATCCGGACGCCCTTGCCGATGGAACCCAGCACCAGCGCGCGATGGCTGGCCTGGTTCTGCGCCGCGAGCATGTCGCCACGCAGCAGCCTCCAACGATCGGTCAGGGTGACCCCGAGACCCATGGTGCGGGCGCAATCGGCGTAACGCGCAATGGCCTCCCCGAACTGATACGATCGCGCGGCGACCTTGCCGGCCTGGGTCATCGGGCGACGGGCGGCGCGTTCGCTGGCGACAGTCAGGGCCAGCAGCACGATGGCCGCGCCAAGCGCGAAAGCGCCGAGGGTTGGGTGCAAAAGCGCGATGGCGCCGAGATAGATCGGCGCCCAAGGCAGGTCGATGAACGCAAGCGCCGGGGCACCGGCGGCGAACTGGCGCACCGTGTCCAGGTCCCGCGCGATGTGGATGGCCTGGGGCGGTGCCACGCCGGGGCGTGTCGGCCTGGTCATCCGGGCCAGCACCGCTCGGCCCAGCCGGTCTTCAACCATGTCGCTGACACCGGACAGGATGCGCCCGCGGACAAAGTCCAGGATCGCGTAGACCAGGAAGCAAAGCGCCACCGCCAAGGTCAGGAACAGCAGGGTGGGCATGCTCCGGCTCTGCATGACCCGGTCATAGACCTGCATCATGTAGAGCGGCGCCGCCAGGTAGATAAGATTGAGGAAGCAAGAGAAGCCCGCCACCCAGCCCAGAGGGCTGACGATGGCGGTAAGCGCACGCCGTATTGGCGTAGAGCCGGTCATGGCAACCGTTCCTTAGGTGAAGTGACGGACGAAGATGTAGTCGTCGTTCAGTTCGTCCGGTGTCGTGGCGGCCCCCAGCGTGACCAGCACCAACGGGGCCTGTCCCGAGATATGCAGGGCCAGGGTATGGGCGCTGGAGTTGTAAACCAGGATCGGGTTGGTCGGGCTGGAGGGCGCGCTGGCACTGTTATACAGATCGACGAACTGGTTGGTATCGACCTGCACTTCGCCGGACGCGGCAAAGGTGGCGGAGTGCAGGGTCGCATGGTCGGTGATCGTTTCTCTCTCAAGACCGATGATCGGATGCGATTCGCTGGTCGCCGCGCTGGAACCCACGATCTGGGTCACCACGATGCCGTCGCCGATGGCACCGACCGAGGCCGTGGCGTCGAAGGATGCCGCGGTATTGGCCGTGGTGGACAGCACGCTTCCGTCGGAGGCGTAGACCTTCAGGGTCACGTCATCGACGCCCGTGCCGGTGACATGCACCGTGCCGCCCGAGGAGGTCACGGCGACCCCGGTTGCGAGAGCCGACAGCGCATGACCGTTCAGGTTGATGCCGTCGTCCTGCAACGCTTCGTACTGGGTCGGCGTCAGAGACAACGCATCCTCGGTCATCTTGATCGTCTTCGATCCGTTCTCGAACGCGCTGTCGAGATTGGCGATGACGATCAGGGCGGCCTCGTCGGCGAAGTCGTTGGACCCGAGGTTCAGTGTGTTGGACCCGATCGAGAAGTTCGGCAAGGCGATCAGGCGGGTAGCGTTCAGGATGGAGACCGTTTCGTCACCGGTCAGCGTGACGCTGACCGCTGCGTTCAGCGCGGCGAGGTTGGCCGCATTCAGCAGGTAGGCCGACCCGTCCTCGATGCTCAGGTTTCCGGTGTTCTGGAACCCAGGCAGGGCGACAATTCGCGTCGCGGTATTGGCATCCAGGGTTTCGGCCCCAGACAGTTCGACCTCGATATCCGCCACATACGCACTGCCGCTGATCGCACCCGACAACACGCCATCCAGCAGGTTGTCGGAGCTGTCGCTGACGGTCAGCGTGTGGTTCACCACGAACTTGGCTTCCGCCAGCAGGGTTTCGGCATCGATCGCGGATACCGTGGCGTCGGCTGACAACTGCCATGTATCGGCGAATGCCAGTCCGTCCGTATAGGCGAAGTCCAGCAGGTTGGCCGGTGTATCCTGCACCGTCAACGTGCGGACGCCCTTGGTGAAGTGGATGGTGTCGGTCAGGGCGAACAGGGCCTGAGCGTTCGCCGCCGTCGTGGTCTGGTTGCTGGCGAAGGTGGTGCCGTCCATGGCCGACAACGCCGCGGTATTGGCCCCGTTGATCAGGTTGGCGACGGTATCGGACACGACCAGATGGAAGTCGTCATGCACGGTCACGTTGTTGGTCCAGCCGTTGGATCCGGTCATGGTCTGAATGTTCGACAGCGTGTCGGTGACCGACGCGACATGACCGTTGAAGGTGACGTTCGCGATCGGAATACCGGCGGCGTTGCCGACCTTCAGCAGGGCCAGGAACGCGTTGGCCTGGCTGACCGTGATCGTTGCATCGGCGGTGATGGTAAAGGTGCCGCCATGCAGGTTGTTGCCGGTCGTCAGGGTGGCGAAGTTGGCGAAAGTGTCCGTGATATGCGGAACCACCACCGATTTCGCGGCCGAACTTAAGGTCGATACCGTGCCGACACTGCCGGACACCCCGACGGTGTTGCCGTTCAACCGGAACGCGGCCCCCAGTACACCCAGCTTGTTGGCATCGGCCACGCTGACCCCGGTCACACTCGCCGACAGGGTCAGCAGGAACGACCCGGCGGCGAACCCGGTCAAGCCACCCAGGATCGAGGCATTCGCCTGCGTCACCGTCGCACTCGCCGACAAAGACCATACGCTCGGCGTTATGCTCGGACTGCCGCCCAGTTGGGTGGGCGCATTGGCGGCAATATTGGCCGCCGTGTCGCGAACGGTCAGGGATACGCCGCCACCGGCCGTGGCACCAAGGGCCAGCAGGTGCCCGTAGACCGCATCGGTCACCGTGGTGGACGCGCTGACCACCATGTTGCTGAAGGAAGAGAGATTGGTGACCAGGGACGCGTAGTTTGCCTCGATATTCGCCGCCGTGCCCGACACCGTCAGGGTGTTGGTGCTGCTGTCGGGATTGTTCTTGCTGAAGTTGGTGATGGAGAACAACGCCGCCGCGGTCGCCGGCGAAACGGTCGCCGAACCGGCGGATGTCTTCAGGTGCACCGCGTCGATCGTGTCGTCGTTCACCGCCGCGAGGTAGCCGTCGATGGTGTTGACCAGATGCGACGCGGTATCCCAGACCTTCAAGGTGTGCCCGTTCTTGTCGAGGCCGGTCAGGCTCTGCAATGTCTTGGCCTCGGAGGCCGTCACGACGGAATTGGCGGACAGTTCGATGTCGTGGCTGTTCATGAAGGCCAGCCCATCGGCGCCATACGCATCGATCGCCGCCGCGATCTGAGAGCCGGTGTCGGAGACGGTCAGAGAACCGCTCGACACCACGGTGGGCACGGTCAGCAGCGCCGCGACGGACGCCGCATCGATGGTCGTGTCGGAGAGCGTGACCTGCACGAACTTGCCGCCGAGCGTGTTGAGTTCGGTCAGGTCGGAGAGGATGTTGGCGGCGGAGTCGGAGACATAGACCTCATCCACCACGGTATCGGCGGCCAGTGTGGTGGCGATCGCGGCGATCTGTGCCGCGGTGCCGGTGACCCGCACCGATCCGGTGGTCGTGATGGTGTCGAGCGTGGCAACGTTGGCGCTGTAGACAGCGGCGGTCACGGTGATGGTCGGGGCGCCGACGACGCCGTCGCTCAGGACGATCGCCAAGGTATGGCTTTCATCGCTGATCTGGGTGTCGAGCGCGACCAGGTCGGCGGAGACGTTCGCCGAGGTGTCGGACACCCGCACCAGGCCGGTGAGGTCGAGGGCGGCCTCGCTCAGCGCCAGGATGTTGGCCACCGTATCCTGCACGGTGATCGTGTGCCCACCGGTCGCGAACCCGGTGATGGCGGCCAGGGACGCCAGTTGTGCCGCCGTGACCGTGATGTTGCCGTTCGGTGTGACCGTGGTCGCGATGGCCAGACCGGTGGCGTTGGCGGAGTTCAGCAGGTTGGCCACGGTATCGGCGACCGTGAGCGCCGGGCCCGAGCTGTTGAAGTCCGCGATGGCCGCCAGCAGGGTGGCGTTGGCCGCCGTCGTGGTGGTCACGCCGCTCAGTTCCACCGTGGTGGCCAGCGCGACGCCGGTCGCATTGGCACCGTTCAGCAGGTTGGCCGCGGTATCGACGACCTGCATCGTCTGGCCACCCCCCAGCGCTCCAACCAGAAGCGTGTTGAGGATGGTGGCGTTGGCCGCTGTCACCCCGGTCGGGTTGTTGGACATGGTGACCGCGTCCGCGCCGGTCAGCATGTCCGGGATGGAGCCGAAGGCCGCGAGGATGGCCGCCGCCGTGCCGGTGATGGTCACCGCGCTCATGTCGGGTGCGACCACCGCGATGATCGTGTTGTAGACGGTGGTGGCGTTGGCGACCGTCAGCGTGGCGTCGGTCACCTTCACCGAGGTGATGTCGGACACGTTGGCGGTGATGTCCGCCGCTCCGGCGAAGTCGGCGTTGATGTTGGTGGCGGTGTCGGCGATCGTGATGGTGTCCGGGACCACGTTCAGGCCCAGGATCGTGCCGATATCCGCGACCGCCACGCCGGTCACCACCAAAGTGTCGCCGCTGATCTTGGACATGGCGGACCCGGCGCCGTCGTTGATATCCGTCACCTGCACCTGAGCCGAGGTCAGGGTGATGGTCCCGGCCGGGCTGACGGTGATGCCGCTGATCAGGCTCAGGTCGCCGACGATCTTGGACGACGCGCCCAGGGCCAGGTCGGCTTGCACATGCGCCGCCGTATCGACAACCGTCATGCTGGCCGGTGTCACACCGAGATCGCCGATGGTTTCGACCTGGGCCACGGTCGCGCCGGTCACCACCAGGGTGCCGCCGGTAACCTTCGCCATGGCCGATCCGACCCCGTCGTTCACGCCGGCGAACAGCACCTGCGCCGCGGTCAGGGTGATGGCCCCGGCATTGCTGTTGGCGATGCCGCTGACCAGGCCCAGATCGCCCAGAAGCTGCGAACCGGCGCCGAGGGCAAGGTCGGTGGCGATGTTGGCCGCGGTGTCGCTGACCGCGATGGACGCGGGGGCGACCGGCAGATCGGCCAGGGTGCCGACGCTGGCTGCCAAGGCGGCCGTCACCACCAGGGTGCCGCCCGTCACCTTGGACAGGATGGAACCCGCGCCGTCGTTGACGTTCGCGGTGGTCACCTGGGCCTCGGTCAGGCTGATCGCACCGGCGTTGCTGTTGGCGATGGCGAAGATCGCGGTCCGGTTCGCCAGCAGGTCGGACGACCCGCCGGAGATGATGTCGGACCGGATATTGGCCGCGGTGTCGCTGACGGTGATGCTGTTGGGCACCACGTCCAACGCCATGGCCGCGTCGATCTCGGCCACCGTCAGGCCGGTGACACGGAGCGTGCCGCCGGTCATCAGGTCCATCGCCGATCCGGTGCCGTCATTCACGCCGGCCAGTTCCACCTGCGCCTTTGTCAGCGAGATCAGTCCGGCGTCGCCGACGACGATGGCCGTGATGTCGGCGATATTGGCCAGGATGTCGGACGACCCAGAGATCAGGTCGGCCTGGATATTGGCCGCGGTGTCGCTGATGGTGAAGCTGTCCGGCGGGAAGCCCAGCGCGACCATCGTGTCGATCTGTGCCACCGTCACACCGGTCACCACCAGGGTACCGCCGCCGGTGACCTTGGCCATCGCCGATCCGACGCCGTCGTTCACCCCGGCGAACAGCACCTGAGCCGCCGTCAGGGTGATGGCACCGGCATCGCTGTTGGCGATACCGCTGACCAGACCGAGATCACCCAGAAGCTGCGAACCGGCACCCAGCGCCAGGTCGGCGGAGATGTTGGCAGCGGTGTCGCTGACCGCGATGGACGCGGGAGCGACCGGCAGATCGGCCAGGGTGCCGACGCTCGCCGCCAGGGCGGCCGTCACCACCAGGGTGCCGCCGGTGACCTT
>CAMATI010000105.1 GCA_945861095.1 Asaia bogorensis | reverse complement strand
CCGCTTTTTGTATCAGGCTGGGTTACGTGACTCGAGGTATGACCCGGTCAGTTGGGCCAGCTTCCCGTTGCAGGTGGCGGGGCGACTTGGCATCCAAACCTACTGCCTTGGAATCACAGGAGAAAAAATGAGGGGATGGCTGAGGGCGCCAACACCAGATGGAGCAGTTAATACTGCGCGTCGCCTAAGTATCCGGGTCGGACAGAACACGACCCGAACCGTCGAAGAGCCGCACTCGTTACGCCAGCGCTTCCGTCAGCCCGGCGCCCCGGTCCCAGGCACACGCCCAGTCCCAGGCCCAGTCCCAGGCCCAGTCGCTGGTCCGTCGGCCGAGCGGCCGAACGCGGGCCATTCCAGGTCGCGGGAGGAGATCACGCGCGGCGCCAACGGCCACATGATCCCGAACGCCGGGTCGTCGTATCGCGCGCCTTGGGCGGCATCCGGGACGAACGGAACATCGATCAGGTAGGTGACCTCGGCGTTGTCCGTGATGGTCACGAAGCCATGCGCGAAACCCGCCGGAATCAGCAGCGCGGCCCCATCCTCCGCATCCAGTTCCCGACCGAACCAACGCCCGAACGTCTCGGACCCGGGCCGAAGATCGACCGCGACGTCGAAGATCCGACCGCGCGTCGCTCGCACCAGTTTGGTTTCGGCATGCGCGTCCGCCTGCCAGTGGAGACCGCGCAACGTCCCGGCGCGCCGGTTCGACGACAGGCTGATCTGGGTCGGGCGGAAGGCAAGGCCGGCGGCGGCGAATTCCTGCTCGCACCACAGGCGCGCGAAAAACCCTCGCGAGTCGGCGAGTTTTTCCGCCCGCACGACGAACAGACCGGGCAGCCGGGTCGGTTCGAAGATCATCCGGCTTGTTCCGGGGCGCGTTTGGCGAGGATTGCCGCCTCGATCGCCTCTCGCAGTCGCGCCTGGTCGTATGGCTTGCGCAGAATCGTCAGTCCTTCCCGGCGGGCGAGTGCCTCGCCGTCGGTGTAACCGGTGATAAGCAGGACGGGCAATCCGGGCCATAGACGTCGGATCCGACGCGCCAGGTCGATCCCACCGATCGCGCCCGGCATAACGACGTCGGACAGGACGATGCCGTAATGGTGATGCCCGTGCAGTGCCGCCAGCGCCGATGCTCCGTCCGGGACGCGTTCGACCCGGAGACCCAGGTCACGCAGGAAGCCGGCACAGACTTCCGCGACTTCATCGTTATCTTCAACCAACAGGATGCCGCGGTCGGGCGGCCAGCCCGTTTCGCTGCCCGTGTCGCGCGTGATCGTCGGCAACCGTTCCGTCGTGCAGGGAATATGCAGGGTGACGGTCGTGCCTTCCCCGACGATACTGTCGATCGTGACGGCCCCGGCCGACTGGCGGGCGAATCCGTAGACCTGACTGAGACCCAGTCCGGTGCCTCGGCCGATCTCCTTGGTCGTGAAGAATGGATCGAAGACGCGGGGCAAAATCTCGGGCGGGATGCCGGTGCCGGTATCGGAGACCGAGACGGCGACAAACGCTCCGGTCAATCCATCGACATTATGCGCCGAGGTCAACGCCACCGGACGCACGCGGACGGTCAGCAAACCGCCGTCCGGCATGGCGTCGCGCGCATTCACGGCGATGTTGAGCAACGCCAGTTCGAACTCGCCCGGATCGATCCTGACCAGGCAGGCGGTGGACGGGATGTCGACGATGGTCTCGATATTGCCGCGCAACGATCGGCGCAGCACGTCCTGGAATCGACTCAGATGGGCCGCCAGATCGACCACTTCCATGGACAGAGGCTGGTCGCGGGAGAATGTCAGCAATTGGCGGGTCAGCGCTTCCCCCCGCCGGACGGCGCCATCGATCAGTTCCAGGGAACGGCGATGGCGGGCGTCCATCGGCAGCGATTCCAGCCGCTCCGCACTGCCTTGGATCACCATCAGCAGGTTGTTGAAATCATGCGCGATCCCACCGGTCAGCTTGCCGATCGCTTCCAGCCGCTGGGCACGACGCAACGCGGCTTCCGCGGTTTCCCGCCGTTCCGCCTCCACATACAGCAGTCGCGTGCGCTGCAAGGCGAAGCCCAACGCGGACAGAATGACCGCCGTGACGGGCAGGCCAAAGGCCAGGTGGGAGCCAAGATCGGCGAACCATTGTTGCCGGATGGCCGATTCCTCGGTCGAGACGAGCAGATCGACCGGGAAGCCGGGAACGCGCCGGTAGCCGACCAGGCGGGATATTCCGTCCGCGCCCGAAGCGGTCAGCAATCCCCGATTGCCGCGCTTTTCGGATTCGCGCAGCCACACCGGCTGATCCGCCGCGGCCTCGTTACGCGGATCGGCGGTCTGCGGATAGCTTGCCAGGATGACGCCATCGGCGCGCGCCATTCGAAAGCGCATATCGGGGTCGTCATCGGCGATCCGGGCAAACGACGCCTCGAAGCTGCTGGGAAGCATGGACACGTTGAAGAGGCCCGTGAAGTCCTGGTTGGGCGACGGACGGCGGCGGCTGACGGTGAAGAACGGTGCCCCGATCGCGATTTTCGGCATCAGGATGCCCCCGACATGGATGCCGTCCGCCTGGTCCCGTGTGGCGCGATAAAAGTCGCGATCGGTCGCGTCCATGACCGGCAGTGGAAAGACGAAATTCGTCACCAGGGGCACGCCGCTGGCCGAGATAACCCAGATCGACTGCACTTCCGGGACGATTTCCGACATCGATCGGAATGCCTTGTGCAGCGTGTATTCGCGCGCGCGGATCGTGTCGTCGTCCAGTGTCTCGGTCAGCAGAGCGGCGTTGTTCAACAGCAGATCGGCGGTCTGGAACACCTTCAGCGTGTGTTCGACGAGCACATCGAGGGTGCTATCGATCCGGTGCTCCGCATCGCGCCATATCCGCTTGTATTGGGCGAGACTCGCGTATGACAGCAGCGCCAGGGGAAACAGGACGCTACAGATCATCATGCCGATCAAAAGCCGAGCGGCCCGGGTATGCGCGCGTTTCACCGGGTTGGGTCCATGGTGATGCCAACACCTTCTGTGCGGTTGTATTTTATAGCCGAATGCGCGCCAGAATTCATTATCCCGGACTTTTTTGTGCCGATCTCTTTTTGTGCCGGTTGGCGTTCGCGGGCGGGGTTCGGGGCGGCGTCCCCGGTGGGTTGCGGTCTCGCGTCGTGTGATGCGTGGACCCGCGTGGCCTGATGCGGGCGCCGATGGCCGAGTTTTTCGCGGATGGTGGCACGCGCGGAACGGGATGCGCCTTGGAAACGGCCATGCCTATTTGGACGTGCCCATTTTGCCGGACCAGCCAGGCAGTTGATCCGCCGCCGGACATCGCTCAGAAAGGGAGCGAACCACGGCGGATCGCACGCATGAGCCTCGACCTTCTTTGCGCATTCTCCCGGGTCGGCCAGGCCCCCGGCATCGCCACGCCTCTCTGCCTGGCGGGTATTGTCTCGGCCGATCCGCGGCGTTGGGGAATCCGGCCGGCCATGGGCGCTGTTCGGACTGGGTCCAACCCGGACGGACCGGGGCGGCATTCGATCCGGTTTGCCGTCTGATGCGACTGTTCACTCATTGGCGGACCATTCCCGCCGACGCGCGGGGCGCGTCGATCGCCATGGGCAATTTCGATGGCGTACATCTCGGTCACGCCAGCGTCGTCCGCGCGGCCCATGTCGCGCGCCCGGACGCGCCGCTTGCCGTGCTGACCTTCGAACCCCACCCGCGGGAGGAGTTTCGTCCCGACGATCCGCCGTTCCGCCTGACCTTGTCGGCGGAACGTGCCGATGCGCTGGCGGCGCTGGGCGTGGATTTGATCTACGAGCTGCCGTTCGACCACGAATTCAGCCTGATGACGGCGGACGATTTCGTGCAGGACGTACTGCATGCCGGCCTCGGCGCGCGCCACGTCGTGTCCGGGCAGGATTTCGCCTTCGGGCATCGTCGCGGTGGCGACACCGGGTATCTGGTCGGTCGGTGTGAGGCGCTGGGCATCGGACTGACCCTGGTGCCGCCGGTGACCGATTCTCGTGGACCGCTGTCGTCCAGCCGGATCAGGCGGGCGTTGCAGGACGGGTATCCGGAACGCGCGACGGCGGAACTCGGGCGGCCCTGGGCGATCCGGGGAACGGTCGCGCATGGCGACAAGCGCGGCCGGACGATCGGGTTCCCGACCGCTAATGTTGCCCTCGGCCGGCATCTGGAGCCGGCGCGGGGCGTCTATGCGGTGACGATCCGGCTGGCGAACGGACAGACCTATCGCGGCGTGGCCAATATCGGCCGACGCCCCACGGTCAACGCCGGACCGGAAAGCCGCTTGGAGGTCAACCTGTTCGACTTCTCGGGCGATATCTACGAGACCGAGATCACCGTCGCCCTGCATTTCTACATTCGGGCGGAGGTAAAGTTCTCTGGCCTGGATGCCTTGAAAGCCCAGATCGCGGCGGATGCCGACACGGCAAGACGCCTGCTGCGGGGTATCGCGGTATAGGCGCCGGCCCAGGGCGGTCTTCTTGATGTTTGGGGACCGCTCTGGATTTTGTTTTGCCGCATGGCTTCCGTATTGCCACGGTCGGATTGCCACGGTCGGATTGCAACGGTCGGTCGGCCGTGATTTCGCGCTAGCCCGGCGCCTGCGATCCTGCTGCCCGGAGGTGCCGCATCCGGCGGCGACGTCCGCGAAACTGGCGGAATTGCCGCCGGGTGTGGAAGTGGTGACGCATTGGCGCGGCCCGGACCACCTGGATGATCAGTACCAGCGGGTCCGGGGCTGCCTCGATCGGCATGCGCCGCGCCAGGCGGCGATCGGTGCTTCGTGTCGGGATTGGAGGTGCACCGGTCCGGCGTCGTCCCTATGAATGTCCCGAGATGACCGATTCCGATCCAGACCGCGCCGCCCGTCGTTCGCTCGCTCGTCATCGGGCCTTCGCGACATCGCTGTTGGTTCTGATGGGTGGGCTGACGCTGGGAAGCTATGCGCTGCCCCCGGGCTATTGGACCGATCTGCTGCAGGCGGCGGCGAAAGCGGGATTTGTCGGCGGCATCGCCGATTGGTTCGCCGTAACCGCGCTATTTCGCCACCCATTGGGCATACCAATTCCGCATACCGCCATCATCCCCGCGCAGAAGGAGCGGTTAGGCCGAGCGCTGGGGGGGTTCGTGGCGACGCATGTGTTCACGCAGAGGGAGGTGGCGGGGGTGCTTGCACGCCTGGACCTGCCGGGGATCCTGCATCGCTACCTGGCGGATCCGGTCTCCGCTCGCCCGGCCGCCACGGCGTTGGCGGGCATGGTGCCGCGGCTGCTGGCGACGGTGGAGGACGGGCGGGCGCGCCGTGTCATGGCGCGTCTTGTGCCGCGCATCCTTGGTGGGCCGGCATCTGGACGGATTGTTGCGCGTGCCTTGCACGGTCTGGTGGATGGGGGACGGCACCAGGACGTGTTCGGCTTCGTGCTGGCGCAACTCAAATCCGTGCTGGCGAGCAAGGAAGAGACCTTGCGGGCGGCGATCGAGGAGCGGGTGCGCGAGCAGGGCGGGCGTTTGGTCGGCTGGGCCGTGGGCGCGTCGGTGGCGCGCCGGGTTCTGGGGCTGATCAATGCGGAACTGGAGAAGATGGGGCCGGACGGGTCGGATCTGCGGGCTGCCTTCGACGTGTGGATCCGCCGGGAGATCGACCGGCTGGAAAATGATCCAGCGCGTGCCGCCGACTTGAGTGCCGCGATCCGCGCGTTCGTCTCGCATGGGACCATGCAGGCGTGGTTCTGGGATGTGTGGGCGCGCATGCGGATCGCGATGGAGGCCGACGCGGCGAAACCGAATGGGCGGACGGTCGCGTTCCTGGAGGGTGCGTTGGCCGACCTCGGCGCAAAACTGGAAGCCGATCCGGGCGCGCGGGCGGCGGTTCAGGCCGCGGCCGAAGCGGTGATCGGACGTATGCTGCCATCGGCGCAGGAGCATCTGTCGGGCTTCATCGCGACGGTGGTCGGCGGCTGGGACACGGGCACGCTGGTGGAACGACTGGAATTGCGGGTCGGTCCGGACCTGCAATATGTGCGGATGAACGGGACGCTGGTGGGGTTCCTGGTCGGTGGCACGCTGTTTGCGGTGCTGCACGCGGTGTTCGGGCACGTGGCGTTCTGATCGCCGGGGGCAGCGGGTCCATCCTCCGGCCACGGGACCCGGCGGTTGCCGCGGCGTCGGGCGCGGGTCTCCGGAGGTCGGATCAACCGCGCGATGGCGTGCCGACCGTGGTGGCGTCGGCGGCTTCCATGCGGATCGCGGGTTCTCCCGGACGTGGCGCCTCCACCCGGCCCAGGATCGCGGCCTGCAATCCGGCCCCGTGCAATGCGGCCAGGCAAGCCGCCGCGCGGGTTGTCGGAACGCCCGCCAGCAGCCCACCCGACGTCTGTGGATCGACCAACAGCGCGCCCAACAGCCCGAAATCCTTGCTTTGGGCCAGAATTCGGCGGTTTTCCGGGGCGAGCGTGCTTTCCACCCCCTCGGCGGCCAGGTCCAGCGCGCCGGGCAGCGCCGGGATCGCTTCCGGCCACAGCACGGCAGCGGATTTTGAAGCGCGCAGCATCTCGGTCAGGTGACCGGCGAGGCCGAAACCGGTGACATCGGTGCAAGCCGTCGCGCGATGGTCCAGCAGGATGCGGGCCGCGACGCCATTGGTCGCGCACATCTGCTCCATGGCGGCGAGCAGCCAGGTGGCGCGGGTCAGGCCGCGCATATGCCCGGCCAGCAGGATGCCGGTGCCCAACGGCTTCGTCAGGATCAGAGAATCTCCCGGCTTCAGCCCCGATTTCCGCAGCAATCCGTCGGGATGCGCCAATCCGGTGACCGCGAAACCCAGCGATGCCTCGTTTGCCTCGGCGGAATGGCCGCCGACCAGGGTGCAGCCATCGGCGGTCAGCACCTGGGTAGCGCCTTGCAGCATGGCGGCGAGTTCGGCACGCATCTTGGCGCCGGATGCATAGGGTACGGCGGCGACCGCCAAAGCCGTCCAGGGGCGCGCGCCCATGGCGTGAATGTCGGACAGAGCGTGGGCGGCGGCGACCTGGCCGAATAGAAATGGATCGTCCAGGAATGCCCGGAAATGGTCAACGGATTGGACCAATACCTGCCCAGGGGGTGGTCTCAGCACAGCGGCGTCGTCTGGCTGGTCCAGGCCGATCAGCAGGTCGGGGTGGGCGGGGGTGCGGGGCAGCGCCGCCAGCGCGCCGGCCAGCACCTCGGCACCCACCTTGGCACCGCAACCGCCGCAGCGCATCGGGTCCGTGGGGTCGGCCGGCATGCGCATGGTCTGGTACATCCGCATCCATCGCCGGTCGATCCAGTCCTTCAGCCGCCAGACCCAGCCTCCCGATACCGAAACGCCGTTGCGCCACCCCACGGCCCGGTTCGCGCCGAGGCCCAGGATCACCAGCGCGTCACGCTGCGGTCGCCACGGCCGAACGGCTTCCCCCCGGGCAGTGTGGCGCAGGTTATCGGCCAAGGGCGCGCCGGCGCGGACCGCCCACACGCCGGCCTTGGGGCGCGGATTTCCCTCCAACGCGGCACAATCCCCGGCCGCGAACACGAAGGGGTGGCTGACGCTGCGCAGACCCGTATCGATGCGGATACACCCCAACGGATCGCAGGCGAGGCCGGATTGGGCCAGGAAGTCCGGGCCTTTGACCCCCGTGGCCCAGAGCGCGACCGCCACGTCCAGCACGCTGCCATCCGAAAGCGGCAGCCTGTTGCCTCGGAGCGGGCCGGCCGTGACCGCGTTCGTCAATTCGACGCCCGCATCGGTGAGCGCCGCCCGGACGACGCGGCGCGCGGACGGGGGGGCGGCGGGCAGCGGTTCGGCGGATTGAGAGACCAGCATCAGCCGGAATCGGCCGTTGAACCGAACGGCCAGGGCCAGGGCCAACTCGACGCCGCCCGGTCCGCCGCCGATCACGGCGATGCGGGCGCCATCCGGCAGGGTCAGTTCCAGGTCCGCGAGCCGATCCAGGAAGCGCCCGATCGGTTTCACCGGAACGCCGCCGCCATCCGGAATGGCCGGAATGCCGCCGACATTGACCGAGAGCAGATCGAACGGCACATCGGGGCGCCCCGTCACGGCGATGGTACGATCCGCCAGATGCAGCGCCGTCGCCTCCGCCAGGATCAGCCGAGCACCCGCGGCGGCGGCGAGCGGGGCGAGGTCGATATGGGCCTGGTCGGCGGTGTAGTCGCCTCGGATCAGGCCGGGCAGCATGCCGGAATAGGGTGTTTCCGGCTCCCGCCCGATCACCGTCAGGCGCACCCAGGGTTCCGGGCGCATGGCGAAACGCCGCAGAACCTCGACATGGGCGTGTCCGGCGCCAAGAAGCACGATATCGGTTTCGATCGGTCCGTTGCGTTGCATGCACCCATCCTACAGGCTTGCCGCGAGTCGCGTGCATGCCCCAATTGACACCCCACCGACCGCGCGGCTTCCTGCGCGTCTGACCCAAATCGAGGACACGACCAGCATGCAGATCGGATTCAACCTGCCAGTCAGCGGGCCCATGGCCACCGCCGCCACCATGGCCGACGTCGCCCGCCTCGGCGAAGCGTTGGGCTTTGAGTATCTGACGCTGACGGACCATATCGCGCTGCCCGATACCAGCACGCCAGGGTACCCGTATTCCGAGACCGGGGAGTTCTACTCGCCCGAGCCCGGCCATCGCGTCGAGCAATTGACCGCCACCGCCTGGATTGCCGCCAAGACAGAGAAGATCCGCCTGGTCCTCGCCGTCATGGTCGTGCCGCATCGCCCCGCCGTGGTCACGTCCAAGATGCTGACCACCATCGACGTGCTGTCAGGCGGCCGGCTGGTTGTCGGCATCGGCGCCGGCTGGTTGAAGCCCGAAATCGACTCCGTCGCCACCACGCCGTTCGCCGAACGCGGTGCCGTGACGGACGAGTATATCGACGCGTTCAAGGCGATCTGGACGCAGGACCGCCCGGTGTTCCATGGCAAATACACCAACCTCGAAGGATTGCTGGTCGATCCGAAGCCGGTGCAGAAGCCGCACCCGCCCATCTGGGTCGGGGGGGAAAGCGGCCCGTCCATGCGACGGGCGGCCCGGGTTGGCGATGCGTGGTACCCGATCGGCACCAACAAGGCGCATATGCTCGATACGTTGCCTCGGTTGGAGGCGGGGATCGCTCGGCTTCGCACGATGACCCAGGCGGCCGGGCGCGACCCCAACGCGGTCGGCGTGGTCTATCGCGTGAAACGGCATGCGTTTGAAGCGCCGCCGGCCAGTGACGGCAACCGCAGGCTGTTCACCGGCACCATCGCCAACACGATCGAGGACACCAAAGCGCTGAAGCACATCGGCGTCACCGCGATCGATTTCGATTTCGAAGGACGGGACGCGGTCAAAGCCATGGCCGATATGCGCCTGTTCCGCCAGGAGGTGATGGACAAGCTCTGACCGCAGCGGCGTACCGCGACCGACCGGCCCCTTGTGGCCGGTCGTGGAGCGTTGCCTGTGCGTGCGACGCCGCGGCGAAACGCTTGCCGCGCGCGCGCGATGTTCGGTAAGAACATAACATGAATCACGAGCCGTCCCATCCCCCACCCCATCCGCCATCCCATCCCCCATCCCATCCCTCATCCCATTTGGCCGTTGCGGCCAACTCGCCCGCGGACCCCGACGCCATCGTGGAGCAGGCGTATCAGGCCCATGTCCGGGGGGACTGGGAGGAAGCGGACCGCGCCTATCGAACCGTCCTCGCGATCCAGCCGGATATCGCACCCTGCTGGAGCAATCTGGGCCTGGTCCTGCGCGCCCGGGCCAAACCGGACGAGGCCGAACTGGCCGCGCGCACCGCGCTGCGCCTGTCGCCGGACTTCGCGGATGCCCATAACAGTCTGGGCATGGCCCAGCACGACCTGAACCGGCTGGCGGAGGCGGAGAACAGCTTTCGCGGCGCGCTACGCCTGCGGCCGGACCTTGCCGCCGCATGGATCAATCTCGGCCTGGTGCGGCAGAAATTCGGCGCGTTGGCAGAGGCCGAAGCCTGCTACCGGACGGCCCTGCGTTACGGCGCCGATTTCGGCCAGGTCGGTGGCAATCTCGGCCTGGTCCTGTTGGAGCAAGGCCGGATCGTCGAGGCCGAAGCCGCTTGCAGGAATGCGTTGCACCAACGCCCGGACAACGCGGAGGCCCGGGTCAACCTGGCCACGGTCCTGCTGCTGACCAGCCGCTTCCACGAAGCCTGGCCCGCCTACGAAGCCCGCTCGGCTTTCACGCCTGATCCCATACCAGACCCATCGATCGCACGCTGGACCGGACAGGAGGACATCGCGGGCCGCACCATCCTGCTGCGCGCCGAACAGGGATTGGGCGATACCCTGCAATTCTGCCGCTATGCCCTGCTGTTGGTGGATCAAGGGGCGCGGGTGGTGCTGGAAGTGCAGCAACCTCTGGTTCGCCTGCTGTCGTCCTTGCGCGGCGTGGCGGCGGTGATCGGGATCGGCGACACGCGCCCCCATGTCGATCTTTGGTGCAGCATCATGAGCCTGCCCTATCTGTGCGGCACCACATTGGACACCATCCCGTGCTGCATTCCCTACCTGTCCCCCGCCCCATCCGCCCGAGCCGCTTGGGCCGACCGGCTTGCTGGCTTGACCGGTTTGCGTGTCGGACTGGTCTGGGGTGGCGGAACCCGTCCGGATCAACCGCATGCGATGGCGATCGATCGGCGGCGCTCGATGACCCTGACCGACATGGCACCCCTCGGCGATATCCAACCATGTCACTTCATCTCTTTGCAGATCGGCGACAAGGCAAGCCAGGCGTCGCGGCCGCCGGACGGTCTGAAGCTGCTCGATCCCACCGCGATGTTGGGGGATTTCGCCGACACCGCCGCGTTGGTGGCGAACCTGGATCTGGTCATCGCGGTGGACACGTCGGTCGCCCATCTGGCCGGTGCGATCGGCACCCCGGTCTGGCTGCTGAACCGATTCGACACCTGCTGGCGCTGGCTGCTGGATCGTGACGACAGTCCCTGGTATCCGGGTTTGCGACAGTTTCGTCAGGATCGACCGGGCGATTGGGCGGGCGTGATCGGGCGGGTGCGACAGGCGCTTGAAGCTGTCGTGGCGGCGCGGTGATGGCCTGACCCGGGCTTGCCTTTCCGGACGCCGAACGCAATCAATCACGAATCGCGATAGGGAGGTATCGATGCTCAGCAACAGCCTGGATGTAAGACCGGTCGGGCCGGCGGTCGGTGCCGAAATCCTCGGGGTCGATCTCCGTGCGCCACTTCCGGGTGACACGTTGCGCGCGGTGCGGGAAACCTTGGCGGATCGTGGCGTGGTGTTCTTTCGCGATCAGGCGCTGACAGAAGACCAGCATATCGCCTTTGCGCGACAGTTCGGCGACATCAATATCAACCGCTTCTTCGCCAAACTGCCGGAGCATCCGGAAATCGCCCTGGTCGCCAAGGAAAAGCACCACACGCGCAATATCGGCGGCGGTTGGCACACCGACCATAGCTATGATTTGGCGCCGGCGTTGGGCTCGGTGCTATATGCGCGAGAGGTGCCGCCAATGGGCGGGGACACGCTGTTCGCCAGCATGTATGCGGCCTACGACGCGCTGTCCGGTGGATTGAAGCAGACCCTGCTTGGATTGCGGGCGGTGCATTCCAGTCGCCATGTCTTCGGCGTCGAGCGCGGCGACCTGAAGGGGCGCATCGGCAATACCGAACTGGCGACGCAGGACGCGGTGCATCCCGTGGTGATCGAGCACCCGGAGAGCGGTCGGAAAGCGTTGTACGTCAATCCTGGCTTTACGGTGCGGTTCGAGGGGTGGACCGATGAGGAGTCTCGGTCGCTGCTGGATTACCTGTATCGCCACGCGCAAAAGCCGGAATTCACCTGCCGGTTTCAGTGGCGGGAGGGGTCGGTCGCGTTCTGGGACAACCGGTCTACCTGGCATTATGCGGCAAACGACTATCAGGGGGAGCGTCGCCTGATGCATCGGATTACGCTGGAAGGGTGCGCGTTGGGGTAGAGGAAGGATGGGGCTTCCGCCCCAATGGCCCTTGGGGACCCCGACCAGGGGCTTTGCCCCTGGACCCCACCAAAGGCGCGGCCTTTGGAATGCGATTCTTTTGTTGCCTTCAGGATGGGGGCCTACACGGACCTATCACCGTCCCGGTCGGCCCCCATCCTGAAGGCAACAATGGTCCGGGTTCCAAGGGCCGTCGCCCTTGGCGGGTCCAGGGCAGAGCCCTGGTCGGGGTCCCCACGGGCCATTGGGGCGGAAGCCCCGCGCCTTCCCTAAACCCAGGGCGAAATCCCACTGGTCCCCGCCCTTATCCCGACCTGCCGCTCATCCGCCAGCGACCGATCGATCGCGCGGATCACCCGCCGCTTCATCAGATCGAACGCCGATGCCAGCTTGTCGCGCGGCCGAGGCACATCCACCGTCAGAGTCTCATGCACCCGACCTGGCTTCGGCCGCATCACCACGATCCGGTCGGCCAGGAACACCGCCTCGTCCACGTCATGCGTCACCATCACGATGGTCGGTCGCAACTCCCGCCACAGGTCCAGCACCAGTTCATGCAGGCTGGATCGGGTGAACGGGTCCAGGGCCGAGAACGGCTCATCCAGCAGCAGGATTTCCGGATGCCCGATCAATGCGCGCGCGATGGCAACTCGCTGCTGCTGCCCGCCGGACAGGTCGCGCGGCCAGCGGGATGCGTAGCCGGCCAGGCCGATCCGTTCCAGCAGCGCCGTGGTGCGTGCCTCCCGGTCCTTCGCGGTCAGGCGCTGGCCGCCGAAGCCGATATTCGCGCCGGTGTTCAGCCAGGGCAGCAGCCGAGGCTCCTGGAACACCGCACTGATGGACGGATGGGTGCCGGTCAGCACCTGCTCGCCGATCGAGATGGTGCCGCCGCTGGCCTGGTCCAGCCCGGCGATCAGCCGCAGCAAGGTGGTCTTGCCGCAGCCGGAGCCGCCGAGAATGGCCACGATCTCCCCGGTATCGGCATGCAACTGGATGTCGCGCAGGGCCTCGGTGCCATCCGCGTAGGTCTTGCCGACATGGCTGATGATCAGGCGGGTCATAGCCGGCTCCTTGCCGTGTCCTGCCAGCGGAGAATCGGCCGACTGGCGCCCACCAGCAGGCTGTCCGCCGCCTTCCCCAACAGCGCGAACACGATCATCGCCACCAGGATCGTGTCGGCCCGCCCCATCTGCTGGCCGTCCAGCAGCAGGTAGCCCAGACCCTCCGACGCGCCCATCAGTTCCGCCGCGACCACGAACATGAAGCCCAGCCCCAGGCCGGTGCGCAGGGACGCGATCCAGACCGGCAGCACCGCCGGCCAGGTGATGCGCAAGGCGATACCGACGGTGGACAGGCCGAACACGCGTCCGACCTCGATCAGTTTGCGGTCCACGCCCTGGATGGCGCTGAGCACGCCCAGATAGACCGGAAAGAACACGCCAAGGCCGATCAGCGCCAGTTTGGAGGTCTCGAAAATCCCCAGCCACAGGATGAACAGCGGCACCCAGGCGATGGAGGGGATCGCGCGCAGGGCCTGCACCGACGGGTCCAGCAGGCGGCGGATCGTCGTGCTGGCGCCGGTTACGATGCCCAGCACGGTGCCGGCCGCCGCTCCGCAAGCGAAGCCGATGGCAACCCGCCACAGGGTAGCCAGCACATGCGTGGTCATCTCCCCGGACCGGATCAGCGCCCAGGCGGAATCCGCGAGCCGCGACGGCGGTGGCATCAGCCGGCCAGAGATCAACCCGTGGCGCACGGCCACTTCCCACGCCACGCCCAGGGTCAACGGCAGGATCAGGCCGAAAACCCAGGGGCCTGGCGTGGCCAGCCTCATGCGCCGGCGGCGCGGGCGTAGGACCCGTCGATCATGCCGTTGGTGATCTTGGTGATGTCGAGCGCGCCGTCCAGCACGCCGGCGGCCTGCAACGCCTTGCCGGCCTCGATGATCGTCGCGGCCTGAACCTCGCCGATCTTGCCGCTGGACATGTCGGTGCGCTCCAACTGACGGGTGATCACCGGATCGGAGAGTTTGGTCGCCGTCATCATCATCGCCTTCAACGCGGCCGGATTGGCCACGGCCCAGAGTCGGGCCTTTTCATACGTGGCCAGAACGCGTTTGACGATATCGGGGTTCTCGGCGGCGAAGGCTTCCCGGACGTTCAGCACGCCCCAGGTGTTGGCTTCCGGCTTGCGGAAGAACAGGCGGGCGCCGCTTTCGATTTCCGACGTGGCCATCAGCGGGTCCAGCCCGGCCCAGGCCTGCACGTCGCCGCGTTCCAGGGCCGTGCGCCCGTCGGCATGCTGCAGCAGGACCAGCTTGACGTCCTTTTCGGACAGCCCGGCGCCGGCCAGGGCGCGCACCAGGAAGATATGCGGATCGGTGCCGCGGGTGACGGCGATCCGCAGGCCCTTCAACTCCGCGACGGACGCAATCTTGCTGTCCTTCTGCGTGACCAGCGCGGTCCATTCCGGGCGCGAGTAAATGTAGACCGACTTCAGCGGATTGCCGTTGATCTTGCCGATCAGCGCCGCCGCGCCGGCGGTGGAACCAAAATCGAGCGAGCCGGCGTTCAGGAACTCCAGCGCCTTGTTGGACCCGGCGGAGAACACCCAGCGGATGCCGATCTTGTCGGGGCCGAATTCCTTCTCCAGCAGGCCCTGGTCCTTCAGCACCAGGCTGACGGGGTTATAGGTGGCCCAGTCGATGCGGATTTCGCTGGGTGGGGCGGCGATGGCTCTGCCGATGGGGGTAAGGGCAAGGGCGAATGCCGAAGCGCCGAAAGCGCGCCGGGTCAATGAATGGGTCACGGTGGTCTCCTGTTCGGTCCGACTTGGGGCGCCGAAAGAGAGGAAATTTTCATTGATGACAAGATGGCGAGAGAAAATAAGGCGGATTTTCCACATAGTGGTGACATTCAGAGAATTCCACCTTCATCTGCCCATGGTTCGATAGGAGCTTTCGCGTGGCCTCGTGGCGGCTCCCGCGCTCTGCCTACCGCTTCCGCACGATCTCCACCATGATCCCGTCGGGCCCACGGATGAATGCCAGCCGCGTACCGGGATCGCGGGTCAACGGTCCGATCGCGATGTCGGCGCCCTTCGCCCGCGGTTCCGCATAGGCGGCATCGACGTCGTCCACGGTGAAACCGATATGCTCCACGCCGCAATAGGGGAAACCGGACCGCGGCGCCGTTGGGTCGTGCGGATGCGTCGGTGCCACCAGGATAGACTGGCCACCGACCTTGATCGTGACCCGCAGCTTGCCTGGATACGGCATGCCGAGCGGACGACGCCTGCAACAGGCGGCCGTGGCGCGAAAGCGTCGCCGCTCGCCACCGCCGGTGGTTCAGTTCCAACAACGATAGTTTGCATACCAGGCGTAGGGGATCTGAACCGTCCAGCGACCCGATCCGTCCCCCGTCAAGGTTGCGTATCCGCCGAATCCCGCGCAGCGTTACCGCCAACGACCGGGAAACCTCGGCGTAAGGAATGGGAGAGAGTTTCATGAGACGTGTTCTGTCCGCGGGTTGGAAAGCCGCGGCGTTCGGATTGGCCGCGATCCTCGGTCTCAGTGGACCGGCGATGGCCCAAAAGCGAGGCGGCATCCTACAAATGCCGCTGATCGACACGCCGCCCAGCCCCTCCTTGCATGAGGAGGCGACGATATCGGTGGTCGTGCCGTTCATGTCGATGTTCAACAACCTCGTCATGTTCGACCAGCACGTCATGCAGAACCGTGCCGACACCATCGTCCCGGATCTGGCAACGGCATGGAAATTTAACGCAACCAACACCGAGCTTACCTTCACGTTGCGGGAAGGCGTGAAATGGCACGACGGCAAACCATTCACCTCGGCCGATGTGAAATGCACCTGGGACATGGTCTCCGGCCTAACGCCCGGAAAGATACGCAAGTCCCCACGGCAGGAATGGTATTCGAATCTCGAGAAGATCACCGTCAACGGCGACCAGGAGGTGACGTTCCATCTCAAGCGACCGCAGCCCGCCCTGCTCAGCCTGCTGGCATCGGGGTATTCGCCGGTCTACCCCTGCCATGTCCCTTCCGCCACGATGCGCACGAAGCCGATCGGCACCGGACCGTTCAAGTTCGTCGAATACCGGATGAATGAAATCATCCGACTGGAGCGCAATCCCGACTACTGGAAGAAGGGCCTGCCCTATCTGGACGGGGTGGAGGTCCGCGTGGTGCCGAACCGTGCGACCCGCATGCTGGGGCTGGTTGCCGGCAAGTTCGATGTCAGTTTCCCCACGGACGTCACCGTGCCTCTGACAAAGGAGTTCCTGCACAATGTGCCAACGGCGCATTGCAAGATACGCACGATCGGTACGTCCAACCTGATCATCAACCGTGACGCGCCTCCCTTCGACAATCCTGATATCCGGACGGCGCTGGCGCTGACTTTGGACCGCAAGGCCTTCAACACCATCATGAATGAGGGCGTTCCCGGCATCGGCGGCTCTTTCCTGTCGCCGCCCGATGGCATCTGGGGCGTGCCGATGGACATGCTGCTGACATTCCCGGGCTATGGACCCGATATCGGAAAAAGTCGCGATCAGGCTCGGGCATTGATGCGCAAGGCCGGCTACGGGCCCGACAAGCGGCTGGCAGTGAAGATATTCACCCGCAATGTCGCGAGCTTCCGCGATCCGGCCCTGATTCTGGCGGACAACCTGAAGGAGATCTATATCGACGCCGAACTGGATGCGGTCGATACGCCGATCTTTTACAATCGGGTGTTCAAGAAGGACTATCAGGTCGGCATGAATGCCACCGGCCAGTCCCTGGATGAGCCGGATCAGGTCTTCTACGAGAACTACGGCTGCGGGTCTCTGCGTAACTATACGAACTACTGCAATCGCGAGATTCAGGCGATGTTCGATGCGCAATCGATCGAGGTCGATCAGGACAAGCGCAAGAAAATGGTCTGGGAGATCGAGCGTCGATTGTTGGAAGACGTTGCCCGTCCCGTCACCTATCACGGCCAGCAGGCCGGATGCTGGCACAACCATGTGAAAAATTACGGCATCATGGTCAACAGCATCTACAACGGCTGGCGGTTCGAGGACGTGTGGCTGGATAAGTAATCCCGACCACAACCCCCTCACGGTCCACGTGGACCGTGAGGGATTGGGGAGAGGGGCGGGGCGCTACGTCCCCGCGTGCCTCAGGGTCTGCGCGCTGACCTATCCGACGAATGCACCGCCATTCACATCCAGGATCGCGCCCGACATGTAGCTCGCGCCCGCGCTGCACAGGAACGCGATCGGCCAGGCCAGTTCATCGGCCTGGCCCAGGCGCTGCATCGGCAGCATCGCCGCGGTGTTGTTGCCGGATGTCATCGGCGTCTGCACCGGACCCGGCGCGACCGCATTGACAAGTACGCCGCGTGTGACCGCCTTGCGCGACATCCATTTCACCAGCGCATGCACCGCGCCCTTGGATGCCGAGTAATCCGGCGGCGTGTTCAACGATGTGCCGCCGGTCTTGCCGGCAACCGAGCCCACCAGAACGATATTGCCGCCGCCGTGCCCGGCCATGTGCTCGATCGCCAGGGCCGTCAGTTGCATCGGGACGCGGACATTGACCTCCATCATGCGATGGAAGCGTTCATTGAAGTCGGCATCCTCATCCCACGGCGTGCGGAACAGAATGCCCGCGCAATGCGCCGCGGCATGCAGGCGCGCACCCGCGAACAGGCTGTTCAGGTAGGCCGCTTCGGTCAGGTCGCCCCGCGCCGTCTCGCAGGCATTGCCGCGCGATTTCACCTGGTCGGCGATGTCGGTAAGGTCGGCGCGGTCGCTCAGCAGGAGGTCAGCGCCAAGGTCTGCCAGGACCAGGGCGGTTGCCTTGCCGATGCCGCTGGCGGCGCCGGTGACAAGGACGCGTTTGCCTTCCATGGAGATGGCGGCGGGGATGGGAAGGGTGGCCATGTTACGTTCCTCTGATTTTGGGCATTGTGTCAGGAAAGGCTTGGATTCCAAAGGGGCTTTGCCCCTCTGGACACCCCACCAAGGGCGACGGCCCTTGGAACCGGACTATTGGGGGCAACCCGGGCAGGCCCCATCCTCAATCCCCCCAATGAATCGCATTCCAAAGGCCGCGCCTTTGGCGGGGTCGAGGGGCAGAGCCCCTCGCCTTAAGCCGCCGCGCGCTCGTCCTGCGCCGCCGTCAACTCCGTCCCCGCAACCGTCGTCCGCCGCATATCCCGCACCTGCGTCGAATCGTAACGACGCGCCCGATGCATGGTGCAACGATTGTCCCACATCACCAGGTCGAACGGCTGCCACCGATGCGCATAGACGAACCGGCGTTGCGTGGCATGCTCGGTCAGGTCGCG
>CAMATI010000104.1 GCA_945861095.1 Asaia bogorensis | reverse complement strand
CCCGGACCTATCACCGTCCGGGTAGGCCCCTGGGATCAAAACGACAATGGTCCGGTTCCAAGGGCCGTCGCCCTTGGCGGGGTTCAGGGGCAGCGCCCCTGGCGGGGTCCGGGGCGGAGCCCCGCGCCTTACCGCGTGACGCCCCACCGATGTCCCGCTACCCTGCCGCCAACCAAGCCGACCGGAAACCATCCATGACCCAGCTTCCCCCAGGTGCCATCGACTGCGACGTCCACGTCGGCGTTCCCGCCATGGCAGCCCTGCTGCCCTACATGTCGGAGGCCTGGCAGGAGATGATCACCTCCCGCGGCACCGATGGGCTGGACCTGGCGAGCTACCCCAACAACGCGCCCCTGACCTGCCGCCCCGACTGGCGACCGCCCACTGGAAAGCCGGCCACCGATCTTGCTCTGCTGCAACGCCATGCCTTGGACGGGTTCGGGACCAAAGCCGCCATCATCCATTGCCTATGGGGCGCCCAGGCCGTCCATTCCGAGGACCTGGCGCAAGCCCTGTGCCAGGCTGTCAACGATTGGATCGCCGATCAATGGCTGGACCAGGATCCTCGCCTGAGGTCGGCCATCGTCGTGCCCTCCCAAAGCCCCATCTACGCCGCGCAGGAAATCGAGCGCAAAGCCACCGACAAGCGCTTCGTGCAGGTGCAGCTTCTCGCGATGAACGAAATGCTGCTGGGCCGGCGCTATTACTGGCCGATCTATGAGGCCGCGACGAAGCACAACCTGCCCATCGCCATCCATGCGGGCAGCGCGATGCGCCACGCCCCGACCTCCAACGGTTGGCCGTCGCATTACACACAGGACTATGTCGCCCAGACCGCCGGTTTCGAGAGCCAGCTTCTGTCGCTGATGGGGGAGGGGGTGTTCAACCATTTCCCCAACCTGCGCGTGGTGCTGGTGGAATCCGGCGTCACCTGGCTGCCGGCCTTCCTGTGGCGCGCCATCAAATCCTGGCGCGGCCTGCGCGGGGAAACGCCGTGGTTCACCCAATCCCCCGGCGATCTGGTGCGCAAGCATGTGCGCTTCACCACCCAGCCCTTCGATGCCCCCGGCGCGGAGGAAGTGCTGAAAATCCTCGACCATATCGGCGCCGATGACATTCTGTTGTTCTCCACCGACTTCCCGCATTGGCATTTCGAGGGCAACAATGCCTTGCCTCCCGGCCTGTCGCCTGATCTGATCCGCAAGATCGCGGTGGACAACCCGCTTGCCACCTATCCAAGCCTGAAGGAGACGCTGTCATGAGCGAGGTCCTCGACCGCAATACCGGCATCGGCAGCAAGGCCGGGATCGTCGATTGCGATATCCATCCGACGATGCGTTCCAACAAGGAACTGTTCCCCTGGCTGGCGGAGCGCTGGCAGCAACACCTTGCCGATTACGGCGCCCAGCCGCGCACGCCCTTCACCACCGGCACGCAGTATCCGAAGGCGGCGCCCGCCACCGCGCGCCGCGATTCCTGGCCGCCGACCGGGGGCCCGCCGGGGTCCGATCTGGCGTTCATGCAGGCTCAGTTGCTGAACCCCAACGACATCGCGGTCGGTGTGCTGGCGCCGCTGCACGGGGCGGCGCGCAACAACGATCTGGATGCCGCGCTGTCCACCGCCGTGAACGAATGGCAGATCGAGAACTGGGTGAAGCCCGATCCGCGGCTGCGCGCCTCGATCGTGGTGACGCATGAGGACCCCGACCTGGCGGTGGAGGAAATCGCCCGTCGCGCCAATGACCGCCGCTTCATCCAGATACTGATCCCGTCCAAGACCAACGAGCCGTTGGGACGCAAGCGCTACTGGCCGATGTTCGCGGCGTCCCAGGCGGCGGGGCTGCCGTTCGCCGTGCATGTGAACAGTGTTGGCGGCGGGTATGCCTCGACCGGCGGCGGGTGGCCCAGCTACTATCTGCAAGACCATCACATCAATGTGCACAGCTTCCAGGCGCAGATCGCCAGCCTGGCGCTGGAAGGCGTGTTCGAGAAATTCCCCCGTTTGCGCTTCGTGATGATCGAGGGCGGGTTCGCCTGGCTGCCATCCCTGTGCTGGCGTCTGGACAAGCACTGGGCGCTGAACCGGCATGAGGTGCCGGACTGCAAACGCCCACCGTCGGAATACATCAAGGAGCATCTCTGGTTCACCACCCAGCCGATGGAAGAGCCGGAACAGGCCGAGCACCTGCGGGATACGTTGAACTGGGTCGGTTGGGACAAGGTCATGTTCGCGACCGACTATCCGCATTGGGACTATGACGATCCCGTTACGGCGTTTCCGATCCGGCTGTCCAATGCTGAACATACGGCGATTTTCCGCGACAATGCGGTTGGGTTGTACGGGCTGTAGGGCCGATCGGTCCGGGTATCGCGGCTTGCGGCGGCCGGACGTGATCACACGCGCTTGAGAGCAAGTCGGTCGCGAGACATGGACATGTCCTCTGCCGGCTTGCCCTGAGGCTACCAAGACCCCTGCTACCCAGGCCCCTATAACCACGCCTCTCTACTACCAAGGGCCGCAAGGTTAAGTTCACCATGCGGCCCAGGGAGTCTGATCAGGAAAGACCCGATCAGGCACGCGTCAGCCGCTGCCGGCGCCGTATCATCCCGCCCAGACCCACCAGCCCCAGGCCGAGCATGCCGATAGTGCCGGGTTCCGGGACGTCGTTCACGGCCGCGTTGTAGGTGACACCGACGATATTGCCGTCCAAGATCGCGGAGTAGTTAGCCTGCCCGTCGTTGAAGCCGTAGTTTATCGGATTGCCGGTGATCGGTACCAAGGTCGCGAAAATCTGTCCGGGATCGAGCGAACTGAGTGTCGCCCAGTCATTGTTGCCGCCAAAGGCGCCATCGTTGGCAAAGCCGTAGGTGTGGAGAGCGACGCCGTTCAGCGTCGGAGCGATCAGTGGCGTGCTGCCGAAATTGGCGAACAGCATCATCCTGTAGTTGGCAATCTCGTTCCGAAACCCCAGCGGGCCGAGGTCGGTCGTCACGACATCCAGGAATGCGGTGGCCCCGGACGGCGCGTTATCGACCAAGGCCTTCAACGTCGGGTCCGTCAGCAGCAGGTTGGATGGCAGCAACCCGTAGGCGTTTGCCCCGCCGATCATCGATTGGCTGCCGAACAAATCCGGTGCGATGAAGGGTGTATAGGTAAACCCGGCATAGGGGTTGAGCCGCGTCGGGGCTTCGCTGCCGGCGTTCACCGCGGTCGTGTTGGCCAGCGCGACCGCGTTGGGGCCGGTGACTGTCGTGCCGATGATGGTGCGTCCGTTACCGCCATCCGTGCCTGGTGTGCCACCCGCGCCGCCGGCTGTGTTCACGCTGCCGCCGAGTACCGAGAATGCCGCGGTGGACAGGATCTTCACGGAGCCACCGGCCCCGCCGCCGCCGGCCGTTCCAAGGGCGCCGTTCCCCCCGGTTCCGCCACTGGCACCCTGGCCGCCCACGCCACCGTTGCCGCCAAGTCCGCCGCCACCTCCAACCTTATCAGAATGTGGTATCGGGGCACCTCCTGGCGTGCCTGTCCCGCCGGATTGGCCGAGAAACGCGGTGGTCGCCGGTGCCTGGCCGCTGCCACCCAACGTCGTTACGGCGCCAGCGACCGTGACCCGACCGTTGGCGATGATCTCGATAGCGCCACCACCGCCGCCGCCTTGCCCTCCCTGCGCGCCAGTACCGCCCGAGCCTCCAATTCCGCCAAACCCGGCCTCGCCGCCGATGTCGCCCGTACCTCCACGAAACACCAGCGGCGGTAGGGGTACGATCAACGTGTAGCCGCCTCCGCCGCCTCCGCCGCCGCCGCCGCCGCTGGAACCGCTGGAGCCGCCTCCGCCGCCGCCTCCGCCGCCACCACCGCCGCCACCACTGCCGCCGCTGATTGTGGTCAGGAAATCGGCCTGATTGGTGCCTCCGGCGCCTATGGAACCCGCCGATAGCGCGTTGAAGCCGGTATTTCCGGCAATGCCGTTCAGCCCCGCGCCGCCGTTGCCGCCCGGCCCGGCGGGGATGGGGATCCCGAAGATCGAGCCGTTGTTGCCTGCTGATCCGCCCGTGCCACCCAGGTCCCTGGCGATGCTGACGTTGGCGATGCCACCGGAACCACCGGTCCCGCCCAGACCGCCGCCGATGGCGTTGTATCCGGATTGGCCATTTTGTCCGCTGTTGCCGGCCGAACCGCTAAGGCCGCCGATGTTTCCGATCGTGCCGCCGCGGCCGCCCGCCGTGCCATCCACGAAGCCGTCGGGCACTAAGAACTGGCTGAGATGCACGTCACCGCCCCGGCCACCACCACCTCTCGTTGGGCCGCCCCCTCCGCCCCCGTTGCCGCCCATGCCACCGGCGCCGGCGATCCCGCCGATGCCACCTCCCGAACCTGCTGTCTGGAACAGGGCATTCAGACTGACGGTTGCGTTGGGGCCGATATTGACGTTGTTGCCGACGATCAGCGACAGCGGACGGGAGCCAATAGCGGTAAGGCTGTCGCCCGCGGCGGACAATGATCCGGCGAGGTTCAGGTCGCCATGCACGTAGAACCGCTGCCCGCCGCTGGCGCCGAACAGGCCGGGCGTGGAGGCGCCTCCGTTGGTTACCGTAACGCCACCGATCGACGTCGCGGCCATACCGTTGACGGTGAACGTGCCAAGATCGGTGTTGAAGACGATGGCGTCCGCGGCGAGCGCACCATGGATCTGTCCAACCGGGCTCAGTGCTGTTCCGACGAGAAGGGCCGACAGGGCGACAGAGCGGAAGCGTGGGAAATTCGTATTCATAGGTCACCCCTTAAGTTATTGAAATAAAGTGCGAGGCCAAGTTGACGACGCGGCGAACAGCCCAGTCTGAACCGACCCCCTGGGTGGATTTCCGACAAACGGAGGAGCGAAATCGCCTTTAACCGGGCTCGCCGCGAGCAACCGTCCGTGGCGATAGCGGGAGAATGCCCCCCTTCACCGGCGCTTGCTTGGAGGCGGGGTTGCCTTACCATGGAGATTTCGTGGATAATTCGTTGAGAGATGCGGCGTCACGCCCCAGCGGACGCAAGAGGGCTCCCTGAACGGAGACGAGATGCGGTTTCATTTCGGCGGACACGTACTCGACCAGCAGCGGCGTGAACTGCATCGCGACAGCACGCCGGTCGCGCTGGAGCCGCAAGTCTTCGACCTCCTGATCCATTTGATACGAAACCGAGACCATGTGCTCAGCAAGGACGACCTGGTGGAGTTGGTATGGGGCGGGCGCGCCATCTCCGACACCACCATATCCAGCCGAATCATGGCCGCTCGGCGGGCGGTCGGCGACAATGGGTCGGCGCAGCGTGTGATCCGGACGATGGCGCGCCGTGGTGTGCGCTTCGTGGCGGATGTGCGGGAAGAAGCGGTGCCATTGCCTGTTTCGGTGCCAGGGCCTGTCTCGGTGCCAGGGCCTGTTTCGGTACGAGAGCCTGTTTCAGTGCCAGTGCCTGCTACGGTGGTGGTCGCGCCGGCTCTCACACCATCGACATCGCCCTTGTCCGAAAAGCCCTCGATCGCCGTAATGCCGTTCACCAACATGAGCAGTGACCCGGAGCAAGGCTTTCTCGCGGAAGGAATGGCGCAGGACATCATTACGGCGTTGTGCCGGAGCCGTGCGCTGATGGTGATCGCCCGCAACTCCAGCTTCAGTTTCGCGAATCACATGCCGGACACCGGGCGCATCGGCCGGGGTTTGGGTGTGCGGTATTTGCTGGAAGGCAGTGTGCGGCGCAACGGCGATCGGGTGCGCACCACGGCGGGTCTGATCGACATCGAAACCGGCGGCCATCTATGGGCAGAGCAATTCAACAGCGATTTGGCTAATATGTTCACGGTTCAGGACGATATTACCGACGCGATCGTTCGAGCTGTCGGCGTTGCCGTCTCCGCGTCCGAACGCAGGCGCATCGTGAACAAGCCGACCGGAGATATGAACGCGTGGGAGTTGTATCAGCGCGGCCTGAGCGTCGGCGCAGCTTCTTCGATAATCGAAGCGTCTCCATTGTTCGAGCGGGCGATTGAGATCAATCCAGGATTTGTTCCACCCTACGCGATATTGGCTGGCATCCGGATCACCGACGGCACGCGTGGCTCCCGCCCGTTGCAACAGGCGTTGGCACTTGCGGGGGACCTGATCCATACTGCGTCCGCCTTTGATCCGAGCGATCCTGACCTCCTCGCGAGGCGCAGTTGGCTGACAATGCTATGTGGCGATCGCGATGGTGGACTGCGTTACGCCGACGAAGCAATCGATGCTGGTCCAAGTTGCGTGCACGCGCACCTGTCACGCGGACGCATACTCGCCTTTGACGGTAAACCAGAGATCGCTCGGTCTTCCTTTGTAACCACGAAACGGATAAATCCGTTCGATCATGCGGTTCGAGAGGCCGATATGCTCACGGCCAACTGTTATTATTTCGAGGAAAACTACCAAGCCGCGGAGATTCTGCTGCGCGCCATGCTGGAGATATTTCCGAACTACAATCACCTGCACCGCTGGTTGGTTCCCACGCTAGGCCAGCTCGGGCGACGCGACGACGCCCGGGCGGCCTTACGCGTGTGGGCCGATCTGGCGCCGATGCAGGTGGAATTGCTGACCCAGGAGTGCCCACCCTGGGTGCGCGATGTCGATCACGCGCATTTCCTGGATGGACTGCGGAAAGCCGGTTGGAATGGCTGAACCCGGGCTTGTGTTTCGTATGCCATACCCTTGTTGATCGCAATCCACGCCTGAATCCTTTGGGGCAGCGTCAATTCGATTTCATTTTGGCGGCCACGTACTCGACCAGGAGCGGCGGGAACTGCATCGCAATGGCATGCCGGTCGGGCTGGAGCCGCAAGTGCTCGACCTCCTGATCCATCTGATACGCTACCGCGATCGTGCCATCAGCAAGGACGACCCAGTCGAGTTGGTGTAGGGCGGGCGAGCCGCCTCCGACACCACCATATTCAGTCGGATCAAGACCGCTCGGCGGGCGGTCAGCGACAATGGTACGGCGCAACTGTTCATTCGAACAATGGTACGCAAAGCCATGCGTTTCTTGGCGAAGGTGCGGGAGGACACGCCGTCGACGTCGGTCCGCGGCTGCCGACATACCGATGCCGTCCCCGACCCGGACTACAGCCCGGATACTGGTCCTCCCCCTGGCCCTGCCCGACAATCCATCGATTGCGGTATTGCCCCTCACCAACCTGACCAGCGATCCCGAACAGGAATATTTCGCCGACGGTATCGCCGAGGATATCATCACCGCCTTGTCACGTTAACCGTCGTTGTTTGGCATCGCGCGAAATTCGTCGTTCACCTATGAGGGTCGTTCGGCCAACGTGACGGATAGTGGACGCGACTTGGGCATGCGCCATGTCCTCGACTATGTCGGCGTCGCCTTCAATGCGCCCCGTCACCCACTTCGATCACCGCGTCCACCGCGAAGGCCCCCTCACCCTCCGGCATCGCGAACACCGGGTTGAGGTCGATCGACAGCAGGTTCGGACCCGCCGCGACGGCGAAGGCGGACAGGCGCGCCAGCGTCTCAGCCAGTGCCTTGATGTCCACCGGCTTGCGCCCGCGCGCCCCCAGCAGCAACGGCGCGCCCTTGATCGAGCGGATCATCTGCTCCGCCACATCCGCACCGAACGGCGCGCGCCGGAACACCACGTCCTTCATCACCTCGACGAAGATGCCGCCCAGGCCGAACATCGCCATCGGACCGAACACCGGATCGCGATGGATGCCCAGAATGCACTCGACGCCGCCCTTGAGTTGCTTGGCGACCAGCACACCCTCGATCTTCGCGTTCGGCGCCGCCGCCTTGGCACGGGCAAGCAACGTCGCGTAGCCCTCTCGCACCGCGGCCGCATCGCCGATGTCCAGCAACACGCCGCCGATTTCGGATTTGTGCAGGATGTCCGGCGACAGGATCTTCATCACCACCGGGAAGCCGAATTTCTCGGCCGCGGCGACGGATTGATCGGCACTGGTGCACTCGGCTTCCGGCGCGGATTGGATGCCGGCGGCGGCCAGCATGCGCTTCGCCTCGGCTTCCGTCGGTGTGGTGGCCGGCAGGGTGACCGGCGGCACCGTTGGCGCGGGCGCGCCGGGGGGGGCGGCGAAGGCGGCGCCGTAGCGGCCCATGGCATCGATCGCGATCACCGCCCGGGTCGGGTCTTCGTGAACGACCCAGCCATCGGCCTCCAGCTCATCGCGCCGATCCTGCGGAACGATCACGGACAGGCAATACAGCCGCCCGGGATTTTCGTTCAGCACCACGTTCAGTTGCTCCCGCGTGTCGGGCCAGCGGCGGGACGACGCGGACATGCTGAAGAATCCCAGCACCGAGGTGTAGCCGCCCTCCCGCACCATCGATTCGGTGAATATCTTGACCAGGGATACATCGTTGGCGACCTGGGCGGTCGCGTCGACCGGGTTGCGCGGGGCGCAGAACGGCACCAGCGCGCGCAGGCGCTTCTGCGATTCGATCGGCATTTCCGGCATCGCCAGGCCGACGCTTTCGGCAACGTCGCTGATCAGCACGCCGGCGCCTCCCGATACCGTGATCACGCCCAGGGTGTTTTTCACCGGGTAGATCTTGCGGGTCGCGGTATGGGCGATATCCAGCATCTCCTCGGAGTTGCGGGCGCGCACGACGCCGAACTCATTCATCACCGCTTCCGTCACCGCATCGTCGCCGGCGATTGACGCGGTGTGCGACTTCGCGGCCTTGGTCCCCAGTTCGCTGCGGCCGACCTTCTGCATGATGATGGGCTTCTTGGCGGCGCGGGCGGCTTCCAGGGCGGCGATCAGGCCGGGCGCCTCCCGGATGCCTTCCGCATAGACGGCGATCACGTCCACGTCGGGGCTTTCCGCCAGCCAGCCGATGCACTCCCCGACCGTCACGTCGCCCTCATTGCCGGTCATCACGCACAGGGATGCTCCGATGCCGCGGTTGCGGGCGAGGGTGTAGAGATGCGTGCCATAGGCGCCGGACTGGCTGGCGATGCCGATGCGTCCCAGCACCGGCCAGCCGGAATCGAAGGATGACGAGAAGGTCGCGTAATAGGCGCGTCTGGCATCGAAGACGCCGAGGCAGTTGGGGCCGAGAATGCGCATCCCGTAGGACCGCGCGGTCGCCACCATCTTGGCCTGGGCGATGGCGCCGTCATCGTCCATTTCCGCGAAGCCGGCGGTGAACATCACGATGGCCTTGACGCCGCGCTTGCCCAGTTCCTCGACCGCCGGTGCGGCGACGTCCGCCGGCACGGCGACGATCGCCACATCCGGGGTTGCCGGCAAATCGGCGATGGAGGCGTAGGCTTTCAGGCCCTGCACCTCGGCGCGGTTGGGGTTGATCGGGTAAAGGTCACCCTGGAACCCCTGGGAGAGCATGAAGGCGATCGGTCGGCCGCTGATGCGGGTCGGATCGCTGGACGCGCCCAGAACCGCGACCGATCTTGGGGCGAGGAGGGGGGTCAGGCCGGAGAAGCGCGATGCGGTTGCGGACATGATGACGGACATTTCCCAATGCTGAATGGTGGGGCGGTGGCGCGCTCAGGGTGGTGCGCCTTCCTGACGGGAGTGTGACGGTTTGCCGCTTGGGTCGCAACCGGGGAAGGGACGCCGTGGAAGGGACGCCGTGGAAGGGACACCGGGGAAGAGCGGGGCCTACGCCCCAACGGCCTCGGCTTCGTGCTCCTGGGGCAAATCCCCCTCGGCGGGGTTGAAAAACGGTAACCCGCTTTTCAGTACGATGCGCACAAACCAACGACGTGCTAACGTCGCGCGTTAGAACCTGCCCCGATCATAAGGGCCGGTCAGAACCGGGAGCCACGCCTTTGAAACGCAGGACCCTTTTGCAGGCCGGCGGTGCCGCCGCCGCCTTCGTCCCCACACGCTTCGCCATCGCCCAGCCAGCCAATGCGCGCACCCTGCGTTTCGTCCCCCAGGCCAACCTCACCCTGCTGGACCCAATCTTCACCACGGCCCAACCCACCGTGCATCACGGTTGGGCGATCTATGATCTGCTGTTCGCGGTGACGTCCAAGCTGGAAGTCAGACCGCAGATGGCGGAGGGTTTCACGCTCTCCGACGATGGCCGCACCTATACCATCAAGCTGCGCGACGGCCTGAAATTCCATAACGGCGAACCCGTGCGCGCCCAGGATTGCGCCCCCAGCCTGATCCGCTGGGCTCGGCGGGAGGCGATCGGCCAGACGATCTGGCAATATGTCGATGAATGCGTCGCGCAGGACGACCGCACGATCCGGATCACGCTGAAGCGCCCGATCGCCGTGTTCATGGAAGCCGTCGCCCGCGGCGGCGCCTCGGTGGCCTTCATGATGCCGGAGCATATGGCAAAGACCGACCCGTTCAAGCAGATCACCGAACATATCGGCTCCGGTCCTTACCGCTTCCTGCCGGACGAATATAATTCCGGTGCCCATGTCGCCTATGCCCGCTTCAACGGTTACGTGCCGCGGCAGGAACCCGCGGAATGGATGTCCGGCGGCAAGGTCGCGCATTTCGAACGTGTGGAGTGGCGCGTCATCCCCGACGCCGCCACCGCCGCCGCCGCACTGCAAAACGGCGAAGTGGACTGGTATGAGCAGGTGCAACCCGATCTGGTCCCGCTGCTGGCCCGCAACTCGTCCATCGTGCTCGGCTACCACAATCCGACTGGCTACAACGCCGTGCTGCGCTTCAACCATCTGAACCCGCCGTTCAACAATGTCGCGGTGCGCCGAGCGGTGATGATGGCGGTGAGCCAGGATGATTATATGGCGTCTGTTACCGCGGGCGATTCCAAGTCCTACACCGTCTGCAAGTCGGTGTTCCCGTGCGGCACCCGCTATGGCGTGGAGGTCGGCGGTGCGGCGATGCAGGCCAATATCGAAAAGGCGAAGCAGATGCTCGCCGCGTCCGGCTACAAGGGCGAAAAGGCGGTTCTGATCTCTCCGACGGACCTTACCACGGTCGGCCCGTTCGGCGATGTCACGTACGACCTGCTGAAGAAGATCGGCATGAATGTGGAGATGGTGGCGACCGACTGGGGCTCTGTGGTGCAGCGGCGCACCAGCAAGGAACCGGTGGAAAAGGGCGGCTGGTCCATCATGCATACCTGGCGCCCGTCCACCATCGGCTACACCCCGATGGAACACAGCCAGATCCGTGGCTTCGGCAACACGTCCTGGTTCGGGTGGTACAAGGATGACGAGATGGAGGCGATGATCCGTCGCTTCGTCGAAACAACCGACCCGAAGGAACAGGACGCGATCGTGCTGGATGTCCAGAAGCGCGCTTTCGACCAGGTGCCCTATGTCCCGATCGGCACGTTTCAGATCCGCAAAGCCTATCGCAAGGACCTTGTCGGCATGGTGGAAGGTACCGCGCCGTATTTCTGGAACGTTCGCCGCGCCTGATAGATCATGATGTGAACGAAGCCGGCGCGGTGGCGGGAGGGGCTGGCTGGCGTTTTACGCCGGGTTGGGGGAGGCTGTCCGGCAGATAGGATTTGGGGGCTTTGGACGGACATGGGCACGACGGCAGTGGGCGGACTTGTGGCACCGTGGCGGATCGGGGTGGATGTCGGTGGAACCTTCACCGACCTGGTGCTGACCGACGCCGCCGGGCGCAGTGTGGTGGCCAAAGTGCCATCCGTGCCGTCCGACCCCAGCCAGGGCGTGCTGGCGGGGCTGCGGCGGGCCGCCGACATGTTGGCGACCAGCGTCACGGAATTGTTGCGCAACTGCGTGCTGTTCGTGCACGGGTCCACCGTCGCCACCAACCGGATGCTGGAAGGCAAGGGCGCGCGCGTCGGCCTGCTGACGACGGAAGGATTCCGAGACTCGCTGGAAATCCGCCGGGGCCTGCGGCAGGACCAGTGGAACCATCGCAGCCCCTATGCGCCCGTGCTCGTCGCTCGCCACCTGCGGCGCGGGATTGGCGGGCGTATCGACAAGGACGGGACTGAACTGACGCCCCTGCGCACTGCCGACATCGACGCAGCGCTCGCGGATTTCCGAGCCGCGGGGGTGGAATCGGTCGCGGTCGCCTTCTTCAACAGCTTCCTCAACGACGCGCATGAACAGACCGTAGCGGAGCATGTCCGCGCACAGGCGCCGGATGGCTGGGTCAGCACCTCGGCCGCTCTGTCGCCGATGATGGGGGAGTATGAGCGCACTTCCACCGCCGTGGTGAACGCCGCGCTGCTGCCGGGCATCGTGCCCTATCTGCGCAACCTGGACCGGGAACTGCGCGCGCTGGGCCTGGATCGGCCCTTGCTGCTGGTGCAATCGAATGGCGGGGTCATCTCGGTGGACCAGGTGGCGCCGCGACCGGTGAACCTGCTGCTGAGCGGGCCGGCCGCGGCGGTGGGCGCGCTGAACTATTACCGTGCCGCCATCGACCAATCGGCGGTCGATGGCAGCCAGGCCGGCAACCTGATTTCCATGGAGATCGGGGGCACGTCCTGCGACGTGATGCTGATGTCGCACGGCGACGTGGCGATGAAGGACGATCTGATGATCGCCGGCTATCACGTTTCCACTCCGGGCATCGACATCCACACGATCGGCGCCGGTGGCGGCACGATCGCGGGCGTGGACCCGGCGGGTCTGCTGTTCGTCGGACCGCAGGGCGCCGGCGCCAATCCTGGTCCGGCCAGCTACGGCCTTGGGGGCACGGAACCGACGGTGACGGACGCACAACTCGTGTTGGGCCGGTTGCGCGCGGGCGCCTATGCCGAGTCCGGCCTGGTGCTGTCCGAGGCAGCCGCGCGGGAAGCGATCCGGACCCGCGTTTCCGACCCGCTTGGGCTGACGGTGGAGGCGGCGGCGTCCGGGATCATCGCGCTGTTGGAACAGAATCTGCTGCACGCGGTCGAATACATCTCCATCGAGCGTGGCTACGCGCCGCGTGACTTCACCCTGGTCGCCGCCGGAGGGGCCGGGCCGATGCATGGCACCAGCGTGGCGCGCGGCCCGGGCTGCCGGCGCGTCTATGTGCCGCGCGATGCGGGCGCGCTGTGCGCCATCGGCATGCTGCATGCCGATGTGCGGCAGGATTTCCAGTCCTACGTCACCGGCACGCTGGACACGCTGGACCCGGCACGCATCGACGCCGACCTGGTCCGGCTGTCATCCCAGGCCGTGGCCGCGATGGGGGCGGAAGGCTTCACGGCGGACCAGGTGGGCCTGGAACGGTCGATCGACCTGCACTACAGCGGCCAACTCTGGTCGGTGCGGGTGCGGCTGGAAGACGGCGGCTTCGACCCTGCCGCCACCCGTGGCGCGTTCGAGGCGGAATACGAACGCCTATACGGCCATGTGCAGCCGGGTGGGGCGATCCTCGCCGCGGCACTGCACGTCGCGGCGCGCTGCGCCACCGGCACGCCGAAGGTGCGCCTGACCGGCACGGCCGCCGAAACGCCAGCCGGCGCGACGGCGACGCGTCCGGTCTGGCACGAGGGACGGGGCTGGCTCGACACGCTTGTGTATGACGGCCGGACCCTGGGCATCGGCGCAAGCGTGATCGGCCCCGCGGTGATCGAGGAACAGACCACCACGGTGTTGCTCGGCCCCGCCGACGCCTTGCTGGTGGACCGTGCCGGGAACTTCATGATCGAGGTGGCGCCGGCATCTGAAACAGCAGAAACGACCGCACAAAAGCCCGCGCAAATGCCCGCGACGCCGACAGCCGAAAAGGGCACCCGCGACCCCGTCATTCTGGCCCTGATGCAGAAACGGCTGGACCAGGTCAGCAAGCACATGGGCTGGGTCATGACCCGCACCGCGCGCAGTCCGATCTTCAGCCAGAGCCACGATTTTTCCTGTTTCATCACCGACCCCCAGGGCACGCTGATCGCCAACGCGGATGGCATCCCCATTCACACCGGCGGCGGCGGGTTCGCCGTGCGCGCCCTGCTGCGCGACTTTGGTGGGCGCATCTTCCCCGAGGACGTTTTCGTCCTGTCCGACCCCTATGTCGCCGGCGGCAACCACCTTCCGGACTGGGTCATCGCTCGGCCCATCTTCCTGGACGGCACCGACCGGCTGGCGGGGTTCTGCTGCAACCGCGCGCACCAGTCCGATATCGGCGGCGGCCTGGCCGGCACCTACAACCCTGAAGCCACCGAAATCTGGCACGAAGGCATCCGCCTGCCGGTGCTGAAGCTGATCGACCGCGGCACTGTGCGCGACGATTTGTGGAAGCTGCTGCTGATCAATTCCCGCACCGCCGACCTGCTCGACGGTGATCTCCGCGCCATGCTCGGTTCCACCGAGGTTGGTGCTCGGCGCGTCGCGGCGCTGGTCGGGGAACTGGGCGTGGAGTCCTATTTCGAGCATCTGGCCGGGGTGCTGGACCACGCCGATGCGCGCATGCGCCAGGAGATTACCGCGCTGCCGGACGGTGTGTATCTGGGTGAGGATCGGACCGACAACGACTGCTTCAGCAAGGTGGACGTGGCGGTCAAGGTGCGGATGACGGTGCAAGGCGATCGGCTGACGATCGATTTCTCCGGCAGCAGCCCGCAGATGAAGGGGTTCAAGAACTCCTCCGTCGCCAACACCTGGTCCGCCGTCTACATGGCGCTGTCGTCGTTCTTCGACACCTCGATCCCGCGCAATGAGGGCACGTATCGTTGCGTGACGATCATCGCGCCGGAGGGCAGCGTGGTGAACGCGCGCCCGCCCGCGCCGATGACGATGAACACCGTGTTCGTTGCACATGAAATCATCCATGCGGTATGGCGTGCCCTGGCCAGCGCCGCACCCGACCGGGCCTGTGCGGGCTGGTCCAAGACCACGCACAATCATATCACCGCGCGCAACCCGGACGGTGGGTCCTGGGTGATGTATCAGTGGCACGCCATGGGATCCCCCGGCGCCACGGCCGAGCGCGACGGGTTTCCGCAGATGGGGCATCTGAACTCGCTGGGTGGCCTGGACCTGCCGAACCTGGAGTTCCACGAACAACTGTTCCCGGTGCGCTACCGACGCTGGGAAATGCGCGAGGACGCTGGCGGCCCGGGTCTGCGGCGCGGCGGCACCGGCATGCATTACGAAGCCGATATCCTGGTGCCCTGCACCTGGTCGTTCCGCGCGGAGGGACTGGACACGCCGTCGGGGTATGGCGTCGAAGGCGGTGCATTCGGTGCGGTGGGCGAACAATGGATCGAGCCCGAGGCCGGTGACCGCTTCATCCCGCCGAAATACGGCGTGCGCCATTTGGCCCCGGCCCGCATCATCGGCCTGACTCCCGGTGGCGGCGGCTGGGGCGATCCCTTCACCCGCGCGCCGGACCTGGTGTTGCGGGATGTGTGGGATGGGGTGGTAAGCCGAGCGGCGGCGGAACGGGAGTATGGGGTCGCGGTCAGTGCCGATGGGGTGGGCGTTGATTTAGCCCGCACCGAGGTCTTGCGCGCTCGCCCACGCGGTTGAACGGGTTTTGCGACCGTGGTGCCGGCCCGCGATCCCGGGCCTGTGGTCGCATGTCCGAACCGCTCGGGTCTGCCCGGGCGACGGTGTGGCGGTAGTGCGGGCGACGGGCGGGTTCCCGACGGCACCTCCCGACACTATTGCGCGCTGCTTCAAGGTCCGACACGCTGGCCGGGCGAACCAGGCTGTGCCTACCGCATGGGTAGGACCTGTCATGGATGCGCGTTTCGGAATGCAAGGAAGGGGAGACGAACATGGGACGGCTCGACGGCAAGATCGCGGCGGTGACAGGTGGGGCATCGGGGATCGGTGAGGCGACGGTCAGGCGTTTCATCGCCGAGGGCGCGAGCGTGGCCTTCTGCGATCGGGACGGCGAACGCGGCCAGCGCGTGGCGGCCGAACTTACGGCGGCCGGCGCCAAGGTCGCCTTCACGCAGGCCGATGTTGGGACCGAAGCCGCATGCGTCGGCTTCGTCACCGGTGCCGCGCAGAAATTCGGGCGCCTCGACATCCTCGTGAACAATGCCGGCATCCGCAAATACGAAAAGATCGATGAGGCGAGTGCAGCGAGCTGGAACGAGATCCTCAGCGTCAACCTTATGAGCTACGCCTTCTGTGCCAAGGCGGCGGTTCCGCTGATGCGCGCCAACGGAGGCGGTGCGATCGTGAACATCGCCTCGGTCCGGTCCGTGGTCGCTGGCGGCGGCAACCTGCAATACGACACCACCAAGGCCGCGGTCGCGGGATTGACGCGCGGGCTCGCCGCCGACCATTCGGTGGAGGGTATTCGCGTGAACGCCGTCGGCCCCGGCCCGATCTTCACGCCGTTCCATGCGCGCCGCATCGAAGCGGCGGGCGAGACCGTCGAACAGTACAACACCAAGGCCGCGCAGGGCACCATGATGAAGCGCCCAGGTCGAGCCGAGGAGGTCGCTTCGGCGGTGCTGTTCCTGGCGTCGGATGATGCGTCCTTCGTCACCGGGGTCCTGCTGTTCGTGGACGGCGGTATGACGGCGATGTGAGGCCGCAATCGGCGGGTCGGCGGCCGAGGGCGTCTCCCGGAAACCCAGGGCCGGTCGTATGGGGTGGGGCCGGCCCGCGTTGGGGGGGCGGAGCGGCGGCCGAGTGCCGATGCGCCATGCGGGCGGGTCGGCGCCGGTGGGTCCGTTCCGCTGACACCCATTGGGGACACCCATTGGGGACACCCATTGGGGAAACCCATTGGGGACACCCAGTGGGCGACCGGCGGGGGAGGGGGCCGATCCGCTAAATCCGACAGGCGCGTTGCATGGGGGCTTCATCGACTCTCCGAAGCCAGGTCCTGTCGAACATTGACAGACCCCCGGAGAGCCAAGGTACGGCCCCATTCAAGGGCAGGCACTTCAACCCATCGATGCAGCCAAGCGGATGCCAGCAATGGCAAGAGAAAGGCGCCCGGCAGCCAAATCGCCGTAAACAGCAGAGCATCGCCCGCGACCAGCCAGGCAAGCACAATGCCGAACAGTTTTTGGATCGGCTCATTGGTCAGGTAGATGCAGTACGACAGCGTCCCCAACCACTGCATCGGCGCCGACCGCAGTATTCGGGCCGGCAGTCCGAACCCAGGCGAATGCGGCCAGAGTTGCACGGTCAGGCAGAGCGTCCATGCCAATGGCGGCAACAATTTCACGGCGCCACCATGCAGCCAACACAGCACCAGTGTGGCGACCAGCACCGGGATATACGCACGCCATGCCGGGAACCCGTCTCTCACCAACATGGCGCTGACCACTCCCAGCGCAAAGTAATGCCCCTTGTTCCCCAAGAACGCTCGGCTGAACCCCCAGTCCTCTGGTGTCACCGCGTGCCACATCCAGCCCACCGCGGCCAGGCCGACCAGTGCCCAGGCCATTTTGTGCCATGCGGCTGGCTGGGTAATCCAACGCCGACCCAGCCATAGCGCCAGCAGGTAGAATTGCCATTCGGTCGAGAGGCTCCACGCCGCGCCCAGCAGGCTGACCCAGATATGCGGCAGGAGGAAATTCGGGAACAGGCCATGCGTCATTGTCAGATGAGCGATCACATCCACCGGCCAAAAACGCGGCCACCCCTCGGCCCATAGACCACGGGCAAGACTGTCGGGTGGCAGCCAGGTCATGGACTCGAGGCCGCGCGGCAGGGGTTGGACAGCGAGAGCGAATGCGAACACGACCAAGAATACAGGGAAGATGCGGGCGGCGCGGGCGATCAGGAACGGCCGAACCTGGAGGTGATATTTTTCGAGGGATCCGACGATGACCAGACCGCTCAGGATGAAGAACATGTCCACCCCGGCGCCACCATGGGACAGAGGATGGGCAATCCAGGTCGGCAACACGGCGAAGGGCGCCATGTGGCTGAGCATGACATAAACCGCGAGCAGGCCCCGCAGCCCGTCCAGGCATTCCAGGCGTTTCATGACCGCAATCTGGCAGTATCGCGTTAACAAAAGGCGAAGACCGTGGCGGTTCGGATGGGACAGGCGCGATGGTGGGTGCCTGGGGTTGGATGGGGTGCGGTCCGATCCTCGGATGATCGCCGTTTGGGTGGGGGGTGTTGGGTATGGGGTATGAGGTTCAGAACCACCCGACGATGCGACGTTTGACGCGACGGGACGGGGCCGGGTTATGTTTGTCAGGGGCGGCATGGGTCGATTGCGACGGTCAGGGCGAAAATCGGGTTTCCCGCGGACGCATGGCCTGCTAGACCACCTATGGTCCTCGCGGAGAGATGGCCGAGCGGCTTAAGGCGCACGCTTGGAAAGCGTGTGTACGTGAAAGCGTACCGTGGGTTCGAATCCCACTCTCTCCGCCAATTATTTTTCTAAATCATTGATATTGCAGGACTATTTGACCGATCCCACAGATCGTCCCCCGTTCCGTCCCCTCTATGTGTTGGCGAAAGCGGGCGAAGGGTAGCGGCGGGAGGTTCATCATATAGACCAGTCCGAGGCGCC
>CAMATI010000103.1 GCA_945861095.1 Asaia bogorensis | reverse complement strand
AGTCGTTGCGGGGCTGGCGTCTCCGGTCGGGCTACGCCCTCCCTACGCCGCCAACCCCGCAACGACTTTCCCATCCTGATTGTCGCGCATCACCATCTTGATTGTCGCGGGACATTCCGCCGCATGGGCCCGCGGCATGGCTACGCGATCGAGGCCGTGGTACCGCGCGGCAAGCATGTGGTGGACCTGCAGCTTCGCCCGCGCGACCGGCGGATGAGCTTCGATCCGGGCGCCTTCGTCTATGTGTCTGTGCGCGGGTCCGCCGTCGTCCCCAACGAGCTGCACCCCTTCTCGATCTCCTCGAGCCCGGCCGAACGCGACCTGCGCCTGTCGATCCGCAAGGTCGGCGACTGGACCAACCGCCTGCCGGGGTTGGAGCCGGGCACGGCGGTGGATGTCTACGGGCCGTTCGGCGGCTTCACCCCGCATGCCTTCGTCGGCCACCGGCGGCTGGTGCTGATCGGCGCGGGCATCGGCATCACGCCGTTCCTGTCCATGCTGCGCTTCGAGCTGGTGAACAACGATTTCCGCCGCGTCTGGCTTTACTATTCGGTCCGCGACAGCGCCGACGCGCCCTATGACCACGAGATCGCGGACCTCTCGCTCAAGGCCGATTCCTGGGTGGACTACGTGCTGTGGGATTCGAAGGCGCGCGGCCGGCTGACCGCCGCGGCCGTGCATGAGGAAGCATCGCCCTTCGGCGACTACGCGGTGATGTTGTGCGGCGCCAACCCCTTCATCCGCGACATGCGCACGCAGTTCCGCGCGCTCGGCCTGCCCGAGTCGCGCATCATCTCCGAGGAGTTCCAGCTGCGCTGAACCGGCGCCGCTTTCAGCGCATGAGGCTTTCGCGCATCGCCTCCAGCAGGCGGCGGTCGGCATCGTCCAGCGGACATACGGCCAGGGACGCGCCGCGATCTCCAGTTGATACGAGAGAACTGAGTTCCCCATCATTGAATTGCCGAGTAATCGTCCCTGCAAGGGCAAAACAAACCACCGACAGCACCACCCGCAACCGGAATAGCCCACGGCGCCACTGCAGCGGCTTATCCCCTCGCTTCCGTTTCCAACTCGGCCCGGTGCCGCTCGATCAGGTCGGTAATCACGTCCGATACAGACGGGCGCCCGCTGCCGGCATTAGCGCGGCGCACGGCCACCAGGCGCAACAGCGCATGGGCATCCTTCGGGATGTAGATTGCCGTCGTGGTCATGTGCCGCTTCCTCGGCCGCCACCTGATCAACATCGGCCTTGATGCCCGTCAGCAGGCTTTCCTTGCGCCTCGGCGGAGTTGTATGCGCTGCCCTTGCGTGTGATTCGCTACGTCTTCATCGTAGAAGACTTTCACCTCCTGCTCCTTGCCAGTCTCCCGGCGCACTTCCAACCGACGGAAACATTGACTCTCCTGTCAGTGCCTCCTCGTCATACCGGCGCAGGCCGGCATCCACGAATCTCCCAGGCTGCAACAACGGCAATCGTGGATGGTGGCCATCCGGCCGCCATGACGGGGTCGCAACGCCGATGCGTCATTGTTTCGGCCGGTTGGTATAAGATGGGCCGTGGAGCCAGATCACAGCGATGCGCAATCGACTGATCCCTGCCTATTTTGAGGAATACTCTTTGGCAGACCGCGGACCGGGAGATTCCGGCGTCGCGCAGCGCGCTCTTGGCGCTGATCGAGGATCAGTGCGTCGGAACGAGCATCCATTCCTTGAGTGCCAGAACGTCCACCCAGTCAATAGATACGATACAGAAACCGGTATCGCGATCCATTCGTGAAGGACACCCGATGTCCGGAGAAAGGAGATTTGAACCTTTGCCCCCCGCGCCCTGGGCATGCGGTTCCCTCATGCATAAGGCATGCACATTCCACTTACTTGCGGTCTTCGGCGGTATTTCGTTGCATATATAGTTATGTGATCGGTCGGGCGTCGCGTTCATCGAGAGATCGGATTGATTGTCCAAAAGAGCCAGGCACAAACGCCAAATGCTCGGCAACCCTCTAGAAGTTAAGTAGAAATAAAGTCCTTATTACAATATTTAAGAATTCTGAACCAAAAATACGCCCCTGAAATCATAACGTCTTTCCGGATCACAATTCAGGTGCACAAGCCGGCACCAAACACGGCCCTGCACGAATTTTCACGGACAGCCACAAGGTGACGGAACAAATCCCCCGGCCAAACGCGCCGGACCCGAGGGGTGCACCCGCGAGACATCGCCCGGGCGGCAGAGCGCCGAACTTCAGTCCAACCGTATGAGACGCGCCGACCTCGTGCCCATCCGGCCCAATGTCCGGCAATCCTGCCGCCAGAAACACTCAAAGCTCCATGTGTGAGCGCCCCATCCCAAACCCATTTGGGGCAGGTCGCCGAGCGGCCGCGACTCTCCCATCCCACCAGGCCACCCGGTCCGCTGGGCAAGTTCGTCCCTTGATGGCATGCCTTCCAATCCCGTGCCGGGACCGATATGCCCAAATTCCAGGCACCTGAAACCGCAAGGTTAACAGCATCACTCCGAAACAATACCCCCCCGATCCCGCAGGGAACCGGAACAAAAACACCCCGAATCCGCATGAATCCGCAACGGAACCGTCACCCCGGGGAACTTAAACCAATATCTCAAAACGATCGGTATCCCTCTCTTAATTCAGAACTCTGCACCGCGATCCTCACCCCAAATCCGAACTCCGGCGCACGTAACGAGCGCCGCGGATCCAGCCAATCCCAAAACAAAGACTCAACCGTTAACGATTGCACAAAAAGTGAACAAACCAAGATTGTGCAGTCGCTTACACGACGACTCTGAACCAATATCCGAACCACAAAGCCCTTGCCACGAAGCGTCTCATCATGAGAAGAACATACTGAAAACATCCGACTCAGATCGGCAAATTCCGACCGGCCGCACAACCCAGATCAACCGAAGTCAGCCACCCGAATCCGTAGGAGACCACGCTTTTTCGACCTCCCCCAACGTCTCACGATCAGCATAAACCTCGGGATCACACACCTGCAATGGCCGGTTCCGTCCGGAACGCCGCGGCGGTGTCGCGGGTTGGTGGCTTCGGCCGGAGGCCTCCCCCAGCCGATGGGCCTCATGCTGGCACCCTTTGGATCCGGCCGGAATCTTCCCTCGCAGAACAATCGCGCTCGCGGCCAGGTGCCTACCGCTGCCGCGCCATCGGGGGGATTTCCAACCCGACGCCCCGCAGATGGCTGAACATCGTCGCGAGCTTCTCCCGATCCGCCGCCGGCAAGGCGGGCTTCAGGATCGACGCGATATTGGCGCGCAGGTGCTCGCTGTCGCCGGTGCCGAACAGCACGACGTCGACCCCCGGCTCGTGGCGCACATAGCGGTACGCCGCATCGGTCAGGCTGGACGCACCATCCGGGTGGATCAGAAAGCCCAGCGGTTCGTCGGTTTCCGCCAGCGACGCCGGCAGCTTACCTTCGGCCACCAGGTCCTTCACGGTGGCGACCAATTGCGCGGGCCGAGCGAAGATGCTGCGCACGGCGAACATCATCAGGGTGCCGATCCGGTTCGCCTGGGAATGCGGGAACACCTGGGTCCGCGCGACCTGATCCATCAGGTTGAACGCCAGCATGATGGAATCCCACGGCGTGTCCTGGGCTGCGCGGTTGGCCATGATCTGTTCGTGATCGTTTGGGGACGTCTCGGTCACGCCCAGGAAGCGGAACTTGCCCTTTTCCTTCTCCCGCAGCAGCGCGGGCACGATCTCGGACCGCACATAGTCGTAGGCAGCGGGCGGAACGGCATGCAACTGGAACAGATCGACATGGTCCACGCCCAGCCGCCGCAACGATCCATCCAGGCTTTCCAGGATTTTCGCCACGTCGAAATGCGCGTCGTCTTTCGGCTTGGACGCCTTGGTGCACAGCACGTAGGAATCCCTGGGCACACCGCGGAGCGCTTTGCCGACCACTTCCTCGGTGCCATAGACGGACGCGGTGTCGATCAGATTGACGCCCAGGTCCATCGCCTGGCGAATGATTCCGACGGCGTCGTCCTCGGTCTTGCCGGTGCCGAGGCCGAGCCGGGAGAAGCCGCCGCAACCGAGTCCGGCGACGCTGACCTGAAGGCCCGTCCGCCCGAGTGTGGTGTATTGCATGATCCCGCCCCCGAACTGTCCAACGACGCAAGGTAACAGGAGCCGCATCGTGCCGCTATCGTTCGACATTCAGGGACACCGGGGCGCGCGCGGGTTGTTCCCCGAAAACACCTTGCAAGGATTCGCGGCGGCACGGGACCTCGGTGTCCACATATTCGAACTTGATGTCGGGCTGACCCGGGATGGGGTGGTGGTGGTCAGCCACGACCCGGCGCTCAATCCCGATATCACCCACGATGCGGCCGGACGGTGGCTGGCCGAACCAGGGCCGTTGATCCGTGACCTGACGCTGGCGGAACTCGGGCAATACGACGTGGGGCGCATCCGTCCGGGCACGCGCTATGCCGGTCTGTTTCCCGACCAGGTCGCGATCGACGGAGCACGCATCCCGACCTTGCTCGATGTGCTGCGGATGGATGACCGAACCCGGTTCAACATCGAGGTAAAGACCGACCCCACGCACCCGGACCACACGGCCGCTGCCGTCACTCTGGCCAACGCGGTGTTGGCTGTCATCGATCAGGCCGACGCCGCGCGACGCGTGATGATAGAATCCTTCGATTGGCGCGGGCCTCGGCATATCCGCGCGGTTCGCCCCGAGATTCCGACCGCCTGGTTGACCAGCCAGACCACCGAGGCCGCGTCGGGGCTCTGGTGGGACGGGCCAACGCTTGCCGACCATGGCGGATCGGTGCCGCGCGCCGTTGCCGCGGCAGGTGGAACGATGTGGGCGCCCCAATATCTGACCCTGACCCGGGCGCGGCTGTCGGACGCACAAGGGTTGGGCCTTATTGTCCTACCCTGGACAGTCAATCAGCCGTCGGACATCCGACGGCTGATCCAGTGGGGTGTCGATGGCCTCATTACCGACAGGCCGGACCTGGCCTTGCGGATCCTCGCCCAGGCAGCCACTGAACGGGGGTCGGTTCGGTCCGACGGCTGGAATCAGTAGGCGCTGAAGAAGTGGGCCGAGATCGATGCCCTTTCCAGCAACGCCTTCAGCGCCGGGTTCCGCTCGCTATGTTCGGCGGTCAGCGCCTCCATCGGTGCGAAGAATTCATGCGCGTGGGCGAGTTGCTGGCGGGCAAATCCGTCGTAGTGGTGGCTTTTCAGGCCGTAGAGTACCCGCATCTCCCGCACCGGGATGGCGATGGCATGGACCGGCTCCCGCGCGAATACACGGGTCGCCTTCCAGCGCGGGGTCGGGTCCTCTGGCGTAATCGGGGCCAGCAACCATTCCACCGGGCACACCGCCAACAACGAATGCGTGCTCGGCGCGAAGCGGGAGCGTTTGTCCAGCAGGTTCTGCAACGTGCTGCATGCCTCGATTGCCAGGATATCGACGAATGGTTCGGCCGGCGTTCCTCCGAAATTGAGCCACAATCCGTCCGGGAGCGTGCGTAACCGGTTGGTGCCCGGCAGCTTCAGGAACGGGTTCGTGGTGACCGGATCATCGGATGGCCGGCCTCGCAACCATGCTTCCTTGCCACGCCTGGGTTTAAGGCCGGGGGGACGTTGTCCCCAGTTTTTCAACCGTTTTTTCACCAGTGCGTCGAGCGATTCAGCCAAGTCCACGTCGGCCTCCAATCAGTTCCAAGACGCACAACTTATGAGTGTATTTGGCCGACAATTAAAACCCTTTGGTAGGTAAGTCTGGCGTGTGTCTTCAAGAATTCGCATTCAAATCCGCTAGATACGATAATTTTTCGTGCCTATAACGGCATCTGGGCCAGTGGAGTTGACATCGCAATTGCTAACGGTTTAGTAATTTCTCCCGAGTCGCGATCGCTTAGGCGGATGAAGCTGATGTGAGTTGTCAACAGGGTGTGGATAGTTAACGAAATGTTATCCACAGAATTCTAATTTCACCTGGTGAAATTTTTTTTGGCAATGCGGGCGATGAAATCCGGCGATTGGCCGGGGTCGGAAGCGGATCGGTGATCGCCGTGCCAACTCATCGGCCCTTCGGACGGCATGACCCCGCCATGCCCATCAGGGTTCGCATTCCAGGATTGTGGGGGGCAGCCGGCAGGGCGGTTGCCCTCGGGCCGCACGTTCAGGGACTTGCTGTTCGACGACCCAATCGCGCGATCGCGTAATACCAAGCGGCAGAAACATTGACTGTCCTGTCAGTGTTTCACGTCATGCCGGCCCCACGGGTCAAACCCGAGGACAGGCTCCGGGCCGGCATCCACGGGTTTCCCATGCTGCAACCATGCAAGGCGTGGATGGCGGCTCGGAGCCTGTGCTCGGGCTTGACCCGTGGGGCCGGCATGACGGGGTCGCAACGCCGATGCGTCATTTGTTCGGCTGGTTGGGTATAATTCCAACCGATCGGACCAGTGACCCATGACGACAACGGCCGCTGTCATTGCGAGCGTAGCGAAGCAATCCAGGGGCTGGCACTATCGATCCTATGAGTCGCCCTGGATTGCTTCGCTACGCTCGCAATGACAACTTCCACCCATAGGTCAGTGGTTGCGGCGGTCGGTATAAGGGTCCGGACAACCGTCAGGCGACGTGCACAAATAATCGCCGCAACCGAGACGTCCGCTCATCTCCATTGCCGGACTGTTTCGGCAACCCATCCCCCGCCCCGGCCCCCTTCGGCGTTGAAGCGCGGGTTGCCGTGTCGACCCCCGCAATGACGGTTACGGGCGATGCATCCACTTGAAGCGATTGTTTGCGCGCGTCGCCTTGGTTGCGCGAACGGATGCTCCGCCCGACCGCTTGCGCGGCAGGCCGGGAGCTTTGCTCGTTCCGGGCCTGCCAGCGGTCGGCGCGATCAGGCTATGCGGCCTTTGCCGCGGCCAGCGCGCGCCATACCCGTTCCGGGGTCGCCGGCATGTCGATATGCGTCACGCCATCCGGTCCCAGGGCATCAATGATCGCGTTGATCAGGGCCGGTGGGCTGCCGACCGCACCGGCCTCACCGGCCCCCTTCACGCCCAGCGGATTGGATGCGCAGGGGATTTCCAGCAACTCGATCTCGATGTCAGGGAAATCGTCGGCGCGGGCCAGCGCGTAGTCCATCAGGCTGCCGGACAGCAACTGGCCGGACGCGGGATCGTAAACCGTGTGCTCCAGCACCGCCTGGCCATAGCCTTGCGCCACGCCGCCGGCCACCTGGCCGCGCACGATCAGCGGATTCACCGTCTTGCCGAAGTCGTCGCAGACGCCATAGCGGACCAGCGCCACGACGCCGGTGTCGGGATCGACCTCCACTTCCGCCATGTGGCAGCCGTTGGGGAAGGTGTGGTGCTCGATAGGGGCGATCTCGGCCGCGTCCAAGGTGACGGTGGTCTGCCCGGCGGCGGCCTTGCGCCGTTGCGTTGCCGCCAGATCGACGATGTCCATGCCACGATCGGTGCCGACGATGCTGAAGCGGCCATCGGCGAAAGCGATATCGGCGACGGCGGCTTCCAGGACTTCGGCGGCGGCCTGCTTGCCCTTGTTGATGACGGACTCCGCGGTCAGCAGGATGGCCTGGCCCTCTGAATACAGGCTACGCGCCCCGCCGGTGCCGCCGCCGACCGGGATGGTGTCGGTATCGCCCTGGCGGATGCGGATTTTCTCTCCGTCGATGCCCAACTGGGTGGCGGTGAGCTGCACATAGGCGGTTTCGTGGCCCTGGCCGGTGGACTGGGTGCCGACATAGACATCGACGAATCCATCCTCGGCGAAGCGGATTTCCGCGCGTTCGGTCGGGTCGCCGCCGGTGGCTTCCAGGTAATAGGCCAGGCCGATGCCACGCCGCTTGCCCTTGGCGGCCGATGCGGCCCGCCGAGCGGCAAAGCTGGGGTAGTCCATTTGGGTCAGGGCGGCATCCAGCACGATGCAGAAATCGCCACTGTCATAGGTTTTGCCCACCGGGGTCGAATGCGGCATGGCGGACGGCGGCACCATGTTGCGTCGGCGCAGTTCCACCCGATCGATGCCAAGTTCGCGGGCGGCGGCGTCCACCAACCGTTCCACCAAATAGTTGGCTTCCGGCCGACCGGCGCCGCGATAGGCATCCACCGGCACGGTATGAGTGAATACACCCAGGACGTTCGCGTAGATGGCGCGGAACCCATAGATGCTCGACAGCACGCTGGTGCCGGCATAGGTCGGGATATAGGGCGCGAAGGTCGACAGATAGGCGCCCATGTTGGAGATGTTGCGGGTCCGCAGCGCGGTGAATTTGCCGTCCGAGTCGATGGCCAACTCGCCCAGCGTGATGTTGTCACGCCCGTGCGTGTCGCACAGGAAGGCCTCGGCGCGGTCGGATGCCCATTTCACCGGGCGGCCGAGCTTGCGGGTGGCGAAACAGGTCAGGACGTGTTCGGCGTAGAGGAAAAGCTTCATGCCGAATCCGCCGCCGACATCGGGGGTGATGACGCGGAACCGGTCGGGCTCGGTGCCGAAGACGGGGCCGATCAGGTTCTTGACCAGCCAGCCGCCCTGGGTGTTGGCATACAGCGTCCAGCGATTGGTGGCGCTGTCGTAGTCGGCGATCGCGGCGCGGGCCTCCATCGAATTCACGACGATCCGGTTGTTGACCACGGTCAGGCTCGTGACATGGGCGGCCTTGGCGAATTCGGCATCGGTGGCGGCCTTGTCGCCGATGTCCCAGTCGAACACGACATTGTTGCCGGCTTCGGGCCAGACGGACGGGGATCCCGCATCCATCGCCGAACCCAGATCGGTGGCGGACGGCAGGATGTCGTAGTCGACCTCGATCAGTTCGGCGGCATCGCGGGCCTGCTTGGCGGTATCGGCGACGATGAAGGCAACGGGATCGCCGACATGGCGAACCGCGCCGTCCGCCAGGACCGGATGCGGCGGGCTGACCATGGCGGAGCCGTCCTTGTTCTGCACCGGCGCGGCGCAGGGCAGGGTGCCGATGCCGTCGGCGGCGAGGTCGGCGGCGGTGTAGATGGCGCGCACCCCGGGCAGGGCGGCAGCGGCAGTGGTGTTGGTGCGGGTGATCCGGCCGGCGGCGTGCGGGCTGCGCAGCACGATGCCGTGCAGCATCCCGGGCAACGCGATGTCATCGGTGTAGCGACCGTCGCCTTTCAGCAGACGCGGGTCTTCCACACGGCGGACGGGCTGGGCGAGGCCGAATTTCGTGGTCATGGGCTGGGGGTCTCCGCGTCGCGTCTGGGATGGCTTCGCAGGATGTACGCAGGATCGGGAAAAGGCCAAGGGGTAGGATAGGTGATCGTTGGCCTAATCGTCCCGCTACTCCCCCGACAACTCCCGCCGTCGCCGGTCCAACTCCTCGCTATAGCGGCGCAGCGCGTGCTGTTCGGTCAGCACGCCGATCACTTGTCGGGTTTGCGGCCCGTCGACCACGGCCAGGGCGTCGCTTTCAGAGTTCTCGAACATCGCCACCGCTTCCTTGATGGTCATTTGCGGCAGTAGGACGGTGTCGGTGTAGTGCAGGATGTCGGAGATCTTGTGGCCGTCATCGGCATCGGCATGCGCCTCGGCCACCAGCACGATGCCGACATAGCGGTCGTCGGCATCCAGCGCGATCACCCGCTGGGATGTGCCAAGACCGAAGTCGCGCTTGAACGCCGGCAGCGCGGTATCGGCGCGCACGGTGCGCATTTCGCGGCGCATCATCCGCCCGACGGTCAGGTTGCGCATCCAGCCGATATCGACGGCGCTGCGGATGACCTCCCCGCGCAGATGGAAGCGCCAGGTCGCGAACGAATAGCCGAAGGTCCGCCGCACGGTCAGCGACGACACCGCGCAGGCCGCCAGCACGGCGACCGTCATCGGCAGGCTGCCGGTGGCTTCCAGCGCCAGGAAGCCCATGGTCAGCGGACCGCCCACGATGGCGACGGCCAACCCGCTCATGCCCACCAGGGCGCAGAGCATCGGCGACACCTCATGGGCGGAGCTCAGCATGGCCAGGCCGGCGGCAAAGCCCTTGCCGAGCAGGGCGCCGAGAAAGAGGGAGGCGAAGAAGAGGCCGCCGCGGAAGCCGGATCCGATCGAGATGGCCGAGGCCACCGATTTCAGCGCCAGCAACAGAAGGATCCAGGTCAGCGCCAGATCGGCATGAATGGTGACGCCCAATGCGCCGTGACCGGACGACAGCACCGCCGGCGTTATCAGAGCCAGCATGCCGACCGCGAGCCCGCCGACCATGGGGCGGAGCCAGGCGGGGACGCCGCTTTTGCGGAACAGGTCCTCGGTCACCGTGACGCCGCGCATGATGGCAATGCCGAGCAGCGCGCACAACATCCCGAGCGCGAGGATCGGGATGTAGTCGAGGGAGTTGATCTGTTCGGCCGGGATCGTCAGCTCGAACGGTGCCCCGCCCAGGCCGCGCGCGACCGCCATGGATACGATCGCCGCCACCGCGACGGGCGCGAACGTGGCCAGGGTATAGGTGCCGATCACCAGCTCGAACGCGTAGAACGCCCCGGTCAGCGGCGCATTGAACGCGCCGGCGATGGCCGCCGCCGCGCCGCAGCCGACCAGCAGCCGCAGATCGTTGCGCCGCACGCGAAACCCATGGCCCCAGCGCGACGCGATCGCCGCGCCAATCTGGGTGTAGGCCGCTTCCAGCCCAACCGAGGCGCCAACGCCGTTGGAGATGATCGTCTGGATCACGACCACCAGGCTGCCGGACACCGACATGCGTCCGCCATACAACGCGTTGGCCTCGATCGGATCGACGGTGCGACGCCGGTAGAGGCGCGCCAGGCCCAGGGTCACCAGGCCAAGAAACAGTCCGCCCAGCATTGGGACGGCGACGGTCCGCAGCGGATCCAGGGACGGCATCGCGCTGAGATATTGGTGCCGGTCGATCTGGAACAGCACTTCGTGAATGAGTTGCGCTGACATCGTCATGGCCCAGACGACCACGCCGGTCACGCTGCCGATCAAGCCGGCGAGCGCCACCAGCCAGATTTCGTCGGCTCGGACCAGGGCGCGCAGGACATGCGGCGCGTGCAGCACGACGGAGCTGAAGGGTCGGCGCGGCCGGTGTGACGCCTGTCGTTTGGTCTCGACATGCGGCGTCCCGGAGGCTGGCGCCGATGGCTCGGGCGCGGTTTCCCCTTTCAACAAGGGCGCGGTCGCACCCGCGATAGCAGGGTCGCCTTGGGAAACCGACATCAATGGCGTCCAGCGGAACAGGAGGCGGGATAGTTGTGCAACCAAACCGAACGCCAGGCAATCGACGTCAGGCGTGATAGGAGGGCAATAGGGTAAAAAATTCGTTCAGTGTCCGAAAGTTTGGTAATGTTCCGTCAGGGGACGCGGGATCTGGTCGGACCTACGGGGCGCGGGATCTGGTCGGACCTACGGGACGCGGGCTCTGTCCGCCCGGGTGGCGTCCAGGTCGTCCTCGATGAAGGCGCGGATGATGTCCACGACCGGTTCGTGCGGGGCGAAGCCAAGGCCGGGGGCACGTTTGGCCTCGAAGGCCGGCGGCCAGGTGCCGACGATATCGGCGATTGCCCTGTCTTCGACGCGGCGGACCAGGGCGCTGGCGCCGGGGCTGACCTGATCCAATGCCGCCAGCAGTTCGGCGATCGTCGTGGATATGCCGGGCGGCGTGATGCTGCGATCCAGCCCGAGCGGGGCGGTGTCCATCGCGGCCGCGTGCAACAGCCAGTCGGCCGCGCGCCTTGGGCTGCATACCCAGGCGGCGAAGTGGTCTTGCACCGGAAGCTCGGTTGCCAGGCCCAGCAGGGGTTCGCGGATAATGCCGGAGAAGAAGGAACTGGCGGCCTTGTTCGGCCTGCCGGGGCGCACGATTACCGTGGGCAGGCGGATGGTGACGGCGTCCAGAAAGCCCTTGCGGGACGCGTCCGCCAGGATCAGTTCGGCGGCGGCCTTCTGCGCGCCGTAGGAATTGCCGGGAATCTGACGCGCGTCGTCTGGCAGGACGGATGCCTGGGTGCCGCTGAAGCTGGCGACGGAACTGGTGAAGACCACGCGCGGCGGTTTGGCACCGGCGCCCACCAGGCGGCGGCAGGCGTCGATCACCGCATCGGTGCCACCCAGGTTGACGCGCCGGCCAAGGGTATAGTCGGCCTCGGCCTGGGCGCTGACCACCGCGGCCAGGTGGAACACGACATCGGTGCCGGTCGGGATGGCGGCTTCCGGCAATTGCACGATGTCTCCGCCCAGGGTCGTGACCGGGAAGGGCGCGGCGAGCGGTTGCGGGGCCGCGAGGTCGAACAGGGTCAGCGCGGTCACTTTCCGACCGCCCAAACTGCCTTCTTTCGCCAGCCTGGTGGCGATCTTGCGCCCGAGAAATCCGCCGCCGCCAAGGATCGTAATGCGCATCCATCGCCTCCTGTTGCGGGACCACGATTGCACCGCGTTTGGATGCGGTCCACCGTCCGTGCATGCTTGCACCCTATCCGTTCAGCCTGTTCCTCAATCCGCGCCTGGGTGCTCCTGGCGTGGTCGTGCTGCCCACTGCCGGATTCCGGCGCGCCAAGGCGGAAATCACCTTTTGGCGCGGCTACCAGCCGACTCCGCTGTTGGACCTGACCGAACTGGCGCGTGACACCGGGGTCGCGGCGCTGCGGCTGAAGGACGAGTCCGGGCGGTTCGGTCTGGGCAGTTTCAAGGCACTGGGTGGAGCCTATGCCGTCTTCAACGTCCTGGCGAACGAATTGGCTCGTCTCGGCATCGCGCGGGCGGCAACCTCGGCGGATTTGGCGTCGGGCCGATTGGCCACGGCGACCGGGGTCATCACCGTCACCTGCGCGACCGACGGCAACCACGGCAGGGCGGTGGCGTGGGGTGCTGGACGATTTGGCTGCCGCTGTGTGATTTTCGTGCATGAAACCGTCAGTCAGGGACGTATCGACGCGATTGCCGGGTATGGCGCGGAGGTGCGTCGCGTGCCGGGAACCTATGACGACGCGGTGCGGGAGGCGGCCAGGGTGGCCGAGGCGGAAGGCTGGTTTGTGGTGTCCGATACCGCCTGGGCCGGATACACCGAAGTGCCGCGGGACATCATGCAGGGCTATCGCCTGATGGCGGACGAGGCCGCCGACCAGTGGGAGGGCGATCCTCCATCGCATGTGTTCATCCAGGGCGGTGTCGGCGGCGTCGCGGCCGCGGTGTCGGCGCAGATGCGGGCACGGTTCTCCCCCATGCCACGCCTGGTCGTCGTGGAACCCGATCGGGCGGCCTGTCTGCTGGCGAGCGCGGAACTGGGGGAACCGACGACCATCCCCGGCGATCTGGACACGTTGATGGCGGGCCTGGCCTGCGGGGAACCGAGCCTGGTGGCATGGCAGGAACTCGATCGGGCGGCCGCGGCGTTCATGGCGGTGCCGGACGAGGCCGCGGTGGATTGCATGCGGCTGCTGGCGGGGCTGGGGATCGTTTCGGGCGAGTCCGGTGTCGCGGGGCTGGCGGGGTGCCTGCTGGCATTGGGCGACCCGGCGGCTCGGGCATCGCTGGAGCTTTCCGAGACGAGCCGGGTGCTGTTGTTCAGCACCGAAGGGGCGACGGACCCCGCGCTTTACCAAATATTAGTCGGTTCCGGCCAAGATCGCACCATATAAGGACGATCATGGCGAAAGCGCATGAAGTGGCCGGTGAAAAGCCATTATTTCCGCGCGTCATGCCTGGCGTCCGGGCGGTCATGGAGCGGGCAGAATGCGTGCGATACGGCCTTTATTGTTGGTGTTTCTGGCGGTCCTGGTGGGATATGCCGCCTATCCCTACGTGACACTCTATCGACTGCGGGAAGCAGTGTTGCAGGGCGACGCCGCGATGTTGCGGTCGCTGGTGCATTGGCCGAAGGTGCGCGACGGGATCAAGGAAGACATCTGCGATTTTCTGTTCGATCCCCCGGTGGCTTCGGCAAACGGACCTGCCCTGGCGTCGGCCGCGCTTCCGGCCTTCGACCAGTCGTTCGTGCGGGGCATTGCCAGCAACGTCGTGGATCGGCGGGTGACCCCGGAGGCTTTGACGGCGGCGCTTGGTCCGCTGGTGTCGCGACCCGTGATCGCCGGTTCTGACGCCCGGTTGACATGGGCGTTCTTCGATGCGCCAACGGCGTTTTCGGTCGGTTTGAGTGTGCCTGGCCACGATGACGATGTGCTGGTCCGGTTGGAATTGCGCGATATGTCGTGGCGGGTGACCCGCGTCTGGCTGCCGGTGGCGCTGCTGCGTCAGGCGAATGCCGGGCCCGAGGTGGAGGTTCGGCAGACCGTTGTGCCGCGGGATGCGGTGTCCGTTGCGTATGTCGGGCCGCGACCGGTTGCGCCTTGGGGCTTTTCCTTGGGGGAGGCGCGGGAGTAGGGGATTGGTGGGGCGGTGGCTTCTGGCACCTTGCTGCCGCAAGGGACCTGCCGATTGTCGGGGAAGGCGGTCTTCGGGCTCCGGGTGATCCGTTTGTCGCGATCACCCGCCGGGCAGGTCGCGTCGGTCCACCCCAAGCGGACGCTCGGCGTGCTACTTCGGACCGCTGGATGGTATGGCAATCGCGCACCGGGATTATGCGCCAGGATCATCCAATGGAATCAATGGTCAAAATTTGGTGCGCGATTCTCGGGTTGCGCGAATGACCGGAGCCGCCTGGCACGAGGCGGCTCCGGTCGTTGTCGGTGTTCACTCGGCAGGTAGATCGTGTGGTGATCCCTGATCGAGCCGTGCACATTGTTTTGACCACATCTGGGACTTTTATGTCTTCATCGTTGCAGGGTCATACCAGCCACGAGGGTCGCTCCGACAGATAGAGCATGATCGTGCTGAGCGGAACGTAACAGTGCGTGAACCATGCGATCAAACAAAGAGCTAGAGCGGTTTGCCTTTTCCAGTCAGGGTGAAACCGCTCTAGCCGCCGGCGAGCCGTCGCATTGTGGCTCGTACTGCACGACGAACGTACCGGAGATATTCCATTACAATAATGTATCATACTCGATCGTCGCGGAGGAGCGCGCCCGGTCTTCTCCGATGCAACGAGGCCGCTGCGCTCCAGAATGCGGATGTGTTTCATCAGGCTTGGCAGCGCGATCTCAAATGGCTTCTTCAACTCTCCGATGGGTTGCGTCGGAAAGAGATGCGTCGATCTCGATGGAACCGACGATGGAACGTGAAGAGGTCTCTACATCCGCTCCTGGGCTTGAATTTGCGAGCGAATTTCGGCGGCCTTGGGCGCATAGGGCACGCCACCCCCCCGATCACGCCGCGGCGATAACGCCGAAACAAACACCACCAGACCCAACCCAGCGGACATGTTAACGAAATCTTAGCCCATCCATGCGACATGTGGCGTCCTGGTAACTGCCGTAGGAACAAGAGATGCACATGTTGTCGGCGCGTTGCCGGATTAGCTGCCAGATCGCTTCCTTGGGCCTCGCCGGAATCCTGGGAATGCTGCTGATTGCCGGGATCAACCTGTGGTCTTCACATAATATTGGCCATAGCGACGCAAACGTCACCGCCGCGCGCGACGGCCGAGACCTGGAATCCCACCTTCAGATCCTGATGCTGCAAGCTCGGCGTCATGAAAAGGACTTCCTGCTCCGACGCGACGCAAAATCGGTGCAACTCCATACGGAAACGCTAGCTGCGGCCGGCAATACGATCGCCGACCTGGAGAACCATGTCGCGGGCCAGTCCGCATTGCTCGGAGAGATCGGCAAGGTCAAAGCCGGATTGGGCGTATACAGGGCCGCGTTCGACAGTTTGGTCCAGGAAGCGCGCAATGTCGGTCTGCATGATTCGGACGGCCTGCTAGGTGCCCTCCGGCAAAATGTCCAAGCGGTCGAGGCCCAACTCAAGGCGCTCGACGCCCCCCTGGCGCAGATCGCGATGCTGATGATGCGCCGGCATGAGAAGGACTTCATTGCTAGGGTAGACCCGAAATATGCCACCGATGTAAAAGCGCGGTTGCCGGAATTCATCAGCGCGCTCGATGCGACCTCCCTCTCTGTCGAATCCAAAACCGCCATCATGACCCGCATGACGGCATACCAAGACATGTTTGTCCGCTTGGTGACCGGAACCCTGGCGGAACGGACCGCCGTGAAGGCGTTGAGCGCTGCCTATGCGGAGGTCCAGCCGCCGCTGGAACGATTGGATGCGGCGTTCATCGCGCAGGCCAAGGAGGCGGTGACACAGGGAGAAACCCTGTCAGCGTGGGAACATCGGGTGATATCGGTGTCCGTCGTCTCCCTCCTGCTCCTGGTCATCGGCCTGTGCTGGATTGTGGCCCGGGGTATCTCTCGGCCCATCGTCGCCGTGACACGCGCGATGGAGTCGCTGGTTGCCGGCGACCTGAATGCGCCCGTTCCGACCGACCGACGCCGCGATGAAATTGGCACCATGGTGCAAGCTGTCCACGCATTCCGGGCCAGCCTCACCGAAGCGGCCCAGATGCGTGATCAACAGGCCGCCGCAAGGGACCAGGCCGAAACCGACAAGCGTGCCGCTCTCACCCAAATGGCCGAAACGATCGAGGCCGACGCCGGCGCCTCGGTGCAGAAAATTGGCCAGCAGACCGAAGCGATGGCCGCGACCGCGGCGGAAATGCGCAGCATGGCGGATCGAACCGGTCAGGCAGCCGCCGGAGCCTCCACCGCGGCTACCTTGGCGTTGGCCAATGCCCAGACCGTGGCCAGCGCCGCGGAGGAACTTGCGTCCTCGATCAACGAGATCAGCAGTCAGGTCAATCACTCGACGTCCGTCGTCAACCAGGCGGTCGCGGCGAGCAACGCGACACGCACGACGATCGAAGCGCTGAATGAGAAGGTCGGGCGGATCGGCGCGGTGGCCGACATGATTGGACAGATCGCCGCGAAAACCAATCTTCTGGCCCTGAACGCGACAATCGAAGCCGCGCGTGCCGGGGAGGCCGGCAAGGGTTTTGCCGTCGTTGCCGGCGAGGTGAAGCAACTGGCCAGCCAGACCGCACGCTCGACAGAGGAGATCACGCGCCATATCAGCGAAGTGCGGTCTGCAACCGCCGATGCCGTGGTGGCGGTGGGACGGATCGAGGCGACGATTGGTGAGGTCAATGCGATCGCCGGTTCCATCGCCGCCGCGGTCGAGCAACAAGGTGCCGCCACATCGGAAATCGCCCGTAACGTCAGCGAAACGGCCGCCGCGGTGAACGACATGAACGCTCGCAATGTCGAGGTGTCACGGGAAGCCGAACAGGCCGGACTCTACGCGGAAGACGTGTTGGAAAACACGACGAGGTTGACAGCCGCCGTTCACGACTTGCGCCGAGCGATCATTCGGACGGTGCGAACGTCGTCGGAGGAGGTGGACCGGCGGGAGCATAATCGCTTCGAAGTCGATCTGTCTTGCCGCGTCGACACGGCCAGACACGGCAGCAGAACTGCCCGTGTCCGTGACCTGTCCGAGGGTGGCGCGCGGCTGATCGGGCTGCCGGACCTGGTATTCGGCGCCAGCGGCACCATCCTGATCGACGGCATTCCCCGCCCGTTGACCTTTACCGTCGTGGGTCTTGACGATGGAGTGGGGCGGATCGCGTTCTCAGCAAGGGATGATGCCTTGCCACTACTCCGCGCATTGCTCGACCGATTCGAACTGCCTCAGGCGGCCTGACCGTATAAAGCCGAGCGGAACACAGGAGGGGGCGGCTCTGACCCGCGCTCGGCGCTACCCCCTTCCCGTCTCCACCATCAAACGTCCAGGTTCGCGACCTTCAACGCATTCCCTACAATAAACTCCCGCCGAGGCTCCACCACGTCTCCCATCAACGTGCTGAACACCTGCCCGGCCTCTTCTTGGTTTTCACACCTTCGAGTCGCTTAAGCGGGCGGACGGTCACCGATAATCAGACGAATGAAAATCTCCTCCGCGACAATCTCGGTGCAGCGATCGATTTGCTCGGGCGTAAGAGATAGGAGGGGAGGCTTTGCAACGGTCAAGGTTGCAACGGCAATCCCTGCAACCTTGCGACTCCACTCTCGATCCAGAGCGGCCCTCTGGTCATCCGTCACAACCTTACTCCCCGATCCATTCCTACCGTATTAGCCCAAAGCCGACGCTTTGCGGCGCAGCGATATTCTTGAATTATGCAGCACATCAAAGGGTTTCGACCGGGCGAATATCTGTATTCGCAGCCTTTCAACAGTCATCGGCGATAGACACAAACTTGGCGGGGCCAAGTGAATAACGCCGCCCAATCGCCACCAACGGCTTCCGCACCCCCTTGGGAAGCCGGATGTGGAGCCCAGGCGCCCCCACCATTCGGTGGTCGGACCGTGCCCGGCCTGCTAGCAGCCTGTCGGACTCGGGATTTTCGATCAATAACGACGGCTGTTCGGCTGCGCCGGCGCGGTCATCAGACCGCCGGCGGCGCCCCGATCACGTCCTGACTGGCTTCATATCGGCCCGGAGGTGGCGTCACGGCCGACCCATC
>CAMATI010000102.1 GCA_945861095.1 Asaia bogorensis | reverse complement strand
TGTAGCGTGGGTCGGATGGCGGCATGTGGGGTCACTCCCGGTTGGTTGGGTGAAGGTATCGGTTGGGTCGCGGCTGGGGAAGGGCCGAACGGGGCGGTGCACCCACTTGCGGCGATTGATTGCGCGCGTCGCCGCATGGGGCAAAGCCCGGTCCGTCTGGTGTTTTCCCCCCGCATCGCTTTCAATGGCGGCTTGTAGCGAAAAAGCGGGAGACCAAGATGGCCAATGACGCCGATACCTATGATTTCATCGTTACCGGCGCCGGTTCGGCTGGCTGCGCCGTCGCCGGACGGCTCAGCGAGTCGGGCAAGTACCGCGTGCTGCTGTTGGAAGCCGGCCCGCGCGATACCAACCCATGGATCCATATCCCGCTGGGCTACACGAAGAACTACGCCAATCCCAAAGTAAACTGGATGTTTGAATCCGAGCCCGAACCCAATCTCAACAACCGCACGCTGTACCAGCCGCGCGGCAAGGTCCTCGGCGGCACGTCGTCGATCAACGGCACCGTCTATATGCGCGGCACCGCTGCCGATTATACCGACTGGCGCCAGCGCGGCTGCGAGGGCTGGGACTGGGACAGCGTACTGCCCTTCTTCAAGAAAGCGCAGAACCAGCAGCGCGGCGCCAGCGAATTGCACGGCTCCGGCGGTCCGCTGCATGTCTCCGACGTGCCGCATGAATGGCCACTGGCGAAAGCCTGTGTGGACGCCGCCATGCAGACGGGGATTCCCTACAACCCCGATTTCAATGGCCCTCAGCAGGAAGGCACCGGCTTTTACCAGTTCACGGTCAATAATCGCCGCCGCTGGAGTTCAGCCCGGGCCTATCTCGGTCCGGCGAAGTCGCGCGCCAATCTGACCGTATCCACCGAATCGCACGCCCAGCGGCTGATCTTCGAGGGCGCACGCGCCGTCGGCGTCGAATACCGCACGCCGCAAGGCCTGAAGACAGCGCGCGCGGCCAAGGAGATCGTTGTTTCCGGCGGCGCCTTCGGCTCACCGCAATTGCTGCAACTCTCCGGCATCGGTCCGGCGGACCTGCTGCGCGATCTGGGGATCGAGGTGGTGCGCGACATCGCCGGCGTCGGAGAGAATCTACAGGATCACTTCAACAGCTACCTGTCTTTTCGCGTCAACCAGCCCATCACCCTGAACGACATCGGCAACAGCACGACACGCCAGATTCTCGCCGGCATCCGTTATGTCTTTACCCGCACCGGCCCGCTGACCGGCACGGGCATCTATGCCGGCGCCTTCGTTCGATCCGACCCTCGGCTGGAAAACCCCGATCTGCAAATCAACATGTCGATGTGGAGCACGGAATCGCGCACCCGCACCGGCATCGTGCCGCACCCGTTCCCCGCCTTTACCCTCAGCCCGGTGCATCTGCGACCGGAAGGTCGGGGTTACGTGCGCATCAAGACGCCGAACGCATCCGACCAGCCGGCCATTCGCTTCGATCAGTTGCGCACCGAGTATGACAAATCGGCCATCCTCTATGGCCTTAATCTCTGCCGCCAGATCGCCGCGCAACCGGCGCTGAAACCTTATGTGGTGGAAGAAATTCTGCCAGGCCCCGCCGTGCAATCCGATGACGAATGGCTGGAGGATACCCGCCAGCGTGGCGTGGCGAATTTCCATCCCGTGGGCACGTGTCGCATGGGCCACGGGCCGGATGCGGTGGTGGACCCGCGTTTGCGCGTGCACGGCATCGCGGGGCTTCGCGTTGCGGATGCGTCGATCATGCCCAGCATCATCGCCGGCAACACCAACGCGCCGTCCATCATGATCGGGGAGAAATGCGCGGCGATGATCCTTCAGGATGCCGCATGACCGGCCGCGCGCGACGCAGGACACGCTGAAGCGCGGCCCGTTCGACCGACATCGGGCAGGCGGCGGCGACAAACCGCCCCTGCCCGAGGTCATTCATGGTTGCAATCGGGTCCTCACCCATTCCACCGTGGAACGGACGAAGCTCCGCCCAGCAAGCACCAAAACCCCAAAGCCAAGCCGCCTACCCTGGCCGCGCCACGGGCGGCCGAGCGAGGAGGGCGGCTAGGATGCTGGTGAAGGCGAGGGCGGAGAAGCAGAGCAAGGACGTTTCATATCCGCCGGTCGCGTCGCGCAGGATGCCCGACAACAAAGGCCCCATCGCCTGTGCCAGCACCTGGAAGGTCAGCGCGATGCCGCGGATGGCGCCGAAGCTGCGGCGACCGTAGTAATCCGCCCAGGCGATCGGCAGCATGGTCAGCAGCCCGCCGACACCTGCGCCGAAGAACGCGGCCGCGAAGTAGCCCGACGCACCGTCGTGCACCGACTGCAACCCGAATGTTCCGCAAAGCAACAGCGCGCCAGCCATGGCCAGCTTGATCCGCACCGGCACGCGGCGGGGCAGCAACCCGAACCCCATGCTCGCGACGCCGGACATGACCGAGAAGAAGCTGACGATCGTGGCCGCCATGGTTGGGGACAGGCCGCGTTCGATCAGGAACGGCGCCTGGTGCAGCGACACGCCGGCCTGGACCGGATAGGCGAGCACGGCGAACAACGACAGCAGCCAAAAGGCGGGCGTGCGCAGGGCTTCGGCGCGGGAGAAGGTCGGTTCCACCAGCGGTTCGGCCGGGGAGGCAGCGGACACGGTGCGATCGGGGACCAGACCGACATCCTCTGGCCGTCGCACCATCAGCAGGAAGACGGGGATGAAGCCCACGACCAGGACGACGCAGCCCACGGCGACCCACCCGGCACGCCAACCGCCTTCCACCATGGCAACTTGCGCGACCAGTGGCAAAAGCGTCAGGCCGGCCATGTGGCCCAGGGTCACAAGGCCGGTGGCAAAGGATCGCCGGGTAACAAACCAGTTGTTGACGGCGCCATAGATACCCAGATCGAAGGGCCCGGAGAAATTCAGGCGCGCGATGCAGAACAGCAGATAAAAAATCGGCAAAGCGAAGGTCAGAGACAACGACAGGTTGGCCAGCCCGGTGCACAGCACGGCCAGGCACAGGACTTTCCGGGCGCCCTCCCGGTCGAGGAATTTTCCCAGCCACGGCGCGGTGATCGCGGCCAGGATGCCGCCCAGGGAGACCGCTCCCGACATTTCGGTACGCGACCAGCCGAATTCTTCGGTCATGGGGATGACGAAGATGGACAGGGTGGCGACGGCGCCGCCCTGGCGGGACAGCGCGGCGCAGCACACGCATCCCAGGATCACCCAGCCGTAATAGAATGGCAGGCGCGGGATCAGGAACCGAGGCAGGAAGGGCGCGTTCATGGCCATCCGCACTACCCTGCTTCGGCGCGCAAGGCGACAGGGCCGCCTGCCCGCCTTGCGCGCCGCAGCAGGGGCCAGGCCCACCGGACCGTGGGGAAGCCCTGTCACCAGCACGAGATCGGTTCCCAGGGCTTCCCCACGCGCCTATATCGACAGGTGAAACAGAGAACGCGAAAACCGGGGGAGAACAGGATCATGGCCACCACAGGGAGCACGGCACATCGTGGATTGGGCACCGGCGGATTGTCGGTCTCGGTCGTCGGACTGGGCTGCATGGGGTTGTCAGGTGTCTACGGGTCCGCCGATGACGCGGTGTCCGAGGACCTGATCCGCCATGCCATCGACCAGGGCGTGGACCATCTGGACAGTTCCGACATGTATGGCTGGGGCCATAACGAGGAACTGATCGGGCGCGCCATCAAAGGTCGGCGGGACCGCGTGGTGCTGGCCTCGAAATTCGGCCAGGTGCAGAACCCGGGCGGGCAGAACGCCGTGGACGGGCGGCCGGAACATGTCATCGCCGCCTGCGAGGCCAGCCTGAAGCGGCTGAACGAGGATGTGATCGACCTTTACTACCAGCACCGCGTCGATCCCAACGTGCCGGTGGAAGACACGATGGGCGCCATGAAGCGCCTGGTGGAACAGGGGAAAGTCCGGTTCCTCGGCCTGTCGGAGGCAGCGCCCGATCGCATCCGGCGCGCCCATGCGGTGCATCCGATCGCCGCGGTGCAGACCGAGTATTCGCTGCTGTATCGCGAAGAGGCCGAAACCACCCGCCAGACCACGCGGGAACTGGGGATCGGGTTTGTGGCTTACTCGCCGCTGGGCCGGGGGTTCCTGACCGGGGCGATCCAGACATTTGCGGATGTGGACGGACGGCGGGCGGCGCATCCTCGGTTCCAGGAGCAGAATTTCGCGCGGAACCGGGCGCTGGTCGCGAAGATTGAGGCGTTTGCCAAGGACAAGGGCTGCACGCCGGCGCAATTGACCCTGGCGTGGCTGTTCGCCCAGGGTGACGACGTGGTGGCCATTCCCGGCACGCGTTACCAGGATCGCCTGGCTGAAAACCTGGGGGCGTTGGAGGTCACGCTGACCCCGGCGGAGGTGGCCGCGATCTCGGCCGCCGTGCCGACCGGTGCCGCGGCGGGCACGCGCTATCCCGCCGGCGGCATGGCGGGCGTGTTCATCTGATGTCCGTCCCGCCGCGCATCGACCAATCCGTGCTCGACAAACTGCTTGGCCATGAGCACGCCGCGGAACACGAATTGGATCTGCGCGGCATGACGGCGGAGGCCGCTCGGATCGCGATCGAGGCGATGTTGCGGCAGCGGGCGGGACAGGACACGTCGGTGGTCGTGCGCATCACGCCCGCAAGCCCGACCAGCGGCGAAACCCTGTTTCAGCCGGTTGCCCGCCAGCTTCTGGCCGCGCGCAGAGCCGGACTGATCGGACGGTTCAGCCCGCTGTCGCAGCCTCCGGGCGGCGGTTTTCACGTGACGATGAACGCGGACTGACAGACGGCCGGTTTGCCGGTCGTTGGTCTGGATTGATCGGAACGGCCTTGGGTCCTGGGGTGGTTCGTGGGCAATGCCTTCGTCACCAACGCCCGCTTTCGGGATGGCACCGCTCGGACAGTCCGCGTCAGACTCGGCGGTGCCAACCCGGGTTCCACGGCTGATCCCACGGCGCCCCCCACGGGGATTGCCGCGACACATACGGGGTTATGGAAAATCTTCTTGCCACACGATATGCGTTGTGGTTATTGTTCGTGGTATGTTCTTTAGATGCTCATTAACCGATCCGAACTACCCCAATTGGCCGGATCGAGCCGATATTTCATGACTGACATTCCGCCGTTGGTTGCACGGGATGTCTCGAAGCGGCCAACGGCATAGCCGGCGCATTGCACGATCCCACTTCACTGTCACGGTCGCCGCACCCGCGTCCCGAACGGGTGCGGCGACAGCTGTGACGGCGTCGGTTCATGGCCGGCACCCGAGATCGGGGAGCCGAGCATCGAATCATTTCAGACGAAGTATCCTGTTATGGGCATCTCGAAGCAGGGTCAGACCTGATCGAGCCACGCATGACATGGTTTATATTTATGTAGGGCGTGATGGATGGTTCCGGTAACGAAGTGGATAGACAAGGCCACACCAGGCCAGGGGCCCCGACTGGCCTGGCACGCAACCTATGATCCGTCGCGTGGCCGCCGGTGCATGCCACACAGTCCATGTCGGACGCGCGGGCATGATCCACGCCACAAGGGTCGGGCCAGAGCCAGTTCCCCGGCCTGGCCCGATCCGTATCAGCCGTTCACCTTGTGCATCAATTCAGCCAGCGTCTCGATCTCTGGCATGATCTTGTCCGCGGTATCGGATTCCAGATTGAACACCACCCGTTCCACACCGAGATCCATGTAGCGCTTCATCAGGTCGGCATCCTTGCGGGGGAACCAGACGGTGATGGCGATGGTCGCCGGGTCACGGCCGGCTTCGGTGGCCATCTTGCGGAACTCAGGGATCATGTCGGCGATCTCCTTGTACATCCCGCGTGCCGCCTGCGGGATCCAGCCGTCGCCGTAACGGATCGCCCGACGCGCGGAATAGGGGAACGCGCCACCCACGATCACCTGCGGATGCGGCTTTTGGACCGGCTTCGGCCAGGTCATCATCGGGTCGAAATTCACGAACTCCCCGTGATATTCGGCCTTCGACTTGGTCCAGATTTCCTTCATCGCCTCCACGTTCTCCCGCGCGCGCTTGTGGCGGGATTTGAACTCGGTGCCGTGATTTTCCATCTCATCCTGGTTCCAGCCATTGCCGATGCCGAACAGGAAGCGCCCGCCGGAGACCTGATCGATCGACGCCACCAGCTTGGCCGTCTGGATCGGATCGCGCTGCTGCACCAGGCAAACGCCGGTGCCGACCTTCAGGGTCTTGGTGGCCATGGCCGCGGCGGTCAGGGTTACGAACGGGTCCATCGCGTCGTAGTATTTCTTCGGCAGGTCGCCGCCGGCCGGGAACGGGGTCTTGCGGGTCACCGGGATATGGGAGTGCTCGGGCGCCCACACGGACTCGAACCCGCGGCTTTCCAGGGCCTGACCGAGTTCCCCCGGGCCCATGGAGTAGTCGGTGAAGAACATCGATGCGCCGAATTTCAGCATGGTCATCTCCTGGAGTTATGGTCCCATGATGCGGGATTGGGGAAAGCGGTGCCAGCCCCCCAGGCGTCTCCCGGGACATGACCCCGCAGGGCATCCTCCCGCCCAGGCATGCCCCCCAGGGCTTCACGCCCTGGATGCCCCAAAGTGCATCACCTCCTGGCGAGCCTCCCGACGGACGCGCGCACACCGGTTGACCCCGTGCGCCGGCCGCTTCACCTTCCCCCAACCGCGCCAGAGTGCCCGAAGAGGCACCGCTTTTGTCCTTCCCCGCTGCCCGACCGCGGAAGCCCAGGATCGGCCCCTTTTCAGGACGCATCGGACGGGCGTCCATCCCCTGGTGCCCCACCCCCTGGTGCCCGGGTTATCTCCAAGGATCTGAACTCATGGACCTGCACCTGAAAGACAAGGTTGTGCTGATCACCGGGGCCAGTCGAGGAATCGGGCTGGCCACCGCCAAAAGCTTTGCGGCCGAGGGCTGCCGTGTGGTCCTCTCGGCGCGATCCGAGCCCGCCTTGTCCGAGGCCGCGGCGGCGTTGCGGGCCGGCGGCGCTACGGTGGCGATGCAGACGGGCGATGTGACCCAACCCGACGGGGCCGCGTCCGTCATTCAGGCCGCGGTCGCGGCGTTCGGGGGTATCGACATCCTGATCAACAATGTCGGCGGCGGCGGCGGTGGGCCGCGGATTGCCGACAGCACGGATGACGACTGGCACAAGGTGCTCGACGTCAATCTGGTGCAAACGGTCCGGATGATGCGCCTCGCCCTGCCCCATATGGCGGGCCGGCCAGGGGCGGGCGTGATCAACGTCGCGTCCATTTCCGGGTGGACGGCCCAGCTTGCGATGTCCGGCCAGTACGGCGCGGCCAAGGCGGCCCTGATCTTCGACACCGAGCGTTGGGCGCTGGAATTCGTGCCGCACGGGATACGGGTGAACACCGTCTCACCCGGGTCGATCCTGGTGCCAGGCAATGGGTGGGACCGCTATCGACTGGCCAATCCGCCCCTCTACGAGGATTACCTGCGCAACGGCTTCCCCATGCAACGGCTCGGCACCGCCGAGGAAGTCGCCGATGTCATCGTCTTCACCGCCTCGCCACGCGCATATTGGATCAATGGCCGCAATATCCCGGTTGACGGTCTGGAACAGCCCTATCCACCGCTCGACCGTCGGCCTTTCTGAATCCGGGTCGCGGAGTCGGTCCGGATCGACGAGATGCTCGACGCGGCGATCGCGCCCGGGATAGAAGACGCCCTGATGAATTACAGCGATCGGGTAGCATGACACCGGCCATGGCATGGGAATGGAATATCGCGATATTCTGCATGAACGAGGCGAAAACGATTGCGACCTGTATCGACAGCGTCGCGGACGCCATCGGGGACCGGCGCGCCCTGATCACCTTGGTGGTGAACGGGAGTACGGATCGCAGCGCGGAGATTGCCTGGCAGACCGCACAGGATCGTGGCGTGCCGATACAAATCTACACGATTGCCCATGCGGACAAGGCGAATGCGATCAACCGGTTTTATTACGAACTCCGCGAACCGGCCGATGTCTATTTTTTTGTCGATGCGTATGTGAAGGTTGGCGCCCGCGCACTCGACGCCATGGCACGCCTGCTGTCCGAGGATCCGCGGCGGCGGGCCGCGACCGGGATCGCGGTCAGCGGCCGCACAATGCCTCTCGCGACGGAGGCGACGTTGCAGCAAGGGGGCATCGTGCATGGACAGCTCCATGCCCTGCCGGCGTCCTTCATTGATGACATCGTGCAACGCGGGATCCGTTTGCCGATCGGGCTGTATTATGGAGACGGGCTGCTGGCGTCGATGGCGAACCACAATCTGGATCCGATCGCCAATGAATGGTTGTCCCGTCGGGTCGCCGGCGTGCGGGAAGCGACCTACGAAATCCCGGTACTTTCCATGTTTCGTCTGGATGATTGGCGCCGGCAGCTCCGTCGGACGGTCCGCCAGATACGCGGCAGGATGGAGAATGCCGCCATCACGGACATCGTCTATCAGCGCGGCTACAATGGGTTGCCGGAATATTCCAACGACATGGTGAAAGCATTCCTCGCCACCCATCCGACGCCTCGGTTGCCGTTGTGGAAGCGTCCATTCCAGGTGTTGGCGCTGCGGCAAATCCGCAACAGCACCCTGCCCGCGCCCACCGCCCTGATGCCCAGGCCGTGGCAGCCGCCATCGCCCAACCCGTAGCGGACCGCACCAGGCTCCGCCCGGGTGCCAGGTGGCGCCATTGCTGGCAAACCCGCCTTATCCCGCCAGACATTTACGCACGCCCCGAACCGGGTCTAGGCTTCACGCCAGACATCGCCGACATGGCGACACAGGGGAGTGAAAACCAATGCTGCTAGATCGGCAAACAATCCTGAAGGACAAGGCCGTCGACGCCTTCACCGACGCCATCCTGAAGCACGACCAGCCGCGCACCGCGGATATCTTCTTTAATCTGGTGCAACGCGACGGACGCTCGATGGGCGACGCGCTGAGCGTGGTGACCGCCGCCGAAGCACCCTTCGTGCAGGTGCCGAACCACATCAATATCCGCGACGGCCAGATTACCCTGATCAACAACGACCACACGATTCTGGGCCTGCGCACGTCCACGGCCCTGGAACCCTATCTGCCGAAATCCCATCGCATGCTGCCGATGCTGCAAAGCGTTTGGTACATCCCGGCCGGGCTGGACATCTGGAACCAGTTGGCGGGCAAATATCCCGGCCGCTATGCTTCCATGAAAGGCATGAACATCCCGCTGGAAACCAAAAGCCCGGTGGTGTGGAACGACGACCAGCAGCCGATCGTGGAGGCCGGCACGCTCGATGAGCGGCTGCATGCCTACATGGTTGCCACCATGCGTGGCGATGTCACCCGTTCGTATGGCCTGTTCCTCGGTCTAGCGGCCGAGGAGTCCGCTCGTCCCAAGCTGCGCGACACGTTGATGTTCCTGGGTCTGATCGACGTGCAGGACACCGTCACGGGCCGCAAGGCCCGTAATACCGGGCACAAGGCGCTGCGGGCACGCGCGATCGTCGACCTCGCCGACTATATCGGCTGGGAACGGGCACACGGAGTTTTTTACACCGGCGTCCCGGACATGGCGATCGGGCCGCTTTACTATTCCGCCTATGATGCGGCCTGCGTCATCGTCACCGAAGAACTGCCGAATGCCGGCAAGGACGTGCCGCGAACCAACACCACGCCGTTGAGTGTCACCGAAGTCGAGGATTTCCTCCGCCTGTTGATGGAAGCCGACACCGATACGATGTGGGGCGCGCTGACGGCCCATCTGAAGAACGGCAAGTCGATCCGCAGCCTGGGCGATACCATCCAGATCGGCGCGGCGGAGTTGATCCTGCGCACCACGGTCGGGCGCAAGTTCACCGAAGGACAGCACCCATTCGACTACTGCAACACCGGCAACGACTGGCTGCGCAAGACCGACAATCCCTACCAGGCGCGTATTCTTTACCTGATGGCGAACTTCGTGAACGACGTCGCCCGGTCCAACAAGATGTTCTCGTCGGTGATCGAGGAAGAGTTCGCCTCTTACAACGACAAGGGCCGTAGCGCGGACCAGTTGTTGAAAGATCAGGACGAGGCCATCCTGTCCTTCGACATCGCCCGGTCCACCGCGATCGCGAATGCCTATCTGCAGACCGGCGCCGATCGCGCTCCGTTCCTGACCAGCATCGCGATCACCGCCTGCAAGTTCCAGGACGATCCGCACAACCAGAAGATCAGTCACTCGACCTTCGAGGAATACGCCCACAACACCACCCATCTTCGCGACCGCCTGCTGCTCGCAAGCGCACGCCTGCTGGCGGGATGGCCGAAGATGCCCGGCGAACGGGACTGCTATGCCCGGTTCGAGCGGGATTGGAGCCTGAACTAGAGCTCCGATCGCGATACACAACGCCCGCCCGTCGCGGGGATCGGATCACCGCTGGTCCGACTTCGACGCTGCCAGCCGTCGCAGTCGGGCGCCCAGCGCGCCACACCAAAGGACCGGGGCGCCTTCCAGCCAGGGAGGCCGCTCCGGCCCGGGCGCGCCATGCGGCCACGACTTCGGCCAGGTCGTAGGATACCACCTGCCCCAACCACTGACCTATGGGTGGCTACTGTCATTGCGAGCGCAGCGACGCAATCCAGGGGCCTGGCACTATCGGTCCTGTCGGTTGCCCTGGATTGCTTTGCTGCGCTCGCAATGACAGCGGCCGTTGCCGCCATGGGTCTCTGGTTCGGTCTGTTGGTATTACAACACGAAACTGCCGACGCCGAGTGTTACGGAGCCGGTCAGAAGTAGGGAGAAATCGGCGACGCCGTCGCCGTTCACGTCTCCCTGCACCCGCGTATCCGCGCCGAACACCCCCTGCACCAACTGCCCGGCCTTACCGGTCAAGGCTGCCGAACCGAGGAAGCTGAACGCCTGATCGCCCACCACGGTGGAGTCGGCGTCCAGCGCCTGCAGATCGATCCGATCCCCGGCCACGACCGAAAAATCCCCGACCCGGTCGCGCCCAGAGGCGACCGCCGTCGAATCCGACAAAGCCATCATGACGAACAGATCGGCCCCACCGCCACCGATCACCAGATCGGCTCCACCGCCACCGATCAAAGTGTCGTTACCGGCACCGCCGGTGATCGTGTTGATGAAGCCGTTCCCGCCCAGGGCCAATCCGGGGGCGCCAGTGTCGGCGGTAAGGAATTCGATCCGCGAGGCCGCGCCGATCGTGTAGGAAACCTTGGCCAGGACGGTGTCGCCCGCACCCTCCGCGGCACTTTCCGTGATAACGTCGGCGGCGTTGCCGACGTGATAGGTATCGCTCCCCGCCCCACCCGCCATCAGGGTCGGTCCAGGGACGTCCGCCAGCACATCGGCCGCCGCCGAACCGACGACCGCAACGCCTGCTGTCTGGATCGCCCCCACATTGCCGGCGCGGTCGGTGGATCGTGCGGTGATCGTGTGCGTCCCAGGCGTCAACGCGATGGCTTTGGTCCAGACCCCGGTGGCACTCGCGACGATCGTGCCTGCCATGGCCACGCTGTTGTCGAACAAGGTCACGATACTGTTGGCTTCGGCGGTGCCGGAGATCGACTTGGTCGACAGGCTGCCAACGACCGGGGATGTCACAGGTGCCGCGGTATCGACCGTCACCGTCAATCCTGCCGAAGGAATGCCCAGATTGCCCGCCGGATCGCTCGCCCGCGCGGTGATGACATGACTCCCATCCGCCAGGGCGGCGGATTTGATGGACCATATCCCTCCGGCCGATGCCTTCGCGGTCCCGAGAGCCGAGCCCCCCTTGAACAGGGTGACCGTCGTGCCCGCTTCCGCCGAACCGATGAAGGTCGGCGTTGTAACCTTCGTTATGTTATCGGCGGTGGATACGCCACTGTCGGACAATGGCGTCATGTTCGGGACCGTCGGCGCCGCTGGCCCCGTCGCATCGATCGTCACCAATACAGCGGCGGACGCCACGCTGACATTGCCGGCGATATCGGTCGCCTGCGCGGAAATCGCGTGCACACCATCCGCCAGCGTGTTGGACTTGATCAGCCAGCTTCCTGCCGCGTTCGCCTTGGCGGAACCGATCGGGGTCCCCTCTTCAAGCAGGGTCACCGTCGCATTGGCCTCGGCCTTGCCGAAAAAGGTCGGTGCCGTCAGCCGGGTCAGATTATCCGAGTTCGAAACCCCGGTGTCGGAAGCAACGGTAAGATCGGGGATGCCGGGAGCCGATGGCGTCACACTGTCGATCGTCACCGATAGCGCCAGAGACGCGCCGCTGGTGCCGCCGCCATTGGAGGCCTTGGCCGTGATGCTGTGCTTCCCGTCCGCCAAACTGTTGGCTTTTATAGACCATTTGCCATCAGCGCCCGCCGAACCGCTGCCGATTGCGGTTGCACCGTCGAACAGGGTGATGGTCGTCAGCGGCGCGGCGGTCCCTGTCAGGACCGGGGTCTTGATGTTCGTGATGTTGTCGGACTTTGACGCACCGGTATCCGTGTCCGCCGACACATCCGGCCTGGACGGCGCACTCGGGGTCCCGGGGATATCCAGGTTGATATCCAGCTTGACGTTGGCACCGCCGAGGGTGACCTGGGTCGTCCGGGACGCCGGGAGGCCGGGACCGGAGAAGGTCAAGGTGTAGGTGCTCTGCGGCACGACGATCTGGTAGCCGCCCGTGGCCCAGGTGGTGGTGGTAAAGGTGCCGGGCGTCCCGACCAGCGTGACGGTCAGGCCGCCCGTACCCTCGCCCGCGTCATAGAACCCGTCCCCATCAGTGTCGTCGAACACGACACCCAGGACCTGTGGCGCGTAGTTGAACCGGTTGCCGAGATCCTGCGTGATGACCAAAGGTCCGACAGAAGTTGCCGGATTGTTCTCATGCGTGATGTCGATGCCGATCTCGGAGAAATTGCCGGACAACAGGCTGTTGCGATGCCCGGCCGGCGTCTGCATCCCGCCCGGTCCGAAACCCCAGTCGATGACGAAGCCCGCGTGGCCGAAAATGACCGACGAGGCGAAGGCGAAGATGTTCTCCCCCAGTGTGGAGAAATTGTAGCCGTTATTGATCGCCCGCTGCCCAAGATCAGGCTCCCCGGGAAGCTGGTGTGACTGCGTATCGGTCAGGATCATCTGAGCGGAATGCTGTTGGGCGGCGTCCGCCAGGGCGGTGTGCCAGGCCAGCGGCGCCACCGCGTTGAATGCCAGCATCTGCTGACGGAACAGCGTCAGATCGACATTGAAGAAGTTGATGGCCCCGGTCACGCCGTTGGTCACGCCGATCCGATTCGCGGCATCCAGGATCAGCCGGTCGAACTCCCCCGCCGGATCCAATCGTAACCGGTTGATGATTTCGAGGAGTTCCTGCTCCTCATTGGTCGGCAGGGACATGGCGGTTTCTCCGGTCGTGGTTCACGGCACCTTGCGGGGAGGTAAACCTTTCCCGAGCGGGATTTGTCAATCACGAACGAAGAATCCTCCGGGCCTGGGTATGGCCCGCCAGAATTGCGTTATATCAGCCATTTGCGGTGCCTCCTGCCAAGAGACACCGCTTCGGGAACTGCCCGGATCGGGTGCGAACGCCCCGATCAAATCGTTTCAGATTGTATCGGCGATCACACCCCCATCTTCAGCAGCGAGGCGGACACCGTGCCCGACGGGTCGGTATTGCTCGCCTGGAAACCGAACGACACGGAACTGCCACCCGCCAGTTCGCCATTCCACGCGGCATTGCCGATCACATAGCTGTTGCCCGTGTGGCTGAGGATCGTGCCGCTCCACAGGCTGACGATCTCGTCCGCGGTTTCCAGCAGCACCTGCCAGCCAAACTCGGAATCCGTGCCGACATTCCTGACCGAGACCGTGCTGGTATAGCCGCTCCCCCAATTGTCGTTGATCAGCAGGGACACCGCGCCATCCCCGGACCCGCCCGGCGGCGGCGTGGGATCGCCCGGGTTGGCGACCGGATCGTGCACCAGCAAAGCGGTCGCCGACGCCGACCCCAGCAGCGCGTTCCGCGGCGTATCCAGGGCGAGCAGGAAGCGCATTTCGCCGGTTTCCCCCGGCGTGCCGAACAACTGCACCGAGACGATTTCCGACGTGTCCCCGGGCTGAAACACCAGGTCTCCGGACACGGCCGTATAATCCACCCCGGCACGAGCGGTATCGTCGACCGTGCGATAACGCACCGTCACCGGCGCCGTCGCCGCCTCCGACAGCTTCACCTCGAACCGCGCCACCCCGCTCGGCTGCGGCACCGGATCGCCGCCACCGCCCGAGCCGGTCTGTTCGTGGTACATGATCGGGTTGATGGCCTCGACTTTCTCCGCGATCACCGTCTTCCAGTCGTTCGCCAGAATCCCGCCGGTGTCGCCGGAATTGGGGTTCCAACTCCAATACGCCCAGCTTGGCCCCTCCTCGCCGGACCCCACCGACAGCCCGCCATTGGCGGAATTCTCGTCCATATACTCGACCAGTTTTTGCAGCCAAAGCCTGTCGCTTGCGGTTTCCAGCTTGGTGCCGAATTCTCCCAGCAGCACGGGCGCGGTATCGTTCTGGTAAATGAAACCCCAATATTTGTCCCAGACCGCCGGCAGATTGTTCGGGTAGTTCGGCGCGCTGAACCAGCTTTGGTTGTAGATGGTCGACGGATAGTCGTGCGGCGAATAGACCAACTGCCCCGGCACGTTCAGCGTGATCGGATGGTCCTTCACGCCCATCAGGTTGCCGCCCCACCAGGTGGAGTTGCCTTGGTAGGATTCGATGCCCTCCACCAGGATCAGCAGGTTCGGGTTGGCGGCCAGGACCGCGTTGCCGATCCGTGTGGCCGCTGCCGCCCAGTCGTTGGAAGACCCGTCCCCCCAGGTGGACGGACCATGCGGCTCGTTCGCCAGGTCCGCGCCGATGACGGTGCTGTTGCCGGCATAGCGCTGGGCGAGCTTCACCCAGTTCTCGATCATCTTGGCTTCGGAATAGACATTGTCATACCACAGACCGCCGCCATTCGGCCCATTGCCGGCGGAACTGCGGTGGTGGTCCAGGATGATCTTCAGGCCAACCTGACCGGCGTAATCGACGATCTTGTCCATGATCTGCTGGCCGTTCAGGCCTGACAGATCGGGGTTCTTGGAGAAATCGATGCCGTTCGGCGTGCTGCCGGCGGCGAACAACTGATCCGAAAACGGCAGGCGGATGGTGTTGAAACCCTGCTTTACCATCTCCTGCATCATCGTCTTGTAACTGGCGGTCCACAGCCCGTGAGGGGCATAGTTCGTGGTTTCCATGCCAAACCAGTTGACCGCGGCGATCTTCACCGTCGCTCCGCTGGCATCGACGATCTGGTTGCCTTGCGTGTGCAGGAACCCTGGCTGCAGCGGATTGCCGGTACCCTCCGGCGGCGGTCCGTCGATCCTGGCCTCGACCACGGTAATATCGGCGACCGTGATGGTGGGCGGTGGAGCCGGCGGAGGGTTGATGATGGTTCCCGTCGCGGTGGCGTCGGCAATCGTCGCGTTGGTGGGGGACGACAGCTTGACCGTATAGGTCTCCGTCCCGGCCGGTCCGGGATGCGTCACGACAGTGATCGTCTGTTCGGTCACGCCCGGCGCGAAGGTCAGCTTGCCGGTAAGCCGGTCGTAGTCGGAGCTGGGCTTGGCCGTTCCCGCCGCGGTCGAGAACCGCACCGTCACCGCCTTCGTATAGGCATGCGACAAATGCACTGTGAACGTCTGATTGACCGAGCCGGCCCCGGTTTCGATCACCGTCGAATCGTCGATGGTGATCGTGGGCTTGGTCGGCGGCGGCGGGGGGGGAGGCGGGGGGGGAGGCGGCGGCGGCGGTGGCGGTTCGACAGCCCCGGAAACGACCGTCCCGTTCAGAACGAACGATTCGGGCAGGGTCGGGTTGCCACTACCCCCCTGGAAGCCAAACGACACGGTGCCTCCAGCCGCCACGGTTCCGTTGTACGGTGCGTTCTGGATTACATAATGGTTGCCCACATGGCTGACGATCGTGGCGTTCCAGATCGAGGTGATCGGGGTCGCGAGATCGAACTCGATCATCCACGATCCGAGCGCGGTGGTCCCGAGGTTCTTGAAGGAGACGGAACCGACGAAGCCGGATCCCCAGTCATCCACATCGGAAAATGTGACTTCGGCGGTTTTGCCCTTGATGGTGACGGATTTTCCAGGATTTGCCACGGTGATTTTCGCTCCTCAGGACGATGTATGTCGCGCTGCATTGTCTGTAGCATCCAAGCATCACAGATGAAGCGGGGCTTCAATCGCGGATACATGGTGGTTACAATTGATTACTGCGGGACATGACCAATCGGCGCGACGGTCACGGGGGTTACATTCGGCAATCCCTTTTAACGATTGCGCGTTTTTTCGGGCTCACGTGATCCACTTCATTAAGCAATTCGTAAGAACTCGGCAGTAGCGTCACTCTCACCCACTTCTGGGCAAAACAAGGCAGGGACAAGATGGCCCTTAACACCCTAGACCTAACCCTCGGACCGGACGAAACCTGCGCCGAGGTCACCATGTCCCGGCGCCTGGCGGCTTTGGCCGCGGATGCGCTGGCGGAAGGCTTCCCCTTCGTCGCCGAACACCTGAAGCATCTGGCGTTATACGTGCTGGATGAGGCCGCCTACGCCCGCGGCATGCGCCCGACGGTGGAAGACGACCCAGACCTCGCGTGACCGCCGTTGCGTAACGAGCCTATTTGGCCTGTCCGGATGGAAACACCCGGGTCACCAGTTCTCGTAGCGCGTTGAACACGCCCTCCACGCCGAACCCGGCGAGGAACGCGATGGTCGAGGCGGACAGGGTCAATCCCGCCAGCAGGTCGGTAGGCGGCTTGCCGGCTCCACTGCCGCTGGTTGGCGGTGCGCCGGAACTGAAAAACAGTCCAATGCACGTGCCCAGGATGACGCCGAGGACCAGACGAACCAACCCAAGGACTCGGTCATGCGGGGTCAGGGTGCTGGACCGGATTTTCATATAGATATCAACGACCCCATAGGCCGCCGCGCCCAGGAACGCGAAGATGACGGGCAGCAGGAAATTGCCGATCACCAGGATCCGCGGCGCGATCCGGTATTCGTGGTCGTCGCTGGGAAGGCACTCGGTGGTCCCATTCTCGCAAGGCAGCAACGGCGAGGAGGACCTGAAAAACCCCACCCCCCGGAACAGGCCGCCCGCATCATGCCGCCAGTTCTCCAGATACCGCCACATGGCATTGGTGGATTCGCGAAAACCGGCCCGCAATTCCAAATCGCGGCTGCAAAGCGCCAGTTGTTCCGGATCCTCATGCATCAGCTTCAGGCCGGGCCGATCAGTCTGACCAGACGAAGCGGTTTCGCTATTAGAACTGACCGCCGACGCGTTGGGACCATACCCCGCGGATAGCCCGAGCCTTGCGGCATAGTCCGCCGTCGGCCGGGATTTGACGTCCGTCTCCAGCCAGGCCGAGCCGTGGAGCATTCCGGGACCGGACAGACGTGGCCCGGTCGGTTTCGGCGCCGGCGCGGCGCTGGGCCAGATGTGATCCCAAAAGCTGGGATGTTCCGGCGCTACGGGTACCTTTGGCGGATTTTTCAGCGCATGGTTGATCCAGGCCGCGAGGATCGCCGGTCGGTCGCAAAGATCGACGTTCAGTCCAACGGATACTTCCGGTCCGCCCGCGTTGGTGCTGCCATCGGCCGCCGCGCTGGGCAGGCCGGTCAACGTGACCAACGGGACGCGGCGCCAGTCCGACGATTTGTCGGCGCGCGCTTCCAGCCGCTTTTTTTCGAGCTGCACCTCGGTCTTCTGCTTGCGCAATTCCTGCCGCGCCTCGACCAGGTGCTTGCCGAGAGCGGCCTCGACGGAACGATAGACGGCAAGGCTGACGACCACCAAGGCGACGATCATCATCGCCACGTTCAGCACCCGATGCCAGCGCGCGGCACTGAGCAGGTTGGGAAACGCGATATCGGCGTATCCACGCCCGTTCGCGCCCAGGCTGCGGACGCCGCCCAGATACAATTCGGTGTAGCCGATCGACCGGCTGGTCGCTGGCGCGCATTTAAGGGTCAGGGCGTCCTTTACCAGTTGCAGCAACCCGAGTTCCGCCGAGGAGAAATCGCGCCCTGGCCCCTTTCGTTGCATCTCGTTCAGGTCGGCAAGGATGGTGGGGAGCGCAACCTGTTCGCCGGCCGCGTTGGGGATCTTCAGGTCGCTGATGCTCTGGTCGGTTTTGCCGGTCACGAACTCCATCAACATGAAGACTTCGTTCAACAGCCGCCAGCCGGTCCCGGTGGAATCGGACGCTCTGCGCGTGGTCCAATCGTCGCTTGCCATCACCAACTCCTTCGTCGACCGATCCCATGCCGGTTCTGGGGCATGGGCGGGCTGGCCGGGTCGATCGTTTCAACTTCGGGCCGGACCGTGCCTTGCGTCGAACGCCTGTGTCGCGCCGTGCCACATCGCGTGCCCGGTCGGCCGAGGCCGCGCCTTCGATTCGTAATTGCTCACCCCGGGGTAGCGGTGGGCCGCCGCTCCCCGGATGCAGCGGCGAGCGTCGGTATGTGAGTTCGGCGTAAAACAACGCTTGACACGGTCACGCTCGAGTCGGGTCTAAGCACTGGGTGATCGCGTGCCCCAACCTC
>CAMATI010000101.1 GCA_945861095.1 Asaia bogorensis | reverse complement strand
GGGCGGCCGACCCGTCGCGGGCCAGTTCGATCAGGTCCTGTCGTGATTCGCTGTCGAGGAAGCCGCGCCGGATCATGGATGGGAGCAGAATCGCCTTCGATCCGGTTGGCAAGCGATTCCTTCGGGTTTCGGGGGAGTCGGGGTATATGGTGGGCGGGAAGACAATATCTTCTGGCGCGTCCTGCCGCCCGACGCGCGCTGGCCGCTCGAAGCCGCCGGCGCCGCCTCCCTCATGCCCGGCGACGCCTCCCCGCTCGGCCGCGACATCATCCACTCCGTCACCAATCCGCTGGGCAAGCTGACCGGCGCGATCCACGTCTATGGCGGCGACTTCCTGAAGCAGGAACGCAGCGAGTGGCACGAGGAGACGTTGTTGGAGGCCCCCTACGACACGGCAAAGGCGCGCCGGTTGTTCGAGGAATCCAACCGCGCCCTGGAAGCCGCCGACCAGGGTCGTGCCTGAGCGGTTCCCGTTGCCGCCCCATCACCTTCATTGCCGGACATGATCCGTTTCTCCCGCCGTCGGAGCGCGGATTGCCGGGTCGAACCGGCCAATCACGACGGGGCCGAGGCGGGCGGTGCATCAAACAATGTTCCGGCCTGTTGGCTTTAATCGTCAAATACCCGCACCGAGCCATCCAGCGCCATCAGCGCGGTTTCGACGGCAAGTTTCGGGTAGCGGTCCTTGATGACGGAGCGGAATTTTTCGAACACCTTCTCATGCGTCTCGGTTTCCCTGTTCCGGCTCGAAACCGCCTCCCTGCCATAGGCGAGTTCCGCCGCCCCGCATTCCAGGTGGTCCAGCACGATAACCTTGGGCACGGCGTGCAGGGCGATCGAGGCGCCCAGATTTTCCCAGAACGCCGGGCGCCAGTCCTTGAATGGAGGGGCAACGACCGCGATCGCCGCCCCGGCCAGGCTGATCTGGCTGTATTTCCCCGCCATGCCACGTCCGCGCATGTAGTTGAGCGTGTGTTCCGGGAATCGTGGATCGATACAGGTCAGCAGCAATGCATCATAGGTGCCGGCGGCGCTGTTTGCCCGACCGGACAGCAAGCTGACCGCCGCACCGGCCGCGGCCATCCCAAGGAGCAGGCGACGCCCCAGGCTGGCATCCATTGCGGAGAGGGAACAGCAGCGGCAGGAAGGCGTTTGAGAAGACGAAAAGCGCAAGACTGTCTCTCCTTCGGTCGGGGGAACCTGATCGAGCGGCGCCACGGCGGCGCCGTTCACATGCCAGCATGCATGGCGCGTGCTGGTCGACGATATGACGACAATTCTAGCCTCCTCGAAGGGAGAGTTCCACAACTACTTTGATAATCTCCAGAATGCGGGTGTATTATTTGGTAAATATTACGTTAATGATCTCGCCGCACCGGTCCGTTATTTTGAAACCCGGCCCTTGCGCCGCGGCCGCCAGTCGGGCCGTATCGCCAGCAAACAACGCAACACTTCGGACAGAACGAAAGGGCCGAACGCTCCGATCGCCAGGCGGACGGCTGGGTGCGGCACCGGCAAGTGGACCGGTACACGACAGCCGCGTTAGGCTGCGGGCGGAAACGCTCTCAAGGAACAGGCCCCAATCCATGCCAGAATCCGCAACCAGGCCCAAGCTCGGTCCGCTCGTCGATACGCATGCCCATATCTATCGGACCGATGTGCCGCTGGTGGACGGAGCGACCCATCGGCCGCAACGCGCCTTCACCACGGACGATTACCTGCGCACTCTGGACGACCACGGGGTGCTGTTCGGCGTCATCGCCGCCGCCAGTTTCATGGGCAGCTACAACGACTACAGCTTGCAGGCCTTGCGCCAGCATCACCGCCTGCGCGCCACGGCGATCGTGGAGCCGGACATCGACATTTACAGCCTGCGGGCCATGGACGCCGACGGCATTGTCGGCATCCGCTTTTCCCTGCGCAATTACGCCGGCGTGCCGGACCTTGCCGCGCCGGCGTATCAACGTCTTTTGCGCCGGGTCGCCGATCTCGACTGGCACGTGCATCTGTATGCGGAAGGCGAGCGGATCGCCGCCCTGGTGCCGGCTTTGCTGGCTTCCGGGGTCAAGATCGTGGTCGATCATTTCGGCAACCCCAACCCGACGCTCGGGGAGAATTCGCCCGGCTTCCAGGCCGCCTTGCGGGTGCTACAAAGCGGCCGCGGCTGGGTCAAGATTTCCGGCGCCTATCGCTCTCCAGGTTGCGACCATCGTGCCCTGGCAACCCGTCTGTTGGCGGAAGCGGGGCCGGAGCGCCTGCTGTTCGGCAGCGACTGGCCCTTCGTGGGGCATGAAACCACGATGACGTTCCGCCAGACCATCGATTGGTTCGAAAGCTTCATTCCCGACCCGGACGCGCGCGCGCGGATAGGCCGGACGGCGGCGTCCCTGTATCACTTCGCGTGAGTGCGCACGCCGGCAAACCCGAACGCCGGCAAACCCGAACGCCGGCAAACCCGAACGCTGGCAAACCCGAACGCTGGCAAACCCGAACGCTGGCAAACCCCGACGGTGGCAAACACCAGTCAATTCGATACCAGCCGGACTGATGGCGTGGCATAGTGTTCGCGATCATCAGACGAGCGAACGAAGGAGCCAGGGATGCGCTTAGGGGTTGGGCTGATCGCGCTCGGAATGTTTTCAATCGCCACGGCCTCGGTCGCGCAGCCGGCGGTTCAATCTCTCACGGTTCAATCCCCCACGGGTCAGTTACCGGCCGCCGCTCCGTCGGCTGAACGCCCGACCGCGCCGGTGCTGCAAACCCAGTTGCGCACCTGGTTCGCAACCCTGCTCGGCCCGACCCTGCCATTGCCCGAACCACCGCTGGAAGTCGCGGCGGATGGCGATCAATACGCGCTGACCCTGCCTTTGCAGGACCTGACCGGCCGCCAATCCGACCGGATCACGGCCGCCCTGACCAAGCTGGACGGCAGCCGCTGGCTGCTGGAACGGATCTTGTTTCCGTCCGCCGGCGCGTTCTCGATGCCGATGCCATCGGGATCAGGTGCAGCCGACAACGCGGAGGTCACCTTCACCATCGGTGAACAATCGTCCCGTATCCTGCTCGACCTGGACTTCGCGTCCCGATCGAGCTGGACCAGCGAATATCGCGATGTCGAAGTGCGGATGGAGGGTGGCGGCGAGATCCAGGAGCAAAGTTTCGACCGGGCCACAATGCTGGTGACCCTGGTGCCGGGCGCCGACCGGCGGCTGGATCTGCATCAGGAGGCGACCCTGACGGGGATGGAGGCGTCCACCCAAAGCCAGGATGGCTCCGAAACCAGCGTCGAGATCCGGCGCGTGCGGCAGGGGTTTCGGCTGTCGGGAGTCAACCAAGACCGGCTGGACGAAGCCTGGGGCGCCATCAAAGCCCTGATCGGCACCGCCAAGGACGCAGGGGTCGGGACGCCGCCCACCAACGCTCCCGCGGCCAGCGACCCGATGCGCCCGCATATCCAGACCCTGATCCGGTCCCTGCGCGACTTCGCCGACCGGATGGAAGGGGAGGAGACGTTCGACGACATCACGGTCGAGATACCCGGGACCGGCACCGTCTCCCTGGAGCAGGCCCGCTTCGGCATTGGCGCCGAGGCGCCGGGCGGCAAACTGCATGCCTGGATGGATGTGGCGCTCGACGGTCCGTCGGCGTCGGAATTGCCGCCATCCCTGGCAAAGTACATGTTCACCCGCCTGATGCTGCGCCCCTCGGTGACCGGTGTCAGCACCGAACGTCTGTCTCGATTGTTGCTGGATGCGACCGAGGACGGGATCGACCCGGCAAAGCTGGAAGCCGCTGCCACGGCATTGTTCACAGAGGGCGGCGCCAGCATCGGGCTCGACGCGCTGTCCATCGAACTGGCCGATCTGCGGATCGAAGGTACGGGGCGGCTGCGGATGCTCGCCCCCGGACAGCCGGGCGTGGAGGGGCGGCTGTCGGCCCTGGGGCTGGACGCCACGATGCAGCAGGCCGGCAAGGACCCGGAATTACAGATGGTCATGCCGTTCCTGGCGATTATCCGCGGGCTGGGGCGGGTCGAGGGGGACCGGATGGTGTGGGACCTGGCGTTGACCAAGGACCAGGCGATGGTCAACGGCGTCGACGTCATGCGCATGTTCGATCAGCCGGCACCGCCCGCCGAACCGCCGTCCCGCAAGCGTCAGGACAAGCGGCCGGACAAGCAGTAGAGCCCGACCTGGCGCTCGACACGGTCTTCCAGCTCCAGCGTCGTCGGCACGGTGTACTCGGCGAAGCGGTGCAGCCCCTGTTTCGGCAGATAGGACCGGCCGGGATCGGCGATCCAGACCTCGGCGGTGTCGGCCAGGCCGGTCAGCCAGGGCAGGATATGGCCGGTCATCGGCGCCTCGTAGCAGACATCGCCGCACAGGATCAGGTCCCAGCGACATGCCGCTCCGACCACGTCCGCGGCGATCGCGGTGACGGTGACATCGTTGGCGCCGGCGTTCAGTGTGATCGCCTCGACCGCCAGGGCGTCGATTTCCGCGGCCTCCACCAGCGCGGCACCGGCCATCGCGCAGGCGATCGCGGCAATCCCGCCGCCGGCGGCGAAATCCAGCACGCGGCGGCCGGCGATTTTTTCCGGGTGATCCAGGATGTGACGCGCCAGCGCTTGCCCGCCCGGCCATGCGAAGGCCCAGAATGGAGGCTCCACACCGTACTCGGACAGCCATGCTTCGGTGGCGCGCCAGATCGGCGTGATTTCCGTGGCCAGATGCAGCACGATCTCCGGCACTAACGCGGCGCGTCCGGGCACGGTGTTGGCCCGCAGGAACGCGCCGGCATCCAGCAGCGGACGGGCGCGCGCCGCACCGCCGGGCGGGGCGCCGCCGGCTGGGACACTGCTGGCCGGATCGGTCACAGCCAGCCGACCAGGATGGCCAGCGCGACGGCCAGCCCGACCTCTCGATTGGCGCGGAACAGCTTCAGGCACAGGGCCGGATCGTAGATGTCCAGCGCCGCGACCTGCCAGGCCAACAGGTACAGCGGCGCCAGCACGGCCACATAGAACCAGATGGACAGGCCCGCCTGCGCGGCCGCCACGATCAGGGCCAGGATGGCGGCGGCGTAGCAGGCGGCCAGGAACGGGCGGGTCCGTTCTCCGAACAGCAGCGCCGTGGAGTGCACGCCCACCAGGGCATCGTCCTCGCGATCCTGATGCGCGTAAATCGTGTCGAAGCCCAGGTCCCACAGGATCGCCGCCGCATACAGCGCGACCCAGGCGGCATCGATCTGGCCGGACGCGGCGGCATAGCCCATCGGCGCGCCGAACCCGAAGGTGAACCCCATCATCAGTTGCGGCCACCACGTCACCCGCTTGGCCAGCGGGTAGATGGCGACCAGCAGCAGGGAACCGACCCCAAGCGCCTGCGCCAGCGGATTGAGTTGCAGCAGCACGGCAAGCCCGATCAGCAGCAGCATCGCCAGGAACACCAACGCCTGACGCGGCCGGATCGCGCCGGAAGCCAAGGGCCGCCCCGCCGTCCGCGTGACCTGCCGGTCGATGTCCCGGTCCCACAGATCGTTCACCACGCAGCCGGCCGCCCGCATGGCCAGGCTGCCGATGGCGAACAGCACGATCAGCCGAACCGTTACATCCACCGGGGCACCGGCCAGCAGAATCCCCCATACCCCGGGCAGGAACAGAAGCCAGGTTCCGATCGGTCGGTCCACCCGCGCCAGCAGCAGATAGGGCTGCCAGGCCCGCGGCAGGCGAGACACCCAGCCGGTCGCGACGATGTCGGTATGTGTGGTCATGCGTGCTAATCTCCCGCTCGCCCCATCCCGGTCAACCCGACCCGGTCTCAACCCGACCCGGTCAATCGGAATCGAAAGCCCACCACCAGGATGACACGACCGCCGCGATTGTTCGTTGCCGCCGATCTGACCGAAGGGGCCGACATCGCCCTGTCCGCGGAGCAGGCGCATTATCTCGACAATGTCATGCGCCGGCGTGTCGGCGACACGATGCATGTGTTCAACGGCCGGGATGGGGCGTTCCTGGCGCGAGTCCACTCCATCGGCAAGCGCGCCACCATCCTGCGGGTGGAAACCGGCCTGCGCCCTCAGGAACCGGAGCCTGGCCCCTGGCTGCTGTTCGCGCCCCTGAAGCGCGACGCCACCGACCTGGTGGTGCAGAAGGCGACCGAACTCGGGGTTTCCGCGATCCTGCCAGTGATGACCGAGCGCACCAACGCCGCGCGGGTGAACGAAGCGCGCCTGACCGCGATCGCGATCGAAGCGGCCGAACAATGCGAACGTCTGACCGTTCCCGTGATCCATCCGCCCCGCCGCCTGGCCGCCGTGCTGGACGATTTCCCACCCGACCGGCGGCTTTTCATCGCCGCCGAACGTGCCGATGCGCCCCATCTGCGCGGTTACTCCCAGCCCTGCGCTCTGCTGGTCGGCCCGGAAGGCGGCTTCGCACCGTCGGAGCTTGACGGCTTCCGGCAATACCCCTTTGCTGTGTGTGTGAATCTCGGACCACGCATCCTGCGCGCCGAGACCGCATGCCTCGCTGGGCTGGCCTTGTTGCAGGCCCCTGGTTGCGGCTAGTACTCTGGCCTTCAACCCGAGAGATCTGGGAAACATATGTCCAACCCCGGAGACGCCGACGCGACGCCGATCACGTCGATCCGACAACTGGCCGACCACATCGCCGTCGGGTGTAAGCCCGCCGATCGCTTCCGCATCGGCACGGAACATGAGAAATTCGGCTATCGCCTGGATGACCTGGCGACCCCACCTTATACGCCGGCGGATGGCCAACCCGGCAGCATTCGGGACCTGCTTGCCGACATGCAGCGCTTCGGCGGGGAGCCGATCATGGATGGGCCGAATGCGATCGGCATCAAGCAGGGCGGCGCCGCGATCTCGCTGGAACCCGCCGGCCAGTTGGAACTGTCCGGCGCGCCGCTGGAAACCCTGCACGAAACGGCGGCCGAGTTCGAAACCCATTACCAGCAGGTGCGTGCCGCGGCCGCACCATTGCGGATGGGCTTCTCGCCGCTGGGCTTCCACCCGGTCGCGACCCGCGCCGCGATGCCCTGGATGCCCAAAGGCCGCTACGCGATCATGCGCCGCTATATGCCGCTGGTCGGGTCCATGGGACTGGACATGATGACCCGCACCTGCACCGTGCAGGTCAACCTCGACTATGCCAGCGAGGAGGACATGCTGCGCAAGCTGCGGGTTTCCCTGCTGTTGCAGCCGTTGGCGACGGCGCTGTTCGCCAACTCCCCGTTCACGGAGGGAAAGCCGAACGGCTTCCAGTCCTATCGCGCGCATGTGTGGACCGACACCGACAACCAGCGCTCCGGCATCCCGAAGGTGATGTTCGAGGATGGATTCGGGTTCGAGCGCTATGCCACCTGGCTGATCGACGAAGTGCCGATGTATTTCGTGTATCGGGACGGGCGCTATATCGACGTCGCCGGGGCGTCGTTCCGTGATTATATGGAAGGCCGCATCCCGGCGCTGGCCGGCATGGAGGCCACGGTCGGCGATTTCGCGGACCACGTGACGACGGTGTTCACCGATGTCCGCATCAAGCGTTTCGTGGAAATGCGCGGCGCCGATGCCGGGCGGACAGACATGATGGTGGCCCAATCGGCGCTTTGGGTCGGACTGCTCTACGACGATGCCGCCCTGACCGCCGCCGAATCCCTGCTGCGAGGCGCGGGGTGGGACGACGCCGTGACCTTGCGCGCCGCGGTGCCGCGCCAGGGTCTGGCGGCACAATGGCGCGGGGCCGACCTGCGGGCCTTGGCGCGGGATGTCGTGGCGATCGCGGAAGACGGGTTGCGGGCGCGTAACCGGCGCAACCCATCGGGGGAAACCGAGGCGATCTATCTGGCACCGCTGCACGCCATCGCGCATGGCGCGCCAAACCAGGCGGAGCATTGGCTGGATCGATACAACACGGTCTGGAACGGCGATGTCCGAGCGATTTTCGCGGAAGCCGCGATTACCTGAGCCACGATCACGTGGAGCGGCCCGCAATAGCGTGTGAACCACCCTGGCGGTCTGATCGCGACTTGCGGGTCGTGACCCCGATCGCGCGATCGAAGGGCTTGCATGCCGCGTGCGACGTGCGGGTTCCGCGCATCGTGCGATCCGGAGTACTGGCGCCGGCCGCCGGACGGTTTTCGGGGCGGCCGATAAAATCTTTGGAATAGGGGATGGGCTGGCGCATCTTCCCGATTTCGGGCACTCTTCTGACTCCCGCTCGGCAGCGCGCGATAAGTTGCCTGTCCGCGCAATTGGCCTTGCAACCGACCCTGATGGGCATGATTGAATGATGTCAGACAGTCGCAACAACCCCCCGGATGCTCACTCCAAGTCGAGCGGCATCGATCAGGTTGTGGTGCGGCTGCGGTTGATCGGGCAGATGGAAGCCTGGACCGTCACCAGTGAGAACGTGCTGCCCGCCGGTCGCAAGACCCGCGCGCTGCTGGCCGCGATTGCGCTGTCGGCGCCGCGCTCGGCGCTGCGTGGTCGCCTGGCGGAATTGCTCTGGAGCCGCCGGCCGGAGGAGCAGGCGCGCGCGTCGCTGCGCCAGGAAATCCACCGGCTGTTGGAAACCTTGTCCGTCGCCAAGAGCGAAATCCTGATCGTCACCCGCGACCATCTGACCCTGCGGCCCGGCGCCGTGTGGGTGGATGTGGAGGAGGTGATGCGCGCCACGACCAGCCAGCCGGCCTCTCTGTCCTTGCTCGACGGCGACCTGTTGGAAGATCTGGACGGCATCGACCCAACCTTCGACGCCTGGCTGAACGCGGAACGCGAACGTCTGCGCGATCGGGCCCGCAACGTCGCGGAGGCGCTGCTGCGCGAACAGGTGGAGCCGGAGGCGACCATCCCCGCCGCCCAACGCCTGTTGCAGATAGACCGCGCGCACGAAGGCGCATGGCGTGCGTTGATGCGGGCGCATGCGGCGCGCGGCGAGCGCGGCATGGCGATTCAGGCCTATGATCGCTGCCGAGCGGTGTTGGCGGATTTGCTGGATGCGGCGCCGTCGGTGGAAACGCAGCGGCTGTTGACGGAAATCCGTGGCCCGTCCGGCAGTCGTATGCCGCTGCGCCCGCCGCAGCCGGTCCCTGAACCCGTCGCGGCGGTCCCGGAAGAACCGGAGGAAATCCGGGAACCGCTCGCCGCACCGGAGGAACCGCAAGCCGCCCGCGGCGGCGCGCATGTCGGCGTCTTGCCATTGCAATTGGTCGGCGGGACAGAGGAAGATGCTCATCTGGCGCCTGGCCTGGCCGAGGAAATTACCACGGCGTTGGCTCGGTTCCGCTGGATGTTCGTGGTTTCGTCGAACTCGCTGGGCCGGTTCGCGCTGGAAACCCGGGACGAGGCCGCGATCCGGCGCACCTTCGGCATCGACTTCCTTTTGGACGGCACCATCCAACGCGTGCGCAACCGGTTGCGCATCACTGTCCGGCTGCTGGACCTGCGCGCCGGCAACCAGGTGGTCTGGGCGCGCCGCTTCGACCGGCAGACCAACGATCTGCTGTCCTTGCAGGACGAAATCGCCGCCGAGGTCGTTGCCCAGATCGATCCCGAAATCCTGCTGATCGAAGCTCGGCGGAGCGCCGCTCGCCCGCCAATCGATGCGTCGGCCTATGACCTGATGCTGCGCGCCATCGCCCTGATCGGGCGGATGGACCGCGAACCGTTCATGCGGGCCGGCAAATATCTGTCCAGCGCCATCACGGTGGAGCCGGATTATGCCGCCGCTTATGCCTGGTATGCCTACTGGCACGTATTCCTGGTCGGCCAGGATTGGGCCGAAGACCCCAAGGGCATGATGGTGGAAGCCGGGCGGCTGGCCGAACGCGCCATCGTTCTGGACCCGTTCGATGCTCGAGCGCTGTCGATCGCCGGGCATGTGCGGGCATTCCTGCACCGGCGGCTGAGGGAGGCGGCGTCGCTGCATGAACGCGCCCTGTCGCTGAACCCGAACCTGGCGATGGCTTGGGCGTTGTCGGCGGTGGCGCATGCCTATTCGGGAGACCCGGATGAGGCGGAGCGGCGGAACAACCGCTACAAGAAGCTGTCGCCTCTGGACCCGCACGCGTTCTTCTTCGATGCGTTTTTCATTCTGATCCATCTGATGAAGCGCGATTACGAATCGGCGGTAGAGGTCGGGCGGACCGTCAGTGAGATGAACCCGTCGTTTTCTGCCAGCTACAAACCATACCTTGCGGCCCTGGGGCATCTGCGGCGCACCAAGGAAGCCGCGGCTGTGCTTCGGCGGTTGCAAGCGCTGGAACCGGATTTCACCATTGAACGCTTCATCGCGACAACGCCCCTGGAGCGGGAGAGCGACCGGCTGCATTACGCGGAAGGCCTGCGTCTGGCGGGTGTGCCGGAGCGTGAGGTCGAACTCGCTGATTCAATGACGGATCGGTGAAGTCTGGGGCCCATCCATTCCAAACGGCGCCGGCACGCGTGGTTCAGGGCGGCGCGCAAAAATCACGCTCCATTTCGCGGGCGGTTAACTAATACCAATCCACGAACAGATCGACTCTCCGGTCGGTGCATCCTCGTCATGCCGGCGCCGGCCGGCATCCACGAATTTCCCAGGCTGCAACGCCGGCGGTGGTGGATGGCGGCCCGGAGCCTGTCCTCGGTCGTGAGCCGTGGGGCCACCATGACGGAATTGCAGTGCCGGTGGGTCCTTGTTTCGGCCGAGTAGTATAACACCGTCATGGGCCGTGCTGACAGGCCGTCCACAATTTTGCCGAGACCAAGGCAAGTCGCGGATGGCGGACCCGCAGCGGCCGTGACGTGGAGAGCATCATGCTTCATGTCAAATGGAGCAAAGACTCTTGCGCATCGTCCAAGGCTTTGGTGGCTCGGCCGGCGGTGGTTTTCGGACGGACATTCAGGCGGCCATGGCTGCCTTGCGCTGTGCCATGGACGCCAGGTAGCGCGACGGGACTTCCATGAACGGGGTGCGCTGCCGCAGCCAGCCGGCATGGTCGCGCGGATCGTGCATACCCTGGTTGTCCGGCATGGCGGGCCAGTCCGGCACATACAGCCATAGCCGCATCAGGTGCCGCCGGCGGGCGATTTCCGGCCAGTTCTCGAAGTCGGTGCGCCCGTGCAGCAAGGCGCGGTTGTTCAGAAACTGGATGTCGCCCTCCCCGATGCTCATGTCCAAATGGAATTCGGGGGACGCCGCGATCCGCTCTACTTCGTCCAGGGCTTCGCGCTGCAACGGCGTCATGACGGTATCGCCAAACTCGACCGCGCGGTTCGGGTAGCTGCCGGAGATATTGCAGGACAATTGTCCGCTCGCGCGGGACAATATCGCCACCCGCCGCACGACGATGCCGGACCCATGGGTCGCGTCCTGATCCATCCTTCGGACCACGTAATCGCCATACAGGGTCGCCAGCAGGTCGGGCCGGGTTTCCAGCATACGGTCATGCACGGCTGCTGCGCTGGCGATCCGGCTGACGCCGCCGGATTTCGCACCCTGCACGCACATCAGCGAGACGATATCGCAGGTATCGGTGTGGAAACGCTGCGCCCCGCCGGCATGGTAGCCCCGGGCATCGGCCTCGATATCGCTGACATCGATGACGTGGCCGAGCAGTTCACCTTGCCAGGATTGCGGCACGGCGCGTCCGATATGGCAGCCCAGGCCGGCATAGATGCGTGCCATGTCGTCGGCGGAATACCGATCCCGCGGCAGGCCGCGCAACAGCAGGAAACCGCGCCCATGGCGCAGATCATGGCCAAGTCGGCCGAGGAACACGCCGAGATCGGGCAGCGGGAACGTGCCGGGCGTGATGGCGGGAAAATCGAGATCCCCCAAGCCGCGCAGATGGCACAGCGCCGCGTCGATCTCGACGATGTCATCCGGGGACAGGCGGTGCATCCCCTCCGTCCGGTAGTCGATCTCGGAGCCTCGCCAGGCGACGGGCCCACCGACCGGCATCAGGGTGGACGAAGAAGCCGGTTCGGCGATCATTGTGCCGCGGCCTGGGCGATGGGGGCGAACGTGACCGTGCGGCCATTCGGCGTCGGCCCGTGGGAGAAGTCGGTCATGCGGCCTCGTCCTTTGCGCGGTGCGTCCTGGGCGTGTCGGCAAGGGTGCACGCCCCGGACCATTGGCGGATCATAAGGGCGGGCTCGATGCGCTGTCACGCGGGTTCGCGACGGCCATGCGGGGTGGCGCCGAGCGGACCGGCCACCGCTTGCCCGCCCGGCGCCATCAATGATACTGCGCGTGACCAAATCCGTGCCCGCAAGATCTTCAGAACACGGGGTCGCGGCACGGGTGCGCGACACGGTTTCGCAACAGGGAATAGACACATGCCCAAAAGCACTGTCACGCCGTCCTCACGCCGCCGGTTCCTCCACGGATCGGCGGTCGCCGCCGCGGCCTCGATTGCCGCGCCTTCCATCGCCAAGGCCCAGGGCCCGATCAACATGCGCTGGCAGAGCACCTGGCCCGCGAAGGACATCTTCCACGAATACGCCCTCGACTTCGCCAAGAAGGTCAACGACATGACCGGCGGCGACCTGAAGATTGAGGTGTTGCCGGCCGGCGCCGTGGTGCCGGCCTTTGGGCTGCTCGACGCGGTATCCAAGGGCACGCTCGATGGTGGCCACGGTGTGCTGGTCTACCACTACGGCAAGCAACAGGCGCTCGCCCTGTGGGGGTCTGGTCCGGGCTATGCCATGGACGCCAACATGCTGCTGTCCTGGCACAAGTACGGCGGTGGCAAAGAACTGCTGGCCAAGCTGTACGCCTCGATTGGCGCGAACGTGGTGTCGTTTCCCTATGGCCCGATGCCGACCCAACCGCTGGGCTGGTTCAAGAAGCCGATGACCAAGGCCGAGGACATGCAGGGGTTGAAATTCCGCACCGTCGGCATTTCCATCGACGTCTTCACCGGAATGGGTGCCGCGGTCAGCGCTCTCCCTGGTGGTGAAATCGTTCCCGCGATGGACCGAGGCCTGCTCGATGCGGCGGAGTTCAACAACGCCTCGTCCGACCGGATCCTGGGCTTCGCCGACGTCTCCAAGGTGTGCATGCTGCAAAGCTACCACCAGAACGCCGAACAGTTCGAAATCATGTTCAACAAGACCACGTTCGATGCCCTGCCCGCGAAGATGCGCGCGATCATCGAAGTCGCGGTGGAGGCGGCGTCCGCCGACATGGCCTGGAAGGCCATCGACCGCTACTCGCAAGACTATGTCGAACTGCAGACCAAGGACAAAGTGCGGTTTTACAAGACCCCGGATTCGATCCTGAAGCGCCAGTTGGAGATCTACGATCAGGTCGTGGCCAAGAAAGCCGGCGAAAATCCGCTGTTCAAGGAAATCCTGGAATCGCAGATCACGTTCGCGCGCCGAACCACCCAGTGGGAACAGGATACCGTGGTCAACCGTCGCATGGCCTACGATCACTATTTCGGCCCGCAAGGCGTCGCCCGCAAGACATAAGGGCCAGTCAAGCCACAACACAGCCTGCCCGGGTCTTGGCCCGGGCAGGCATCTGGTGCGTTCAATCTCCAGCGATGCGGGCGCCGGCATTATCCGGCCCGATTTCGGATCGATGTCATGCGCGTTGAGCGAACCCTGATTGTGATCGACAGCATCAGCACCTGGGTCGGCAAGGCCGCGGCCTGGCTGGTCGTCGGCCTGATGCTGATGGTGTGCGTGGAGGTGTTCAAGCGCTATATCCTCAATCAACCCACGGCGTGGATCTTCGACACCAGCAATATGCTTTATGGCACGGCCTTCATGCTGTGCGGCGCCTACACGCTCGCCCAGGGTGGGCATGTGCGCGGCGATTTCCTCTACAGTTCGATGCGGCCGCGCACCCAGGCGACACTCGATCTGGCGCTTTACGTGATCTTCTTCCTGCCTGGCATCGCGGCCCTCGTCTATGCTGGCTATTACTATGCCGCCGACTCCTGGCGGATCGCCGAGCGGACGACGGTTGGCTCGGGGCCACCGCTGTATCCGTTCAAGACGATCATTCCGCTCGCCGGCGCTTTTGTGCTGCTGCAAGGCGTGGCCGAAATCCTCCGTTGCATCTCCTGCCTGCAAACCGGCACCTGGCCCGCTCGGCTTAAGGACGTGACCGAAATCGATGTCGTCGAGGAACAGCTTGCCCATAGCGAGCATGTCGACGACGACGTCCGCCGCCAGGCGATCGCGCAGGCCCAGAACATAGAAGATGCCGCCCGCCAACGAGGCCTGGGTGGGGGTGGCAAAGGCGGGGGCGGGGAGCAAAACCGGTGAGCAATCCAGCACTCGGCATTCTGATGCTGACCTTGATCGTGGTCGTCATCATGATGGGCTTCCCTACGGCGTTCACGCTGATGGGACTGGGTATATTCTTCGGCTTCATCGCCTATTTCAAATCCGGCCAGGCATGGTCCGACAATCTGGTTTTCGACCTGATGGTGCAGCGCACCTACGGGGCAATGACCAACGACGTGCTGATCTCGATCCCGCTGTTCGTCCTGATGGGCTACGTGATGGAGCGCGGGGCTCTGGTTGATCGGATGTTTTACAGCATCCAACTGGCCTTTCGGAACGTGCCGGCATCCCTGGCGGTTGCCACTCTGATCGTATGCACGTTCTGGGGTATCGCCAGCGGTCTGGTCGGAGCGGTGGTGGTGCTGATGGGCGTCATTGCCTTCAACCCGATGTTGCGGGCCGGCTACGATGTGCGGCTTGCGTCCGGGGTCATCACCGCCGGCGGCACGTTGGGCATTCTGATTCCGCCCTCGGTCATGATCATTGTCTATGCGGCGGTGGCCGGCCAGTCGGTCGTGAAGCTTTACGCGGCGGCGATGTTTCCCGGGTTTTTTCTGGCCCTGCTCTATCTGATCTACGTCATTGGCTGGGCGTTGCTGAACCCGAAGATCGCCCCGCCGCTGCCGGCCGAACAGAAAAAGGTGCCGGTTCCCGCGTGGATGGTGAAGTTCGGGGATGTCTATACGCGCAACATGCCGGCCAGCCTGGTCCGGGCGCTGTTCGCATTCAAGGGAGCACGGGGGATCGATCGCGGCGATGGACGCGGGATCGGCCGCGGGATGCTGCTGCAATATCTGGCCTATGCCTTGGTCCCCTTGACCATGGTCGGCGGGACGTTTGGGCTGATCTGGTGGTACGTCGTCATCCACCAGCAATCGCGGGTGGAGGCCGCGCCGGAAGGCTTGCAGCAGCTCGGCTCCGTCATGCCGGATGTCCCATCGGCGGCGGACATGGGGCCGCCACCGGGCTTCGCGTTGTGGTTTACCATCTTTGGCATCGCCGCGGCGGTCGTGCTGGTGCGCTACTACTGGCGCATGACCGGGGAGCGGCTGGAAATCGTCAGGCTTCTGACCACCTCCATCGCGCCGCTGGGCATTCTGACCGTCGTCGTGCTTGTGGTCATTCTGTTCGGCATCACGACCGCGACGGAATCCGCGGCCGTCGGCGCGGCCGGGGCGTTCCTGCTGGCGATTCAGGCCGGTACCCTGGATTGGAAGCGGACCAAGGAAGCGGTCTTCCTGACCGCCAAGACCACATCCATGGTCTGCTGGCTGTTCGTCGGCTCCGCCCTGTTTTCCGGTGTGTTCGCGATCCTGGGCGGCCAGGCGTTGCTGGAGCAGTGGGTGCTGTCGCTGAACCTGACGCCGCTGCAATTCATGCTGCTGTCGCACGCGATCATCTTTATCCTCGGCTGGCCGCTGGAATGGACCGAGATCATTGTGATCTTCGTGCCGATCTTCCTGCCCATGCTGAAGCATTTTGATATCGATCCGGTGCTGTGGGGCACCCTGGTATTCGTGAACCTGCAAGCGGCATTCCTGTCGCCCCCGGTCGCGATGTCGGCGTTCTACCTGAAGGGCGTATCGCCGTCCTGGGTCACGCTGAACCAGATATTCGCTGGCATGATGCCCTATATGCTGATCGTGATCCTGTGCATGGTGTGCATGTATGCGTGGCCCGGATTGACGCTGTGGCTGCCGAACGTGCTTTACGGGCCAGGCTGACGGGTGAAATCCGCGGCGGCAGGGTGCGCGCGCCTGGGGTTCGCCGGAGATTAGCGTCTGTCGCAATTCGGTCGTCCCCGCGGAAATGGCAGCGCGAGTCCTGTCGGCGCGGATACACGCAAGCAGGTTCGTATGTCTGACGAAGCGAACTGGCATCGCGTCATCGTCATGGCCGGACCTGGTCCTCCAACCCGCCGTTTGAAGCCCGGCCATGACAAAGGGGCGGGCAACGGTGAATGGTGAGGACCGTTGGCATCAGGTGGTTGTCAGTCCACCAATCTCCGATGGCGAATACCCGATTTCCGCCAGGATTTCCGCCGTATGTTCCCCCAGCACCGCTCCGCCCGTCCGGATGGTCGCCTGCGTCACGGAAAACCGGGCCGCGGGGCGCGCCTGGCGCAGCCGGCCGGCGATCGGGTGGTCGGTTTCGACGACAATCCCGGTGGCCTGAACCTGTGGGTCTGTGATCATGCCGGTCCGGGTCAGCACCGGGGCGCACGGGACGCCCGCCGCGGTCAGCCGATCCAGCCATTCCTCGGCGGGGCGGGTGAGCAGGACCTCTTGCGTCATGGTCAGCCGGTCGTTGATGTTTTTTTGGCGCAGGGCCGGAGTCTTGAAGCGCGGGTCCTCCAGCCATTCCGGCTTGTCGAGCACCCTGGTCAGCGCCGTCCATTCCTTGTTGCTCTGGACGGCGGCGCTGATATGGCCGGTCTCGGTCGCATAGATCAGGTCGATGAAACTGGCGGCTTCCTGCTGCGGGAACTCCCCGCCGACAAAGGTCTGGCTTCCCATGTCGGACGCCCACAGGAACGCGATCACCGCTTCCAGCATCGACAGGCGGATATGTTGCCCCTGGCCGGTTCGTTCCCGTGACAGCAGGGCCGCGGTAATGGCCTGGGACGCGGTGATGGCCGTCATCTTGTCCGGAATGATGGTGCGGACCAGCCTCGGCCGTTCGTTGTCCGACCCGGCCTGGATGGTGGCGAGGCCGGACATCGCCTGCACCAGCGGATCGTAGGTCGGCTTGTCGGCGTAGGGGCCCATTTCCCCGAAACCGCTGATCGAGACATAGACGATGTCGGGCTTGACGGCGCGGACCGCGTCCTCCCCCAGGCCCATCCGGTCGGCCACGCCAGGGCGGAAATTCTGCACGAACACGTCGGCGGTGGCGGCGAGGCGCAGCAGGGCCTGTTTGGCGGCGGGGTCTTTCAGGTCCAGCGCCAGGGACCGCTTGTTGCGGTTGTTGTTGAGGAAGGAGGCGGAAAACCCCTCCCGCCGGTTGTTGGCGGCCCGCGTGTGGTCGCCGCCATCGGGGTTTTCGACCTTGATGACGTCGGCGCCCTGGTCGGCCAGGATCATGGTGGCGAGCGGGCCGGAGATCATCGAGGTCAGGTCGACGATCCGGTATCCGTGCAGCGGTCCAGGCATGATGGGCCCTCTTCCTGATTGGCCCCGATCATAGGGTCGGTTCGCCGGTGCGGTCGAGGCGGGACGTGTCGGCACAGGCGTTTCGCGGGATGGTCCGGCACCATGAGCTCGGCATTGCCGGACCTGATCCGCCCACCCACGCACCGGCCCAGGACACAACTGATCCGATGGTCAGTGCTGGTGCAGGTGCCGGGGGCGGGCCTGGGCATGACGATGATTGGGAGTGCCGGATTATGGCCGAGCGAGGCGTTCTGATCGTCAGCCTCGGCCTTCCCCGGGTTTCATCGGGTCGTTTTCGACCGCGCGTGTGCGGTTTTGGTGTTTGAAGCGGAGATCAGCGGGGTGGGGCAGGAATTCTGGGGCACGTGAAACGGCAGAATGTTTGCTATTTGTTCTAGGGCCGGGGCGGGATCAATGGCAAGCAAAAAGTGGATTTCGACGCAAAGATGCGGGTTTTTGGGGTCGAAACGCTCGGGTTTGCCGTGTTTTGCCTGGATTTTGGGCGATGGTTAACAAGAACACCCGAATGGTTAATTCAGCGCGAAACCGGCTGTTGGCTATTTTCACCAAAGCTTATATCCGGGTTTTGGATAGGGCTGTTAGCTTTTGATATAACGGCATTTATCGGGCTTCTTGAGATTCTACTTTAAGTTCGGGCCGTGTAGCAGTCCGTTCCGGTCAGGCGCGGATAAGGGGGGAGTTCGTTACGAACCAATGCGGGACTCGGGGGGTATTGTTCCGGTTCAGTGCGGTTAATTCCTTCGTTCATGATTGCGTACGGATTGGGCAGGTGGCTGGTTTGGCAGGTGGGTTGGACAGGTCGGCGTTGGATGGCACTGCGTGTGACGGGTCCGGGCCATTATGACGACCGCTGGTTTTGCTCGGGATGAGCACACCGGTCTGGACAGCCCGGCACGCAATACCAACCACCCCAATCACTGACCTGTGGGTGGCCGTGTCATTGCGAGCGCAGCGAAGCAATCCAGGGGGCTGGCGTGATCGAGCCTGTTGGTGCCCTGGATTGCTTCGCTGCGCTCGCAATGACGCGGCCGTTGTCGCCGTGAGCCACTGGTTCGGTCGGTTATTGTGACGCGGTAGTATGTAATACCAGCCGGCGGAAACAACGACCCACTGGCGGTGCAACCCCGTCATGGCGGCCCCACGGGTGAAGCCCGAGGGCAGGCTCCGGGCCGCCATCCACGATTTTCGTTGTTGCAGCCTAGCCCATCTTTAGCGTTTTTTCCACCATATACCGTAACGACTACGGAAAACCCCTGATATACAGTCGACCGCCCCTGGAATCTTCAATGTAGTGCCATAATTATTCTATAACCCCTTGACGCCACGCGCCGCCACGCTCACCTTCCCC
>CAMATI010000100.1 GCA_945861095.1 Asaia bogorensis | reverse complement strand
AAGAAGCGCATTCCAAAGGCCGCGCCTTTGGTGGGAGGTCCAGGAGGGCAAAGCCCTCTTGGCGGGGCACGGGGGCGGCGCCGCATCCTTACTCCCCTCAAACAACCCAAGACCTACGGAATTTGCCGAGCCAGCTTTCGCGCGAGCATCCAGCCGGGAAAAGCCGAGATTGGCGGCCCCGGCAGCAGCAGCAGCCAGCCCAGGGGCTGGCCGTTCACGATCAGGTCCATGCCGATACCCAGCATCATGCCGCCCACCAGGCAGCCCATGACGCCTGCACTTATGCCCAGCCAGATGATTTCGTTGCGGCGGACCATGGCGTGCCTCAGCCCTTCAGTTCGTTCAGGATCGGCATCAGGTAGCGCGCGAACAGCGCCGGGTTTTCGGCGAACGGGAAATGCCCGATCCCTTCCATCGCCTGGAACCGCACCCCGGGGATTTTCGCCGCCGTGGCCTCCGACGCTTCCACGGTGCAGGAGTAGTCGTATTCCCCCGTCAGCATGAACAGCCTGCACCGGTTGGTGTCGATGCGCCCCACCCGCTCCCGCGCATCCCAGTCACCCGAGTAGAACGCGATATCGCCGAAGAACACCGCCGGCCCGCCCTGGCTGTAATGCCAATCCACCTGTTCGGCATACTCGGCGGGGCTTTGCGGCGCGCTCAGCGCACGGATCCATTCCGGCACGAAGAACGCCTGGTTCACCCGCGGATGCGACGCCCAGGCGGTCTGCCGCCGCTCGATCTTATCGCAGGCCTCGCAGGCGACGATGCCGGAGAACGCCTCCGGATGGCGATACGCCAGTTCCAGGCAAATTTCCCCGGACATCGACGCCCCCAGCGCCACCGGCTTGTCCAGGCCGGCCGCGGCGACGAAGCCCATGATCAGGTCGACATACAGGTCGGTGTTCAACCGCCACGAACCGGGAATGGCGCCCTCCGGCGGCGGCGACTTGCCGTGGAAGGGCAGGTCGAAGGAAATCAGCCGGTGGTTCGCCGTGACCTCGGGATCGGCCATGAGGCCATGGAACTGTCGACCGTCGGCACCGGCGGTGTGCATGCACAGCACGTCGCGACCGGACCCGGCGGTTTCGTAGTAGACCTGATAGGTGACTCCGCCGACCGTCACCGGCACATACCCGCCCTGGACCTTCGGCACCGCCCGCTTGCCGCCACGCGGATTCAAGGTCACAGGAACGGGCGACGTGTTCCCCAGGGCCAGCCACTTGCCGATTTCCAGCACTCGGCGCGCGACATGGGCGTGCTGCATGAAGGTCAGTTGGTCGCCGTCGATGCGGAATTCCGGCACGCGGTAGACCATGGCGAAGATGCCCTGGTGGTGCCGGGGCGGGATCGGTTCCAGGTATTTCGCCCAGACCGCATCGGGGGCCGTCAGGGTGAAGGCGGGCGTTTCGTCGACGGTCGTGACCCGGCCGTCCGTGATGTTGAACACGGTCCGGCTCTTGTCGCTGTCGACCGCGAAGCAGACCGACCACGGACCGGCCCAGGCCGCCAGGGTGGCATCGGCCACGCACGCATCCCGCCAAATGGCGGCATTGGGAAAGCTGGTCATTGGGGATCGATCACCTTCAGCACCACGGGATGATACCGGTCGCCGTCACCGGCGGCCTCCGACGCTTTCAGACGCTCCATCGCCAGGCGTGCGCCCTCCACCTTCAGGCCGGCCTCATCGGCCATTTCCAGTGCGTAGGACAGGTCCTTCATGGAGTAGCGGACCGAAAACGCGCGCTCGGGAAACTCCCCCGGCACCATCGCCTTCATGCCGTGATTGCGCAGGATGAAGCTGTCGCCGCTGCCCTTGGCCATGATCGGCAGCAGCAGATCAGCCGGCACGCCGTTGCGCCGGCCGATGGCGATCGCCTCGGCCAAAGCGTGGCAGTTCTCGAACACCAGCATGTTGTTGAGGATCTTGACGACCTGCCCGCAGCCGACCGGGCCGCAATGGCTCACATCCGTGCCCATCGTCTCCAGGATTTCACGCACATGCTCGAAGGTGGACGGGGAGGCACCGACCATGATCGACAACTCGCCCTTCGCCGCGGCTTCCCGCGTGCGGGCGACCGGGGCGTCGGCAAACAGGATCCCCTTGGCTTCCAGACGCGCCCCGATCTCCCGCGTCACGGCGACCGAGGACGTTGAGGTATCGACGATGCATTGGCCCGGGCGCAGATGCGGTTCCAGCATTGCGACCACCGCCTGCATGGCCTTGCCGTCCGGGAGAGACATCAGGATGACCTGGCAGTCCCGCGCAAGCTGTTCCGGCGTGGCACCTTTGACGCCCGAGTCCGCCAGACGGGCAAGCGGCTCATTCCGCAGGTCGTAGGCCAGCACGGTCTTGCCGGAGCGGCGGGCGAGATGGCCGCACATCGGCTCCCCCATGACGCCGAGGCCAATGAATCCGATGGTCGTGATGGGCGTCGGCATGGGGCTCTCCTAGGATGCACGCGCACCAGAGGATGCGACGTTCGCGGTTGGGCGCAGTTATCGCCAGGGGCAGGAGTCTGTCAAAATCGGTGCGGGCATCTGGACACGGCAAATCGGGCGGTTGTCAGCCGATCCAGCCACCCTGCGGCAGCGTTTCCAGGCTTTGGTCGTCATCTTGTTGTCGGCACCAGGCAGGACGGGTCGATCGTGGGGCTTCTGTCGCGTTTCCGACAATCCAGTTACCGGACCACGCACCTATCATACCGGCGACGCCGCCGAGCATGCCACGGATGGCGTTGGTCGGCGTGGCGGTCCTGATCCCCCTGCCATACACCGCGGCGCGCGGCCCCTTGGCGGCTCCACGGTCTATCCGAGCAACGCCAGCGCTCCGTCCCACAGGTCGCGGACGACGTCTCCGGCGGCATCGGCACGCGCCAGACTGGCCGATTGGCCGGCCCAGGCCTGCATCCGGTCGATATCGCCACTCTTTGCGCCAGTGTCGCGCATTCCTTGGGTCAGGGCGCGCTGCACCGGATAGGGCGCCGGGCTGGGCGCGTCCGGTCCGGCCATGGCCCTCGCATAGCCGGTCGCAACCGACCGACCCGGCCTCCCCGAAAATGCCCTTGTCACCAACGTATCATCCGGTGCCGTTCGGCTTATCGCCTCGGCCCAGGCGGGTGGCAGCTTGGCTTCGGGGCAACGCAGAAATCCGGTGCCGACCTGCACCGCGGAGGCGCCCAGGACCATCGCCGCCGCCACGCCCCGGGCGTCCGCGATGCCCCCGGTTGCAATCACCGGCACCGACACTGCGTCCACAACGGTCGGCAGCAACGAAAACAGGCCCGCCATCCCGGCTTCGGCCCGTGCCGGATCGAACGCGCCGCGATGGCCGCCGGCCTCCATGCCCTGGGCGACGATCGCGTCCGCGCCTGCCGCTTCTGCCTGCCTGGCTTCGGCGACGGTGGTCACGGTCGCGAGCCACTTGATGCCACGCGCCTTCATCCGCGCCACGAAGTCCGGAGGATACAGGCCCATGATCGAGGAAATGACCGCCGGTCCGACGTCGAGCATGGCCTCGCATTGCGCCGCGAAATCGGGAAGTGCCGCGTCTGCCGCGTCAAGCGGAACCTCGGGGCCCCAGGTGCCCAGGAAGGTCCGCATGGCGGCTTCCCGCGCCGGATCTCGAACCGGCGGCGGATCGGGGATCCAAAGGTTGAGTTGAAACGCCCCATTGCTGGCGGCCCTGACGTCCTCCGCCCAGGCCTTGATCGCCGCCGGCTGCATCAGCAAGCCGCCGCAGGCACCGAGCCCGCCGGATTGGGAGACGGCGATGGAGAGCGATGGCGGACAGGCCCCCGCCATCGGGGCGAGGAGAATCGGCACTCGAAGGTCGAAGCTTCGGCAGAAAGCTTCCACGCGGACAGCAATTGAACCAGCCATGGGCATGACGACCGCTCCGACAAGATCCTGATACCGCACCATACCGTCCCGGGTGGCCGGTCCGATACTCTCAAGCTACTCCGAACCACAAGGCGCAGGGCCATGGTTTGATTGGATGACGGTTATGATCGGTCGGTGGGCAAGGATCGTCAGCAACAGGCAGGCTTTAGGATACGCTCCACTCGGCATGCCAAAGCAACATACTCAGGCATGCCGAGCCGGTCAGTGGCGGAAACTGTTCATGAAGAGCTGGGTGACTCCGGTTGCGGCGGCGCCGCTGAGGACGCCCAGGCCTGCTCCCCATAGCTTCGCCCGCAGTTCCAGCATCGCGACCCGAAGCCGGAGGTCGGACATGCCGTCCTGGGCTTCACGGGACAGTTCATTGGCCCGTTCGCGAGATGTGTCGTTGTACTTATCGATCCGGACGCCAAGTTCCCGGATCGATGCCTCCATGGCCGAGAGTTGCGAGATGATCAGACGACGTGACTCAAGCCAACTGGAGAGTTCTTCACCTTCAGGCATAAACCGCGTCATTTTTCACATCCGTTTCGACAGTATATTCGACTCTCAACTCATGACCATGCTGCCGCGGCGTGTGGCGCACCAAGGCGAGATTGTAGATGCCTTTCGGCACCACCATGCGCGCCAGCATGATATCGACGGGGAAGACATGGCCGTCGCTTCGGACGCCACTCAGTTGCAGGCCCTGCCCCATCGTGCGCGCGTGGGCACTGAGCGTGAACTGGTTGTATTCGGCGCGTTTCTTGGCGTGCAGGTCCCGCAATTCCGCCGGCAGCAAGATTTCCACCTGGCTCCCGATCAACTCCGACCGATGGTAACCGAAAAGCAGTTCCGTCCGTTCGTTGATCATGACGATGGCGCCGGAGACGTCGATCACGATCAGGGCATCCGGCAGTGCCTCGATCACCGCGGCCGCGAGGGCGAGAGACGCGACACGCTCCCTTTGCCGGGCGGTTTCCTGCTCATCCAACTGGATGAGCCTTTCTATTGCACGAACCAAAGCGTTGGCTCCTTAATCCATGAATCAAATCGTTCGTCGGAGGCGGCCCGGACCTGACAATAGCTCCCTGCCCGGCATGTGGAAGCGGCGCCGGCGGGGAGTCCGGCGGGAATTTTGGCTCCGTCATGACCGCGGTTCAGAGTGATGATATTGCAATGATTGGATGGGGCCGGCTTGGCATGGATGGTCGGGGCAGCCTTGTCGAACGGCACGAACCTGACCACCTGGGCCGTTTGCTTGTATCGTTGCGACGTCAAGTGATGCCTTGCCGCCGGTGGATCGTTGCATGGCGGTATTGCTGCACTGACGCTGTCTCGGGCATTGGGAAGATACTCCTTTCCCGTCGAAAATCCCGAATTCCATGGACCGCGTCAAGGAACAAATAGGCGGATGGCGCATCAGGCATCACACGGCCTGGTGGCGTCACTGCCAGAAGATGCGAGCGGCTTTGGCCAACGGCGTTTGAAGCGTGACTGGCCGGCGTCCAGGCTTATGCCCATGGTCCGGGAGACGGTCGTGTCGGCGCCCCTGCACGATCGCCTGCTTCTGCGTTCAGCATCATCCCCCGGCGCGATTATCGTTGGATTCAGCAGCGGATTTTCCGAACGCGTCCTTTACCGAGCATAGTGGACAGGACGGATCGTTCCACGGTCCGTGAGCCAGGCTGTCAACACTGTATCGACTGAAACGGAATCAACCGACGCCCGGTTTGCTCGGCCGCGGGGGCTGTGCCTGCGTCGAGCCGATTGCGACCGGAGGCAAGATTGACCCGCGGCCTCATTCAAGGAAATTTTTCCCGATCAATTGACCCTGTCGCGGGTGCGTTCGGGATCCGGACCAGCCATCCTGACATCGGGGGAGCATCCTGCCGCGCCGGGACAGCCTGCTCGTTACGCCAACCGCGGGCGCCCGGGTCCCCGGGCAGCCATCCCGATCCCGCCCGTTCAATCTGGCAGCGGAATTACCGGCACCTCATCCGGCATGGGAGAGACCCGCCCCAATGCCCTGATTTTCAAACATGCCTGGGAATTCCGGGATGCGCGCCTGAGCGGAATGAATGCAACTGCCGAAAGCCTGTTACATCGGCACGGGAAGAACGCCCGGTAACCCTCGGTGCGGGGCGGAGAAACCCACAAGACCGGCCGCTCCGACGGGCGCAGTCCACCGCCGCGACTGGTCGCCTTGCCATATGGTTCGCATCGCACGCGGACCATAGGCCGCCATCCGACCTGGCAAGCCGCCGGCTGCCGCCCCAAAGTCGTTTGGGGCGGCAGCCGGGACGGATCAATGAATCGCGGTCAGTTCCCGCGCGGAAATCGACTGGATCGCCGACAGCCGCTTGAACAGCACCTCGGCGGGGATGTCCGATCCACCGACATCCAGACAGTCGGCGAACTTGTCGTAAAGCTGTGCCTCACTCAGCGGGCGGGAGGCATGGCCGGTGGCCCGCCTGACCGGTTCCCCGGCGACCGTCCGCCCGTCGGTCAGTTCCACCACCACCTGATCGAATGGCGCCGCGCCCGGCATCTCGGCGTCGTATTCGGTGGTGGTGACGATCTCTACCTTGCGCATAAGCGCCTGGATATCAGCGCGTTGCACGAATTCATCCGTCAGTTCCCGCAGCCCGACCCGTCGGGCGATGATGCCGGAAGCCATGGCGAACTCGATGCTGAACTTGGCCGCCAGCCCGGTGTCCGGCTGATGGTTGCGCAGGACCGTGGCAAAATAGTCACTGATATTGACGGTGATTTTGGTCACATCGTCCGGTTTGATGGCGGTTTCGGCCACCATGTCCAGCACGCAATCGATCGCCCGGTGGGTGCAATAGCAGGTCGGATATTTCTTGATCCCCAGGCCCTGGCTCAGGATCGCCCACTCCGTCCCGGCAAGCGGCTCACTGGTCCGGTCCTCGTCCCCCTTGGGGGAGATCGCGTGCAGGAACCCCTGCGGATGCTCCAAAGCATCGGTATTGGCGGTAAACCCGGCCTCGGCCAGGCGGGCGGCCATGATCCCGGCATGCGCTGCCTTCCCGGCATGGAAGGGCTTGGTCATGGTGCCGAAATTGGCCATCAGGCCAGACGACTGCGACCCGCCGAGGGCAATGGCGATCGCGGTCTTCTCCCCGTCCAGCTTGCGCAGCTTGGCACAGGCCGCGGCGGCCCCGACGGCGCCATAGAGGCCAGTCGGATGCCACCCCTTCTGATGCAACAACCCGCTATCCCGCCGAAACAGCTCGGCCCACACCTCATATCCCGCGACATAGGCCGTGATCATGTCCGCGCCGGACGATCCCAGCGTCTCGGCCTCGGCCAGAATGGCGGGCACCAGGACCGTGGACGGGTGGCCGCGCAGGCCGACATCGTCATAATCGAGAGCGTGGGCCGCCGTGCCGTTGATCCAGGCGGCTTCCGGCGCCGGGCTCTTGCGCGCGCCGAACGTCAGGGTCGCCGAACCGTCGCCGGGCGCGAGGACGTCGGTCATGATCCGCACGCAATCTTCCTTGCGGCCGGCGATCATGGTGCCAATACAGTCGATGAAGCCCATGCGGGCGACCCGGGCGGCTTCCTCGGGCAGGCGATTGGGCGAGAGATCGGCCACAAACTGGCCGAGATGCCTGGTCAAAGCGGTCATGGCAGGGTTCCTCCTGCCCGCAGCTTACGCCCCCGGATTCCGGCTGCGCAATCGGGGAGCGGAATCCGGGCACTTGCGTTTGCCGGCCCGCTGGGCGACTCTGGCGCCCTGTAGGTTTCCAGATACATAAGGCGAGGGTGCAGTGAACGACTCAACCATCGTGAGCGACTCGGTCAAGCGGTTCAAATGGGTCGGAACAAGGCCAATCCGCCCCGATGGCGTGCCGAAAGTGACCGGTCGGGCGCAGTACGGCGCCGATCTCAAGCTTCCCGGCATGCTGTATGGCAAGGTGCTGCGGTCCCCGCACGCCCATGCCCGCATCAAGTCGATCGACACATCGGCGGCCGAAAAGCTGCCGGGCGTGAAGGCGGTCATGACCTCGGCCGACCTGCCGCAGCAGAAATTCGACTATATCGGGCCGGAGCGTGTGGCCCAGAATTTCTGGCACATCACCCGCAATATCATGGCGCGTGAGAAGGTCCTTTACGAAGGCCATGCCGTTGCCGCCGTTGCCGCGACCAGCGCCAGCATCGCCGAAGAGGCCGCGGCCCTGATCAAGGTCGACTATGAGGTCCTGCCTCATGTCATCGACGTGGACGAGGCGATGTCTCCGGACGCCCCGCTGCTGTTCGAGGACATGATCCCCCGCGGAATTGAACCCGTTCCGACCAAAGCATCCAACATTTCCAAGCGGTTGGAATTCTCGGTCGGCGACGTGGAGGCCGGCTTTAAAGAAGCCGACGTGGTGATCGAGAAGGAATTCAAGACCGCCGCCGTCCACCAGGCCTATATCGAACCGCATGCCTGCGTCGCGAAGTATGAGGCCGACGGGCAGTGCGAGATCTGGTCGTCCAGCCAGGGCCATTTCGCGATGCGCGCCCTGACGGCACAGATCATCGGCGCCAGGATCGCCGATTTGCGGGTGACTCCGGCCGAAATCGGCGGCGGCTTCGGCGGCAAGACGGTCGCCTATCTGGAACCCGTGGCGGCGACGCTGTCGAAGAAGTCCGGCCTGCCGGTCCGGTTGCAGATGACGCGGGAAGACACGTTCCGCGGCTCGGGCCCGACCTCCGGGTCTTCCATGTGGGTGAAGATCGGCGTCAAGAAGGACGGCACGATCGTGGCCGCCGACGGCATCTTCAAGTTCCAGGCTGGCGCCTTCCCGGGATCGCCGGTCATGAACGGCTGCCTGTGCGCCTATGCGCCGTATGACATCCAGAACCAGCGGGCGGTCGGCTACGACGTGGTGTCCAACCGGCCCAAGGCGGCCGCGTATCGGGCGCCTGGCTCGCCGATTTCCGCCTTCGCGGTGGAAAGCGTCATCGACATGTGCGCCGCCGCCATCGGGATGGACCCGTTGGAAATCCGCGCGAAGAACGCTTGCCATATCGGCACGCCCACGATCTTCGGGCCGAAGCACGCCCACGCGGGCTATGCCGAGACGGTCAAGGCACTGATGGACCACCCCGCCTACCAGGTGAAGCTGGGCCCGAACCAGGGCCGCGGCGTGGCCTCCGGCTACTGGTTCAACGGCGCCGGCGAGTCGAGCGCGACCATGCAGGTCAATGCCGACGGAACGGTGCTGGTCGCGACCGGCAGCCCGGACATCGGCGGCTCTCGCGCGTCCATGGCCATGATGGCCGCGGAAACCCTTGGCGTGGACTACAACAATGTCCGCGCGATCGTCGCCGACACCGGCAATATCGGCTACACCCATGTGACCGGCGGGTCGCGCGTGACCTTTGCCACCGGCATGGCCGTGGTCAACGCATCCAAGACCGTGATCAAGGACCTGTGCCGGCGAGCGGCGGTGATCTGGGACGTCGATCCGGAGGGCGTGATCTGGGAAGACGGCTACGCGAAGCCGGCTGGCGCCAATGTCGGCGACTTCAAGCCGTTGTCCCTGCGGGAAATCGCGGCGAAGGCGGCGGCGACCGGCGGGCCGATCACGGCGGCGGCCGGTGTGAACGCCGGCGGCCAAGCTCCGGGCTTCACCACCCAGTTCTGCGACGTGGAAGTGGACCCGGAAACCGGCAAGGTTACCATCCTGCGCTTCGTGGCGGCCCAGGACGTGGGTCGGGCCATCCACCCGTCTTACGTGGAAGGCCAGATCCAGGGCGGTGTCGTGCAGGGGATCGGCTGGGCGCTGAACGAGGAATATATCTACAATTCCAAGGGTCAACTCGATAACGCCGGGTTCCTGGACTATCGCTGCCCGGTCGCGTCTGACCTGCCGATGATCGACGCGGTCCTGGTCGAAGTGCCGAACCCGGCCCATCCCTACGGGGCAAAGGGCGTGGGCGAGGTCAATATCTGCGCGCCGATGGCGGCCATCGCGAATGCGATCGCCGCCGCGACCGGCAAGCGGATGACCGAACTGCCGATGTCTCCGCCGCGCGTTCTGGCCGCTCTGTCGGCCTGAACCATGGGTGAACCGGTGAGGGTTGTGTTCACGGCGGGCTTCTCACGTCGCTATACCGGCGGCGTGAGAGAGTTCGAGATCGAGGCACGCAACCTGCGCCACGTAATCCGCGAGATGGACACGATGTTTCCTGGCCTGGCCCATACCTTGGAAGAAGAGACAACGGTCGCCATCGACGGGGAGCTATACGAGATAGACTTCACCCAGCCAGTGAAGGAAGGGGCGGAGATTTTCTTCATCCCGAAGATCGAGGGGGGCTAGCGGCGCCGACGGCGTGGTGAGGCCTCCCCTCGCCACGCCGAACCCTTTCCAGTTGCCTGGCGGCTACTCCGATGCCCGATGGATGCCCGATCCCCGCGGCGTTGGCCGAAACGCGGCGTTCAACCCCGCGCACATACGGCAAACACCGACATCGTCGGCCGGGGCGAGCCAAACACGAATCATTCTTGGTCGGCAGCGCATAGGCGGCGTTGGCCGGGAAGGGCCGATCCGGCGCAAAGGGGGAGAGGCCGAGCGGCCGAGAACTTTCCGTGACAGCGGCGAGCAAAAGAGTCGCCACATGCATATTGTCGCCCCGACTTCAGCCCGCCCAGGGACGGACCCGCGAGCCGATGCCACGTGTCAGCGCGGCGGCATCCACCACATCCTCCGCTTCCGCATCGGCGCCAAAGCCCGGGCGGATCGCGAAGCCGACGAACGCGCGCCCCATCGGCCGGAAATGCGCCGTGCCACCCCCTAGCGCCGTCAATCCGCTTCCCTACGGACAGCGCCGAAGCGTGAGACGTTGTTCGCGCCGACCGGGCACGCCACAAGCAAGCAGGCCGAACCGGCCGGACATCAGCGGAAAGCGCCCATCCGATGCATCGACAGTCCCTCTATTACGGTTGGCGCGTCGTCGGCGTCTGTTTCATGGCCGCGGTGTTTGCCTGGGGCTTCGGTGTCTTCGGCGCCAGCGTCTACCTGCATGCGATCACCCAGGCCCAGGGCTGGTCGATCTCCGTCGTCTCCGCCGGGATCACCTTGTTCTATCTGACCAATGCCGTGTCCTTGACGACGGTCGGCGCCACCATCGACCGGTTCGGCTCGCGAGCGATCTTCATCGCCGGCGCCTTCGCCCTGGCCGCGGGCGTGGCCGGCCTGGGGATGGTGTCGCAACCCTGGCACCTGGCTCCGCCCTTCATGTTGATGGGCCTCGGCTATGCGGTGCTGTCACTGACCGGCCTCAGCGCCACCATCGCACCGTGGTTTGAGCGCCATCAGGGCCGCGGCGTCGCCATCGCCCTGATGGGGGCCAGCTTCGGCGCCATGCTGGGCGTCCCCGCCCTGGTCTATCTGATAGAGACATTCGGCTTCGCCGACGCCACCTTGGTCGGCGCCGCGCTCATCGTCGCCGTCATGATCCCCCTCGCCGCCATCGTCCTCCACGTCCGTCACCCCTCTCAGCTCGGCCTTTTGCCCGACGGCGCCCCCGACGGAGCCCCCGACGGAGGTACAGACCGCGCAACTGACGGCGCCAGTCGCGACATCCCCTCCAACCGGGCGGTGCCCGCGCCGGCCTGGACCCGCGCCACCGCCATGCGCACCGCATCGCTTTGGACCGTGGCGGTGGCGTTCGCGCTGGGGCTGGTGGTTCAGATCGGCTTCCTGACCCATCACCTGAAGCTCGCCGAACCGTTGCTGGGATCCGCCGGCGCCGCATGGCTTATCAGCGCCACCGGCCTCTGTGGCCTGTTCGGCCGCCTGGTGCTGGCCCGGTTTGCCGACCGCGTCGATGTCCGCCGCTACACCGCCGGGATATTCGGGTTGCAGGCCCTTCTGCTGGCGACGCTGGGCTGGGTTCCCGGGCCCACGGCGCTGATTCTGGCCAGCCTGGGCTACGGGTTCTGCCTTGGGCAAATCACCACCCTGTCCCCCATCGTGGTCCGGCGGGAATTCGGGGCGGCGTCGTTTGGCGGCATCTACAGTGTCGCCGCCACCGTCATCCAGTTCAGTTCAGCCTTCGGACCTGGCCTGTACGGCGTGCTGCGCGATTGGTTTGGAAGCTACCCACCCGTGCTGGGGATCGCGGCGGGGTTCGAGCTGATGGCCATGATCGTGATCCTCGGCGCCCGCGCGCCCGTCGCGAGTCCAGCCGCCGTTGCCGGCTAATACCAACCGACGGAACGATTGACTCTCCGACCGGCTGCCCCCCCGTCATGCCGGCCGCCATGACGGGAGGGCAGCCGGTCGGTCATTGGTTCCGTCGGTTCGTATAACCCCGTGGCGGACAACCACGGAGCCGTGGGTCGAGGCGGCCCCAACCAATGGGGCCTTCTGGACAGGCAAAGGGGCTGGAGTACCTCCCCGAACCTCCACCACGACGACACGAAAGGGACGACGACGCAAGCTTTCGGCCATGCCAGCGGCGAATGCGGTCTCCAATCCGACCGACGCCGCACCCCCGCCAGATAACACCCTGTCAGCCGAATATAGGGGCCGACCCCGCAAGAGACCGCGGGTGCTGCCCCGGTGGGCCTACCCGGCGCACATAGCCATCAGGCCCCGCACATTGGCCAAACGCTCCAATCCCCCAATCTCCTTGATCAAGGTCTGGGTCTTTGCCCCCCCCAGGATCGGTTCGACCAGGGCCACGAACTTCGCTTCCAGACGTCGACCCTGATCCGCCGTATCCGTCGCCGGAATACCCGAATCGTGACGAGCCGTCAGTCTGGTGCCGTCCGTCAGCAGCAGGTCGATCTCGGCGAAGGTGTTGGGGATGCCGGTCTGGAAATCCAGTTCCACCTTGTCGCGGATGCCAATCAGGGTGGTATCGGCGGCCACTTCCTCCGAATAGGTCGACAGCCGGCTGGTATCGACGCCGGCCAGCCCCATCGCGGTGGCCAAGCGGAGGGAGAATTTGGCTTCCAACCCGGTCTTCGGCGCCTGGATATTGCAGATCCGGTCGCAGGATTCTTCAAGGCGCACGCGGATGGTCTCGACCCGGTCCGGCGTGATCCCGTGCTGTTCGCGCAAGGTCCGGGCCGCCTCTATGGACGAGTGCACCATGTAGCAGGCGGCATGATATTTGAAGAGGTTGCCACGGATATACCAACCACCCGGAGGCGTCTCCAACGCGCGATCCGGGTTGAAATCCGGGCTGTGGGTTTTGGCGAAGCCCTGGAGGCATTCCACGACATCGGTTCGGCTGGTGAAGCCGCGCGCCGCCAGCTTGGCCGCCAGATAGCCGTGATAGGACGCCTTGCCGGCGTGCAACGGCTTGCACATGGTGCCGAACATCGATTTTAACCCGGCGGCCTGGGTGCCGGCGATGCCCAGAGCGGTGGCGAATTGCTCCGCGTCCAGGCCCATCAGATGGGCACAGGCGGCGGCTGAGCCGAAGCTGCCGATTGTCGCGGTGGCATGGAAACCCAGCACATCGTAATGCCCGGGCGCGATCACCCGGCCGATCCGGCACTGCAGCTCATAGCCCGCGACGAAGGCGGTCAGGACATCGGCGCCGGACGACCCGCGCTCCTCGGCCAGGGCCAGCAGCGCCGCCAGGATGGCAACGGACGGATGACCCGGCATCGCCAGGTTCACATCGTCGAAGTCCAGCGCGTGGGACGCGGCCCCGTTCACGATCGCGGCGGAGGCGGCGGGCAGCTTGCCGGCATGCCCCATGACGGTCGCCGCTTCCTTGCCGCCCTGTTCCTGCATTTCCGCCAGCAGAATCCCGACCAGTTCGTCGGACGCGCCGGCCAGGGTGCAGGCGACATAATCCAGCACGCACTGACGCGCCCAGGCCCGGACATCCTCCGGGATATCGGCCAGGGTCAGGGTGCGGGCGCGTTCGGCCAGGGTGCGGGTCAGGCCTTTGGCATGGATATCGGTGATGGCGTTCATGGCACGTTTCCTTTGGGTTCAGCGCCCTTGGTAGACAGGTTTCCGCTTCTCGTTGAACGCCAGGATACCTTCCCGGCGGTCGTCGGTGGGGACCATGCGATTATAGGCCTCGATCTCGAACATCATGGCGCTGTGCAGGTCCATCCCGATGCCCATGTTGACGGATTGCTTGATCTGCCGGGTCGAAATCGGCGCGTTGCCGGCAATCGTCGCCGCCGTTTCCAGCACGTCATCCATCAGGGAGTCGACGGTGCAAAGCTTGTTGACCATGCCCCAGTCATAGGCGTCCTGGGCCGAGAACGGCTTGCCGGTCAGCAGGATCTCCTTGGCCCGACGCGTGCCCACCGCGCGGGGCAGGTTCTGCGTCCCCCCGGCGCCGGGCATGATGCCGAGCGTGACTTCCGTCAGGGCAAAACGGGCAGCGTCGACGGAATAGATGAAGTCGCAGCACAGCGCCATTTCCATCCCACCCGCGAAGGCGTGGCCGTTGACGGCCGCGATCACGGGGACCGGGCAGCCGACGATGGCGCGAATGGCACGTTCAAAGATCAGATGCTGGTCCTGCCATTGCTCATCGGTCATGCCCTTGCGCTGCTTCAGGTCTCCCCCGGCGCAGAAGGCGCGTCCGGCGCCGGTCAGCACGATACAGCGCTGGGCGCGGGGATCGGCACAGAACCCGTCGAAGGCATCCAGGAGGTCGATGCCCATCTGGGTGTTCATCGCATTGAGCGACTCCGGTCGGTTCAGCGTCACCAGGGCCGTGTGCTCGCGCGGGTGGCTGATCGTGATCGTCTCGTAGGTCTTCATTGGTTCGCCCGGATCGGAAGCTGAGCCCAAGCTTTATCAATGGTGGTGCGTCCGGTCCAGCGTCGCTGCTGGCGGGGCGTCACCGACCGCCAGCCCGATCCATTTGCCGTGTCATGCCAACACAAGACCGCACTCATCGATAATCTCGCTAACTGGAGCAAGAACCGTCAGGGCAACTCGTCCGTGCCCTTTGGCCACGCGATCACCGCTCGCTCCACGTCGGCGCCCATACGATCCGTCTGCCGGGTCGCCTCATAGAAGACGGCGTCGGGAATGATCACGGGCAGGCCGGGATACAACAGATAGTCCAGCGTGCCGGCCGCCGCCAATGTGATCAGCGGCGAGACGTCCGTGACGATCAGCGTAATGTCAAACCGGCATTGGCTCGCAACAGTGGCTGCAACACCGCGCGCGCCCGCGCCACATTCGCCCATCGTTCGGGTGTATCGGTCGGCCCCGGCAGGGACAGATCGTAGCGTGCCAGGCCAATCAGCAGGTCCGCGAAACCATCCAGTTCGGCGCGCTCGATCGCCTCCCGCGTGCCGAGTTGCCCCGCGGCGTAGCGTCGCAGAACCGCCAGCCGTTCCGGTTCGGTCATGCCATTGCCTGCATGATCAGTCTTGTGAACGTGTCGACGGAGCCTGGATCAATCCAGCGCATCACCGCCACCAGGTTCTGTTCCGGGGCGATCCAGGTGACATTGCCACCGGCGCCAGACGCGAAGACGCTGCTTTCCGGGGCGCTCTTGTATCGCCCATGGCCGGTGTTCAACCACCACAACAGCCCATAGTTGCGATTCAACGAGCAGGGTCGCAGCGATTCGTCGATCCAGCTTTCGGGCAGGATGCGCTTTCCCTGCCATTCGCCGCGGCCGAGCATGAGGAGGCCGATGCGGGCCTGGTCTTCGGCATGGATCAGCATCCCGCCGCCCCAATGCGTGCCGCCGGAGACGCTTTCGATCAGGCGTCCCTCCACATCGACCGTGGATGTCCGGTAACCGTGCCAGGACCAGGAGTCAGACGCTCCGATCGGGCGCATGATGCGTTCGGCGAAGACCTCCGGCAGGGGGCGGCGAAAGCGGCGCAGCAGTGCCAGGCTCAGTCGGTTGACCCGCACATCGTTGTATTCCCAATGCGTGCCTGGGGCCTGTAACGGCCGAGGGTCGCCCTTTTTCCCCTTGCCCTCGACCGCCAGATTGCGGTTGCGGTCGATCACGTCGGACTTGCCGAACAGGTCGCCTTCCCACTCCGATGTGTTTTGCAGCAGATGCCGCCAGGTAATGGCGCGATTTTGCGGGGCATCGAAACCGCCGTCCTGCACGGTCTTGCCGACCGGTTCGTCCAGGTCGGCGATCAGCCCGTCCATGACCGCGATGCCCGCCAGCAGGCTGAGATAGCTCTTGGCGGCCGAAAACGTGAAATCGACCTGCTCCGTGTCGCCCCAGGTCACGATCTTGTGGCCCGCGCGCAACACCATGCCATTCGGCTCTCCGCGTGGGCGGATCGGGCCGAGAATTTCGTTGAACGGCGGTGGTTCGAAGAAGCCGCCTTCCAGGTGGCGACGCAGATCGAGCGGCCATTGCACCTCGTTCTCCGAGGCAAATCGCGCGGCTTCTTCCAGCCACATCCAGTTCATGCCCGCCACGTCGGCCGATGCCTCCGGCCACGGAGTCCCATGCGCCGGTGGCATGCGTGTGGTCAGTTGCATACAGGCATTTCCTTCCCGTTCGGACCCTGGTTTTAGCCCCAACTCCTGAGCCGGACTATGGCGCGGCCGGTGTTAGGCGCATAGTGCCGTCAGCGCATGCAACCGTGAGAGGTGCCCACGTGGCCAAGCTTGACCGCGATGCCAGACGATCCGCCCTGCTGACGGCGCCGTTGTTCCAGGCGATGACCTCATCGGAACTGGACCAGATTCTCGAACTTGCTTCCGAACGCCGCATCCGGCGCGGTCAGACCATCTTCCAGAAGGGTGACGACGGAACCTCGATGATGGCGGTGTTGAGCGGACGGGTCCGCATCGGGTCGGTGTCGGCCGATGGCAAGGAGGTCACGCTGAACGTCATCAATCCGGGTGAGGTGTTCGGCGAGATCGCGCTGCTGGACGGCAAGCCCCGCAGCGCCGATGCCTCGGCGACCGAGGAGACCAATCTTCTGATCCTAGAACGTCGTCATTTCCAGCCGTTCCTGACGGCGAACCAGGACCTGACCTTGCGGTTGCTGGCGGTGCTGTGCGACCGGTTGCGGCGGACCAGCGTGGCACTGGAGGAGATCGCTCTGTTCGATCTGCCCGCCCGCCTGGCGCGGGTCCTGCTGCAACTGGCCAACGATTACGGGCGGCCCACGCCCGCCGGCACCCGCATCGACTTCAAGCTTTCGCAACGCGATCTCAGCAACCTCGTGGCCTCCACGCGGGAAAGCGTGAACAAGCAGTTGCGGATATGGCGGGATGCCCAGGTCGTCGATCTGGATGGCGGCTATGTCGTGATCCTGCGGGCGGATCGGCTCCGGGCGCTGGTCGAAGGTGAATGACGGGCGTCACGTCGAGGTTTGGCGACGCGTGATGCCCGCTAGTGGGAAGCCAGCGCGGGCAATTCCAGGCAGTCCTCGATAATCGCGTCCGTGGCCAACGCGGGACTGTATCCGTGGTAGGATCGGGCGAAATTGGCCACCCGGCGCCTGGTGGCGGTGTCATCGAGCAGGCGGCGCACCACCGCTCCGACCGCATCCGCATCGGCGTCCGGGGGAACGCCGTGGCCCAGACCCTGACGCGCCAGACGGTGCAGCACCATCATCTGCTCGATCGGGTCCGGCAGCAGGAGCACCGGACGGGACGCCAGCAGAGCGGGTCCCACCATGCCGATATCCTGGCAGGCCACGATGTCGCAGTCGGCCAGGGCCGCGGAACGGTCCAGGGTCGCGGCATGCACAAGCAGGCCGGGGCGTTCGAGCGCCGCCGCCTCTTCGTCGGAAATTCCCGTCGCCTGGACGACGGTCGGCAGGCCCAGGGCGGCCAGCGCATTCAGCAATGCCCGGAACGGTCGATGACGGCCATCCATCGCGACGAACACACGTTCAGCCGTCCCGGGGGGCCACGCAAAGCCGCTGCCCGGAGAGGCACCGAAGACCTGGCCGCAATAGTCCGCTTCGCCCCGGCCTTCGTAGTGGTCCAGTTCGGGGAAGCAGCACAGGTAGCTGGCCTCGGTCGCGAACAGGTCGGCCAGCGACAGCAGCGGCTCCGCGCCATCCGCCCGCAGGCAGGCGTTGATCACGGGGAGCACCCGACCCTCCGCGCTGAGGAAATATTCGGCCGGCACTTCGGCCCAGGGCCGCATGGATGGCAACGGCTCGGCGGGCGGCGGCAGGGCGTAACCGTCGCCGATCGTTGCCACTGGCAGGCCGGCGATGCGGCTGGCCAGCATCGCCGTGGGGGCAAGCGCGGCGAACACCAGGTCAGGCGCGGCGGCGGACAGCACGGCGGCCCAGCCACGCAGCATTCCCCATAAGGCATCCTGCGTGGCGTAGCCGATCACCAGCAGCACATCGGCATAGGTCGAGGCCAGAAATCCCGGCGGCGGTTCGGCCCGCCAGGCCGGCGCGTCCAGCACGGTCAGCCCCGCCGCCCGCAGGATCGGCACCGCCGCCACATCGGGCGGCACGGCGACGCGGACTTCATGTCCCGCCGCGATCAGACCGGCCGCCACCGGCACGATCTGTTCGGCCTGGCGGACGCCATTGCCCAACTCACAGGCGAAGAGGATGCGTTTGGCCATGGCCGGATCTAGCGCCGATCGAGGCTGAAACGGCCGGCCCCGTAGGCGGCGATCTGCAGGAAGCCGCCCGCCATGCAGACGTTCTTCATGAAATGCAGCATCTGGCCCCGGTCCGCCGGCACGTAGTGCACGACGAAAGCCGTCGCCACGCACCAGCAGGCCAGGATGAAGGCCGACCCGCGGGCCCTCCAGCCGATGAGCAGGGCCGCGGCCACGGCCAATTCCACCGTCAGGGTGATGACATAGGCCGCGGGCACCGCGGCCAGACCCTGTTTGGTGAAACTCGCCATGGTCGCGGCCGGTGCCAGCGCCTTGGTCACGCCCGCCTGGAGCATGACCGCGGCCATCGCCAGGCGCCCCAGCAAAGCCAGCAGAGGCGCCACAAAGCTCATCAGCCGGTGATTTCGATACCGGCGAAGAAGAACGCGATTTCCACCGCGGCGTTCTCGACACTGTCGGATCCGTGCGCCGAGTTGGCCTCGATGCTTTCG
>CAMATI010000099.1 GCA_945861095.1 Asaia bogorensis | reverse complement strand
ACACCGCTTTTTGTATCAGGCTGGGTTACGTGACTCGAGGTATGACCCGGTCAGTTGGGCCAGCTTCCCGTTGCAGGTGGCGGGGCGACTTGGCATCCAAACCTACTGCCTTGGAATCACAGGAGAAAAAATGAGGGGATGGCTGAGCTATCGGTGCAGATTCTCAAGCCCGATACCAATACCATCGCATGAACCGGATCAAACGAGCAGCTTCGCCGCCAGCCCCTGCTTTGCGAGCACGGCGACCGCCTTCCTGTCGAAGGACACGAAGATTTCTCCCCCGAGCCATTGCCCCTCGAACGCAATGACACCGTCCGCGAAGTCCCCGCCCGCATCCAGTGCGGCCAACCCGGCATCGGCCGCCGGACGATTGACGGCGACATTTCCGGTGTTCAGTAGAGCCAGCAAGGCCGCGCGAATGTCCGTTTGACCGAGTCTGTAAACCCGACGAAGCACCCAAACGAACTCACACAGGCAGGGCAGGGACACCGCGATGGTTTCGGCGTCCTTCAATAGTTTGGTCGCGGCTGTGGCTTGCTTGACGTCGTCCCGCATCACGGCGCGGACCAGGATATTCGTATCGACCGTGATCCTCACGCCTTCCCGGCCCAACCGGCGGCGGCGGCCTCACTGATTTCGTCGAGCGTGGCCACCTTTGTCGTCTTGCCCGCGAGCAGGCCGAGAAAACTGTCGATCGTGCCTGACGGCTTCGCCGCACGCAGCGCGATACGGCCATCCGGGAGCTTGTCCACCTCGATTTTCTCGCCGGGCTTGATGCCGAGATGTTGCAGCACGTCCTTGCGGAATGTGACCTGTCCGCGTGCGGTCACGGTCAAAGTGGTCATGCCGGAAGCCTCCTGACTCGGATGGATAGTAATGCGATTCTGCATTATTCTCAATCGGCCCCCGGCGTCGTTCCCGGTCCTATTCTCCGGGCGCCGGTTCCAATGCCTCCCGCATGCCGGTCGGGATGCCGTCGATGGACACCGTATTCCGCTCCCGCCAATAGGTGTCGATGCCGTCGGGGCCTTTGCGGGTTGCCCATTCCGTCAGCATGGTGCGTTCCTGCTCGAAATTCATCACGGGCACGGCGAAACCGCAGGATGTCTGCACGGACTCGACATCCAGCGCGATGATCTGGCGCGCGCCCGGCGGTTCGTCATTGGCGAAGGCGGACGCGAGCAGGCTGCTATAGGCGTCCGACCCGCGCGGCAGCACGCGGCCGCTTCCATACAGGCGCAGGATCATCGGCGCGCCCTCGAACGTGCAGAACATGATGGTCAGGCGGCCGTCGGCGCGGATATGCGCCGCGGTTTCGTTGCCGCTGCCGGTCTGGTCGAGATACACGACTTCCTTGTCGCCGATCACCCGCAGGCAATCCGAGCCTTTCGGCGACAGGTTGATCCGCGCGCCGGCCGTCGTGCTGGCGGTGAAGAACACGTGCTGGCGCTTGATAAGGTCCTGCAACGCGGCGGGGATGTGGTCGAAGAACTGGGCCATGTCGGTGCCTTCTTGCGCTATTGGGTTTCCGGTCGATCTTCCCATTGATTGCGGTCGGATCGCCAGCAGAAAACAGCGTGATCGGATCCAAGATCAATCGCGGCCGGCCGAGCGCATGAAATCCCGCCCGATGACCCGGAAGCCGATCACGACCACCACCAGGATGACCAGCAGCAGCAGGCAGCAGGCGGCGGCGACCATCTCCAGATTGCCCTGCTCGCTGAAATCCAGCAGCACCAGCGACATGACGCGGGTGCGCGGGCCGACCAGGAATACCGCGGTCGACAATTCCTGCACCGCCGGCACGAAGACCAGGATCCAGGCGCCGACCAGGGGGCGTTTCAGCAAGGGCGCCACCACCTTGCGCAGCGCCAACAGCCGGCTGCCGCCCAGGATGCGCACCGCGTCCTCCATTTCCGGGTGGATGTTGCGGATGGCGGAGCTGCAACTGGTATAGGCCAGCGGCAGGAAGCGGGTGATGAAGGCCAGGATCAGGATCGTTGCGGTGCCATACAGCGAAAGCGGCGGGGGTGCGTAGGTGGCGAAGAAGCCGATCGCCAGGACGATCCCCGGAATGACCAGCGGTACCATGCACAGAATGCCCAGCACGTTGCTGAACGCCACCAGTCGGCGCGCGACGATATAGGCTATGCAAAGACCCAGCGCGATGGCGAAGAACGCGGACACCGAGGCGTAGTGCAGGCTGCGCACCATCGCATCTCGCGCCAGATCCAATTCCGTCAGGATCACCACGAAATTCGCGATCGTCAGATTGGCCCAGGACAATCCCGCCCCCCAGGCTCGACTGAACGCCGTCTGGATCAGGATCAGCCACGGCAGAAAAACCGAAAGCGTGCAGATGAACAGCGCGTAGCCGAAGACCGGCCACCGCAGGGCGCCCAGGCCGATGGGGCGACGCTGGGCACCCTTGCCGGTGACCGAAACGAAGCCCTTCCGCGACAGCACGATCCGTTGCAGCGAGAACAGCAGGATGGTGATGGCGATCAGCGGCACCGAGTAGGCGGCGGCGACCTGCACGCGCAACGGATACTCGAAGAATTGCAGCAACTGGGTGGTAACGACGGGAAATTTTGCCGCCGGAGACAACAGGGCCGGCACGCCGAACAGCGCGATGGATTGCAGGAAGATGACCACCAGGCCGCCGAGAAACGCGGGCAGGATCAGCGGAAAGGTGATGCGGAAGGCGGTTTGCAGGACGCTGGCGCCCAGGATGTTGGCAGCTTCCTCGGATTCCGATGAAACCATGTCCAAGGCACTGGTCAGATAGACGAACAGGAAGAAGAACAGGTTCGTGGACATCACGAACACGATTCCCCAGTAGCTGAACACGTTGACCAGCCGCTGGTCGGACCCGGTCAGCGCGAACCACGCCTGGTTGATCCAGCCCGCGTTCGGCCCGGCCAGCAGCATCCAGGCGATGGCGGCCAGATAGGGGGGCGTCACGAAGGCTCCGACCACCGCCAGGCGGATGAAGCCTCTGCCCGGCATGTCGGTCCGGCTGCAGGCCCAGGCCAGGGGTGCGGCGAACAAGGTGGACAGCACGACCACGCCGCCGCCCATCATCAACGTGTTCAGCAACGCCGTGATGTGGCGCTGCGTGCCATAGGCCGCGACATAGTTGGCCAGGGTCAGGGCGCCGCCGCGGGCTTCCTGGAAGCTGGACAGCACCAGCCGCAGCATGGGGGCCACGACGATGAACAGCAGAATCGCGACGACCACCAGGAAGACCACGCCCGAGACGTTGGGGCGCCACGTGGTCCCGGTGCGCCGAGTGCTCATCGGCAACGTCAGAAGCCGAACAGGGTCCGGAACGGCTCGACCAGACCGCTCATTTTGCGCGATTCCTCCGCCGTGGGGGCGATGGTCTTGATCTGATCCAGGGACTTGCCACCGGGTGACGGAACGTCCGGGCGGATCGAGTCACCGAAATCGGCGACGATGACCTTGGCGCATTCGGGGCCGAGCAGGAATTCCATCAGAAGGCGGGCGGCGTTGGGGTGTTTGGCGTTTTTCACCACACCGGATGGCGATGCGGCCAGCAGGGCGCCGTCCTCTGGGTATATAATGCCAATCGGGTTGCCTTTCGCGACACCGGGCCGAGCGGTGGGGGCGGGGGTGGTGCCGAGCGCGCGTTCGCCCGCGGTGACGAGGGTCGTGGTGTCGTTGATGTTGCGGGTGACCTGGGTGTCGTTCTTCGCCAGCTTTTCCAGAAAGCTCCAACCATACAGGGCGTTCATCTTGGTCACCCAGGCGGTGGACAGGGAGGAGAACGCCGGGTGGCCAATCGCCACCTTGCCCTTCCATTTCGGGTCCGCGAGGTCAGCCCAGGTCTTTGGCATGTCCTCCGGCTTCACCAGCCGGGTGTTGTAGACGATGACGGTCAGCGCGACGACGGTGACATGGTAGAAACCGTCCGGGTCCGCATCCCGGAACGCTGGCAACACCTCGTTTGCTCGATTTGGCCTGTATTGCGCGAACTGGCCGGCTTCCTTCAGTTCCTGCTGCTGGCCGCCGGTGTCGGACAGGCTGACCACGTCGGCGGCGAGCGCGTTCATGGAGATTTCCTGCATGACGCGCTGATACATCACCTGGCCGGATGACCGCAGCAGATTGACCTTGATGTCGGGGTAGCTGGCGTTGAAGGCGCTGACGATGCGCTGGGCGGTCTCTCCCAGCACCTGGGAGGTGTACCAGGTTACCTCGCGTTCCGGCTTGGCGCGTTCGTAGAGCGCCTTTTCATGGTCTGAAATCGCGTAGGCCGAGCGGGTGGGGGCGATCAGGGTTGTGGCGAGGCTGCCCAGAAGGATGTTCCGCAGGACATCCCGGCGGGGCCATAAGGTTGCCTGTCCGATATCGAGCGTCATGGTTTCCATCCCTATGGGTTTCTTGGTTTGGTTGTTGGTCGGTCGGGTGCGTATCCGACACCATTATGGATCGGGACGACAGCCCATCACGGTACCGGATCGCCGTCCAGCCCAGCGGCCGCTGGCCCAGCCGTGGCGCCCATCCGTGGTGCCCATCCGTGGCGCCCATCCGGGTCGACGATAGAGCCGGGTCCAGTCCGGCAATAAAGAGCAGGGGACGCCCTCGGGTCATTGCTTTGGCCGGTTGGCAATACCGTTGCACGTCGCCTTACCGCCGGGGGCGCGATACCGCCGCGGCGAGCATCCTGGGCGGCACCCAGCCGCCCAGCCTTGCCGCGAGGCCCATCCACCAGGGAAACACGATGCGCACCTGTTCCGCCGCGATGCCTCGCAGGATGCGCCGGGCGGCGTCTTCCGGCTCTATCAAGCCGGGCATGCGGCCAGCGTTTGCGTCGGTCATCGGGGTGCGCACGAAGCCGGGGCACACGCTGGTCAGGCGCAGCCCATCCCGGTGCGCCGCCGGGGCGCTCGCCACGATCCAGGTATCCAGCGCCGCCTTGGTCGCGCAATAGGACGCCGCACCCGGCAGAGGCAGGAAAGCGGCGACCGAGGCAATCGCGGCGATCCGCCCGCGCACGCCGTCGGGTCCCGGCGGCTGGGTCCGCATGGCGTCCATGGCCGGCAGGATGGCATTCAGGGCGCCACCCAGATTGGTCTCGAACAGGGCGCGAGTCTGGTCGGGCCGTTCCGCGGCGCCCCCCGCGATGCCGGCCGCGATGGCGGCATTGGCGATGACCAGGTCCAGCGTGCCGGCGTCCCGCACCCAGTTGGTCATCGCGTCTCGGTCGCGCACATCGACCAGCTTCGGGTCCACCAATGCGCCGCGGGACCGGCAGGCTTCGGCGACCCGCGCCAGGCGATCCGCGTCGCGCCCGGATAGATGCAGGCGCACCCCGGGGCCGGCCAGCGCGACCGCCAGCGCCTGCCCGATGCCCGAGGACGCGCCGGTGATCAAGGCAGAGGTGACTGGTCGCATATGTACTCTCCACGGCATCGGTGCGGCGTTCCCGGTATCACGGCACCCGACCGCGCGCATCAGGACGCCTACTGGGCGCCCAATGGGGGGCGCTGGGTGGTGGTGGCCGGTGAGGCGCGCGCCCACCACGGCTCCACCGCGTGACGTGCGGACACGCGTGGTCTTGCCCGCGCCGGCTGCACTGTTAGAAGGGCCGGCATGAACACCTCCCTTGCGTCCATGACTGGTTTCGCCCGCACCGAGGGCAATACTGCCGGCCTCACCTGGGTGTGGGAAATGCGCAGCGTCAACGGCCGAGGCCTGGAACTGCGCTTCCGCCTGCCCAACGGCTGGGACGCGCTGGAGCAGCCGTTCCGCGAGGAAGTCGGCAAGGTGCTGAAACGCGGCAACGTCACCGCGAATCTGTCGCTGAAGCGCGACACCGAATCTCGCCTGTCGGTCGATCCGGCGGCGTTGGAACAGGCCCTGACCCTGGCCATGGACCTGCATCGGCGTATGCCGGGCAGCCCGGTGCCGCGGGCCGAAGCATTGCTGACCCTGCCCGGGGTCCTGCGCCAGGCCGCGATCGACCCGGCCGAGGAACGCGCCGCCGTCATGGGCGACGTGAAGGCGGGGTTTACCGTGGGGCTCGCCGCGCTGGTCGCCGCGCGCCAGCAGGAAGGGGCGCGCCTGGGCGCCGTGATGGCCGGTCTGCTTGCGGAAATCACCGAACTCCGCGACCGTTCGGCCTTGGAAGCGGCGGATCAGCCGGCGGCGCAGCGGGCGCGGGTGATGGAGAACCTGGTGTCCCTGCTGCGGGAATCCCCCGGCCTGCCGGAGGAGCGGATCGCCCAGGAAGTCGCTCTCCTGGCCAGCCGATCGGATGTGCGGGAGGAGTTGGACCGCCTGTCCAGCCATATCGAGGCCGCCCACGCCCTGCTGGCGGAAGCCGTCAATATCGGCCGGCGCTTCGACTTCCTGGTGCAGGAATTCAACCGGGAGGCCAACACGCTGTGCAGCAAATCCGCCTCTGTGGCGCTGACCGCGACCGGCCTGCGCCTGAAAGCGGCGATCGAGCAATTGCGTGAGCAGGTGCAGAACATCGAATGAGTTCCATCAGATGAGCCTCGTGGAATGAGCCTGGCAACCAACCCGCCCCCGATTGCTCGCCGTGGTCTGTGCCTGGTCCTGTCGGCACCGTCCGGCGCGGGAAAGACCGCGATCACGGACGCCCTGATCGCGAGCGAGCCGGACCTGGGCCGGTCAGTCAGTGTCACCACCCGGGCGCCGCGGGGGAACGAGATCGACGGCGTGCATTATCATTTCCTGACGGAAGCCCGGTTCGCCGAGGCAGAGCAGGCGGGGGAATTGCTGGAATGGGCGCGGGTGTTGCAGGGCACGCACGCGTATGGGACCCCGCGCGCGCCGGTGGAACAGGCCCTGGCCGAGGGGCGGGACCTGGTGTTCGACATCGACTGGCAAGGCCATCGGGCGTTGCGGGAGAAACTGCCGCACGATGTCGTCAGCGTGTTCATCCTGCCGCCCAGCCTGGCCGACCTGGAGGCGCGCCTGCGGAAACGGGCGGGCGATAACGCGGCGGAAATCGCGCGAAGGATGGCGGTGGCCCGCGATGAGATCAGCCATTGGGCGGAGTTCGACCATGTGGTGGTCAACGACGATCTGGCCGCCGCGATCGGTGCCGTCCGTGCGATCCTGCACGCGGCTCGGCTGGCGACGGGGCGTCAGATTGGGGCGGCTGGGTTCGTGCGCGCAATGGTCGGCTGACCGCTCGGCGCATGGACAGCCGACCGCGCGGTAGCCTCTGGCCAATCTCCGCGGATCGCGGGCAGCCTCTGCCTGGCGAGTAACTGCCCAGGTAGGCCCAGCAGATGAGGCCTGTGGACGTGTTTGTACCGAGAATGCACGATGAATGGGCCTCAGGGCGCCCAGATGCCTCATCCGAAAGGCCTGCCTGGGCAGCTACCAATATTGGTTCTAACGAATTCACCGCGTCAGCGGGCCTTCGGGTTGGTCGGGGGATCAATCGAGGCCGACGCACACCGAATGTCGCCGCAATCCCTGTTGCAACGGGCGATGGGCAGGGTTGGCGAATGGCCAAAGCCCGTGGAGCGCCACAACAGCTCCAAGGCAACCCCTCCCCCCGGAAGAGGTGCCGCCGGTTCGGCTTCAGGCGCAAAACCAGCGGGACGGCGTTGCCTGACGCGTCCTGGAACCTATGCCGGGGGTTGGAAGCCCCGGGCGCGGGGGGCTGACGTCGAGGTCAGACGATTCCGTGTGCCTCGAGACGATTGCGGTTCAAGCGCCGGCGTCGAGACCACGCCAAACTTCCGATCCCCACGCTGAAAATCATGACGGCAGTCGGTTCTGGGACGGTCAAAATGGACGATATGGCGTAGACGGACGTTATCGCGTGTCTTGGGCCGATCCCGGCGCCGCCCGCCCATAGTGGTGTACCAGAGAAGCCGAAGGCGACCTGTACCGCACCCCCCAACCCAAAATCACAACATTCCACGGCCCCGCCCGGTGTTGATCCGGTCCACACCGGTATATTGGCGACTTGGAACAGCTCGGTCAGATTGATTGGATTGATCAACGCACTGCCCCATAACGCCGCTCCGCTGTTAGCAACTCGAAGGCCGTCCAATCTGTAAATCGGAGACGTGCTGGCCGCCGCGGAGTTACGGCCGGGTGCGTTGGCAGAGATGGCGGCCGTGGATCCGATGACTTGCCACGACACCGGCTCGCTTTTGTAAGCGCCCAGGCCAGCGAGGGATGCGACGCTACTAACAAAATTGTCATAATAACTGATGTCTGAGCTAATTGCTGTCGTGACAGAACTCGTTACAAAAACCATACGGAACGTGTCCCCTTGATGCAATCCAGCAGGGGTGATCACGGCTGCGTTCACCGGGGTGACCAAGCCGCAGGTCAGAACGATGACGAGCGCCCCGATGATTCGTGCGCATCGCCTGCGACCATGTTTTGGAGCGGTGGTGTGTGGTCGGTCGACTTCTTGCGGCATTTGGTCCCCCTTCATGCGTATTTGCAGCCATTGCTTATTCAAGCAATTTTCAAGCCGAAAATATCACATATAATGTTCAATGTGTTGCGAGGAAAGGGACGGTTTGAAGATCGGAGTGTGTAAAAAATTCCGACACCCACCCAATAAGTCTTTTGTCGCGGGCTCATTCCTATAACGACCCAAGAGGCCCCCATTGACTTGAAAAATCGGCCGTTCGGCCCCGTTGGCATTGTCGCGAGGCTTGCCGGTTTACGTGGTCCAACGCTCAAGAGGTTTGGATCCCTCAGCTCATGAACCCCCTCATTGTTGACTACAATATTACGATGCTCGGGCAGACCGCGACTCCCCCCATACGCTGCATCATCCATTGGGCCGGACTGCGTTATTCTGTGCGTGCCCCGCTCCGTCGCCCAAGCTTTCCGATTCCGGTGAGGGGACGGCCTGCCGTCCTATCCTACTGCATTGGGGTCACCAGCGCCTGATACGCCAAATTCCGGATCGCATGCCGATACGGCGCGGACGCCCCCGACCCCATCTGCAACATCATGATGATGACCAGCTTTTCCTTCGGGTCGATATGGAACGACGTCCCATAGGCGCCGCCCCAGTAATACGATCCGACGGAGGCCGGCAGCGGGTTCTGCCCGGCCTCGATCCGGATGGAAAAGCCGAGCCCGAAACCTTGGCCCATGGCGGGGGTGGGGGCGCTGTCGACGGAGCGTTGGGCTTCCGCCGAATACCCCGTTCCGGGTCGCAGCGCGTTGGCGGTCATCAGGGCCACGGTGGACGGGGCCAGCAGGCGGACCTCGTCGCCCTTGCCGCCGTTCAGGAATATCTCGCACAGGCGCAGATAATCGCCGGCGGTCGACACGCCGCCTCCGCCGCCGGCGATGCGCGCCGGCTTCTTCAGCGGATCGAACAAAGGCGGGCGCTGGCCGGTGGCCGGGTTGGCCTGCGGTTCGGCGATGCGGTCCTTGTTGGCCTCGGGGACGACAAAGCCGGTGGATGTCATGCCGAGCGGCTTGGTGATGCGGTCTTCGATGAAACGGTCGAGGTCGGTGCCGGATACGACCTCCACCACCCGGCCGAGGATGTCGGTCGCGACGCTGTATTCCCAGACCTCGCCGGGCTGGTGTGCCAGCGGCAGTTTGGAGAGTTTGGTGACCATGGTGGACAGCGGTTCGTCGCGGGTCGAGACGCCGGCCTCGCGATACAACTGGCTGACCGGGCCGCTGCCCAACGGGGGCGCATAGACCAGGCCGGCGGTGTGGCGCAGCAGGTCCTGCACGATCATCGGCCGCTTCTGCGGTTGCAGGACCAGTTCGGTCTTGCCGGTGGCGGCGTCCTTGGTGGGCACGCCGACCTGAAGGTCCTTGAACTCGGGCAGATAGCGCGACACCGGGGCTGCCAGGTCGAGCTTGCCTTCCTCCACCAGGATCATGGCGGCGACCGAGGCGATCGGCTTGGTCATCGAGGCGATGCGGAAGATCGTGTCAGTGGTCATCCGCGCCTTGCGCTCGCGGTCTCGGTAGCCGAAGGCCTGGAAATAGGCGGTCTTGCCGTTGCGCGCGATCAGCACGACGGCGCCTGGGAGTTCGCCGGAGTCGATATAGCCTTGGAAGGCGCGGGTGATGCGGTCGAGGCGGTTGGGGTCGAAGCCGAGTTCCTCGGGCTTGGGGACGGGTTTGGGGTCTTGCGCGAAGGCGGGCAGCGACAGGGATGCCGCGATCAACGCGATGAAGGTGCGTTTTCCGAGTTTCATGGTGGCGTTCTCCCCGGTTTGCCGGCTTTGGTGGTCGTGCATCGGCAGGTTGCGGGGATCGTGCGCCTGAGTGGTTATTTCGGCAATGTCGATTGGTGGGGGTGTTTGGAGGATAGGGGTGGTTGTGGGTGGGCAGGCCCGCATGGGGCTCCGCTGGGTGATTCACGCACCGCTGATATGGGGAGGGGGAGATTTTTCTCCATTGCGGATGGGGCTTTTGGCGCCGCCGTGACGGAAATCGCGTCGTCAGGAACCGCTCAAGCCCTCAGGAACGGCTGATCCCCCGCGATCTGGACGCGTCGTACATGGCGAAAATGCTCGCCGGCGTCGTTCACCGCGATATGGTGCACGGCGCGGTTGTCCCAGAAGGACACCGACCCGTTTTCCCAACGGAACCGGCAGGTGAATTCCGGACGCTCCATGTGGCGGAACAGGAAATCCAGCAGCGGTCGGCTTTCCTCGACGGTCATGTCCTCGAACCGATCGACATAGGATCGGTTGACGAACAGTGACCGCCGGCCGGTTTCGGGGTGGGTGCGCACCACCGGATGCATGTTGACGGTTGGCTGCCAGTCCTCGACCTGGCGGATTTTGGTGGACCGCAGCGCGTTCAGCCGTTGCGCGGACCCGGCGACCCGTTGGTCGGAATGCACCGCGCGCAGGCCGAGCAGGAGGGACTTCATGCCGTCCGACAGAGCTTCATAGGCGTGGTGGAGGCTGCAGAACTGGGTGTCGCCGCCATACGGGGGGACTTCCACGCCATACAGGATGGCGCCCATCGGCGGTTCGACCATCATGGTGGTATCGGCGTGCCATTGTTCGCCGACGATGCGCTTGTCGGTGGGCTGGCGGCGGATTTCCAGGATTTCATCGTCCTCGCCGACGCCGCGGAAATTCGGCTGGATGAAGATATCGCCGAATCGGCGGGCGAAGCGCTTGTGCTGGGCGTGGTCCAGGGTCTGGCCCCGAAAGAAGATCACCCCATGATCCAGCAAGGCGGCGCGGATTTCGCCGATCGTGTCCGCATCCAGGTCCTGGGAGATATCGACGCCATGCAGCTCGGCGCCGACCGTGCCGGCGATGGGATGGACGCTCAGATGATTGCCACGCATTGGATGTGTCCTCCTGTTGTGCCGACCGAACCGGTCATCCATGGCGAGAACGGTCGCTGTCATTTCGAGTGCAGCGAAGCAATCCAGGGCAGCCAACAGGATCGATGACGCCAAGACCCTGGATTGCTTCGCTGCGCTCGCAATGACAGCGGCCACCCATAGATCGGTGGTTGGGCGGTTGGTTTTATGGGGCCACACGGGACGGGAATGGCCCGAGCGGCCAAAAAGGGGCCGGAGAGCCGAAGCCCTCCGGCCTTTGGTCGGTGCCGCTCAGTTCACCTCATCGGCGAGTTTTTGCAGGTAGTAGGCCGGGTCGCCCCACAGGCGTTCCATCACCATGCAGCGGCGGAAGTAGTGACCGACGGCGTATTCCTCGGTCATGCCGATGCCGCCATGCATCTGCACGGCACTCTGGGACACGTAGCGGCCGGCCTGTCCGACGCCGACCTTCGCCATCGCCATGTTGTGGGCGCGGATGGCGGGGTCTTCCTCATCCATCATCATGGTGGCGAGCATGGCCATGCTGCGCCCCTGCTCCTGGGTCATGAACATGTCGGACATGCGGTGCTGCACGACCTGATAGGTGCCGATCGGGGCGCCGAACTGCACGCGGGTCTTGCTGTATTCCAGCGTCATGTCGTTCATCGCTTCCATCGCGCCCACGGTTTCGGCGGCGGTGGCGGCGATGCCGGCATCGATGACGGCCTGGATGATGGCCAGACCCTTGCCGACCTCCCCCAGGACATCCGCATCGGTGACCCGCACGTTGCCCAGCGAGATATCGGCGGCACGGGTTTCGTCACGCGTCGCGTAGCCGCGGCGCGCCACACCTGGGGCGGAGGTATCGACCAGGAACAGGGTGAGGCCATCCGCGTCATACCGCTCGCCGGACGTGCGGGCGCTGACGACCAGCTTGTCGGCCGCATCGCCGTGCTGCACGACGGTCTTGGAGCCGTCGAGCACCCAGGCGTCACCGTCGCGCTTGGCGGTGGTGACAACGTCGGTCAGGTCGTAGCGCGCCTGGCGTTCGCTGTGGGCGAAGGCCATTTTCAGGTTGCCTTCGCAGATCGCCGGCAGGATCGCCTTCTTCTGCGCGTCGGTTCCCGCGATCCGCACCGCGCCGCCGCCCAGCACGACGGTGGCGAGATACGGTTCCAGCACCAGCACGCGCCCGAAGGCCTGCATCACCAGCATGATTTCCTGGGCGCCACCGCCATAGCCGCCGTAATCCTCGGCGAATGGCACACCCAGCAGGCCCTGTTCGGCGAACCGGGCCCACATGGCAGTGGAATAGCCTTCCGGAGCCGCCAGGTAGGTCTTGCGTTGCGCGAAGCTGTAGGTGTCGGTCAGCATGCGGCTGACGCTTTCCAGCAGCAGCCGTTGGTCGTCGGAGGGTTCGAAGTCCATTACAGCCCCAGCACAGCTTTGGTCAGGATGTTCTTTTGGATTTCATTCGTGCCGCCGTAGATCGAGGCGGCGCGAAGGAACAGGTAGGAACCGACCGAGGCGCTGGAGGCTTCCAGCAGATCGTCCGGTTCGTTCAGCGCGGCGAGTTCCTCGGCCCAGATCGGGGTTGCCATCGGCCCGGCGACGTCAACGGCCAGTTCCGTGGCGGCCTGCAGCAACTCGGTGCCCTTCACCTTCAGCACCGATGACAGCGGGTCCGGCTTGCCGGAGCCGCCGGCCTTGTCGTAGGCGGAGACGACGCGGTACTGGGTGATTTCCAGCGCCTTCATGTCGATTTCCAACTGCGCAACGCGCTGGCGGAAGGTTGGGTCTGCGATCAGCGGCCGGCCGTTGCTGTTGACCTGGCGTGCCATGTCGACGGACGCGTTCACCCGCTCCCGCGATTTGCCCAGGCGCGCGATGCCGGTGCGCTCATTGCCCAGCAGGAACTTGGCGACGTCCCAGCCCTTGTTTTCCTCATGCACGCGCATGTCGACCGGGACCTTCACGTCGTCGAAGAAGACTTCGTTCAGGTGATGGCTGCCGTCGATGGAGATGATCGGGCGGACGGTGATGCCCGGGGTCTTCATGTCGACCAGCAGGAACGAAATGCCCTCCTGGCGCTTGCGGGCGTTCGGGTTGGTGCGCACCAGCACGAAGCACCAGTCCGCGACATGCGCCGTCGAGGTCCAGATTTTCTGGCCGTTGACGATGTAGTGGTCCCCTTCCAGCTTCGCCGCGGTCTTGAGCGACGCGAGGTCGGACCCGGCGCCGGGCTCGGAGAAGCCCTGGCACCACCAATCGTCCAGGTTGGCGGCACGGGGCAGGAAGCGCTTCTTCTGCTCCTCCGTGCCGAATTGCAGCAGCACCGGGCCGATCATGGTGATGTTGAAGGAGGACAGCTCCGGCGCCGGGGCGACCTGGTTTTCCTCCAGAAAGATCATCTTCTGGATGGCGGTCCAGCCGGGGCCGCCCCATTCCTTGGGCCAGGACAGGCCGGCCCAGCCCTTGGCATTCAGGATTCGCTGCCAGCGGACGATGTCTTCCTTGCGCGGGCTGTGACCGAGTTTCATCCGGTCGCGGATATCCGTGGGCAGGTTGTCGCGGATGAAGGCGCGGACGTCCTCTCGGAAGGCGATCTCTTCCGGGGTAAAACGAAGATCCATTGGGCGGTTCCTTCCTACAGGCGGGCCTACTGGCGGGTAAGTTTAGGCGTGCCCCCGGTCGATGCGCAATCGGGCGCGCGCGTTCGGGGTTCTTTCAGGCTTTTGTCGCGTGCCCTGGTGGGAGGCTGGCTTCAGTCCGACGCACGACGGGAGCCTGCGTTGTGCCCTTCGTGTCGTTGTGGGGAGAACCGCGGCCCCGCGGTTCCTGGTGCCCCGCACGAATGGGGCTCTCCGGGACAGGCAAGGGGGTCTGGGTTGGCACCGCGGTTCTCACCACGAAGACACGAAGGGCACGAAGAAGCGAGGTTGCTGGAGCGCCACCGGTGGTTGGGGTCGCTTAGCAGACCGACGTCACGCACTTCCGGAAAATAGCGCCATAGGAGCTTTCTTAAGGGCAGGTGGGCATCGCGGCGCGATCGTCGGGCCGGTCCCGCTGGTCGCGCGTGGTGTCCGTAGCGACGAGCGCATGATCACGCTGCGCGGAACGCAACAGCGTGTGAATCATGCGATCAAACCAGGATGTAGAGCGGTTTCCGGTCAGCATGAAGCCGCTCTAGGGCAGCAGGGTCCGCAGCCATTCCAGTTCCTGCAACGTCTCGCGCAGGGCGGCGCGCAACCGTTCGACCTCCGGGTCGGTCTTTTGCCGCGCGGGCGGACGCACCGGCGCCTGCGGCGGTGTCGGCGGCAAGTCCAATCCCGGGATCAGCATCTCCTGTTTGGCTTCCGCCATCTCGGCCTCGGCTGCCGCCCGTTCTTCCGCGGTCGGCGGTGGGATGTTGTCGGACAGTTTGCCGCCGCCTTCGCGGAGCAACCGCTGCACGCCCTTGATCGTATAGCCGTGGTTATACAGCAGGTCGGAAATCCGCCGCAGCAACTGGATGTCGTCCGGGCGATAATAGCGCCGGCCGCCGCCACGCTTCAGCGGTTTGACCTGGGCGAATTTGGTTTCCCAGAACCGCAACACATGCTGCGGGATGTGAAGCTCGTCCGCTACCTCACTGATCGTGCGAAACGCGTTGGGGGCCTTCTTGAGCCGGGGACGGTCCGCCGGGTCCGGCGTCATGTCGGTCGCCGCCCCGATCGGGGTTTCCCGAGCCACCTGATCGCTCATGGCCGCGCCATCCGCCCGCGCCACTGACGCGGGTGCAACTGGGTCGGACGCCGCTGGGTCGGATGCCGCAGGGTTGGATGCCGTTGCCGCGGATGCCGAGGGCACGGATGCCAAGGGCATGGAACAGCGTCACACCGCGGAAAGATCATTCATCGCTATCCGTGCCGGGGGTCTTGCCGTTGATCCGGGCCTTCAGCACGTGGCTGGGGCGGAACACCAGAACCCGGCGCGGCAGGATCGGCACTTCTTCCCCGGTCTTCGGATTGCGGCCGATCCGGCGGCCCTTCTGTCTGACAGAAAAGGTTCCGAACCCACTGATTTTAACGGATTGTCCGTTTTCCAATTCCGTTGAAATCCGACCCAACACCATTTCCAGCAGGTCGGCGGATTCATTCCGCGACAGCCCGACCTGGGTGTAGATTGTTTCGGCGAGGTGAGCGCGGGTGATTGTCAACATGGCCCGACGCTATGCAGACCGTGTCGGCTCGTCAAGCATGTCTTGAAAAAAATGTCTCAGGATCAGTCAGTTGGGTCCGATATTGGCCGCGGCAGGTGATCGGTCGTTACATGTGTACGGCCGTCACATCCGTACCAGGGCGGACCCCCAGGTCAGGCCGCCGCCCAGGGCTTCCAGCAGCACGAGTTGGCCGACCCGGATGCGCCCATCCCGGCATGCCTCGGCCAGGGCCAGGGGAACCGAGGCCGCGGAGGTGTTGGCATGCCGGTCCACGGTCACCACGACCCGGTCCGCCGGCAGGCCCAGCCGCTTACCCATGGCGTCGATGATCCGGCGGTTGGCCTGATGCGGAACGAGCCAGTCGATGTCGCGATGGGTCAGATTGTTGGCGGCGAGCGCTTCCTCCACGGCTCCCGCCAGGCGGGTGACCGCGTGGCGGAACACTTCCTTGCCGTGCATCACCAGATGTCCCGGGCGGTCCGGCCGACCTACCGCGCCATCGACGTAGAGGATATCGCCCAGGCTGCCCTGGGCATGCAGATGGGTGGACAGGATGCCCTGGTCGGTGCCGTCACCCTGGCCGGCGCGCAGGAACACGGCGCCGGCACCATCGCCGAACAGCACGCAGGTGCCACGGTCCCGCCAGTCCAGGATGCGCGAATAGACCTCGCTGCCGATCACCAGCACGCCGGACACCTGGCCGGCGCGGATCATCGCATCGGCGACCGACAGCCCATAGACGAACCCGGTGCAGGCGGCGGCCAGATCGAACCCGAAGCCACGGGTCATGCCAAGCTGGGCCTGCACGCGCACCGCGGTGGCGGGGAAGGCCTGGTCCGGCGTGCTGGTCGCCACGATGATGGCATCGACATCGTCGGCGGTGGCGCCGGCATGAGCCAGTGCCGCGCGCGCGGCGGCCGCCCCCATGAAGCATGCGGTTTCGTGGGGCGCGGCAAAATGGCGTTGGCGGATCCCGGTTCGTTCCTGGATCCAGGAATCCGACGTGTCGACCGTACGCGCCAGTTCGTCGTTGGTCACGACGCGTTCAGGCAGATAACCGCCGACACCGGAGAGGATGGAGCGTCGTGACATCGGGTTTCCTGCTCAGGCGGTCGCCAGTTGTGGGTCGTCGTTCTTGTCGAGGCGCCCGGTTTTCTCCCGCGTGGCACGCTTGGCCAGATCGATTCGGGCCAGATCTTCCCGGATATGCTCGTTGAAGCGATGCACGACCATGTCCATCGCGACATCCAGCGCATGGGCGAACCCTTGCGCGTCCGTCCCGCCATGCGACTTTACCACGACACCGTTCAGACCCACCATCACGGCCCCGTTGTAACGGCGAGGATCCAGCCATTCCCGCAGTCGGTCGAGCCCGGGCTTGGCCAGCATATAGGCGATCTTGGAAGCGAGGTTGCGGCCGAACACCTGTTTCAGCATGTCGCCGATCAGCTTCAGCGCGCCCTCTCCGGTTTTCAGGGCGACATTGCCGGTGAACCCGTCGGTCACGATCACGTCGGTGGTGCCGGCGGTGATGTCGTGGCCTTCCACGAAGCCATGGAATTGCGGGCCGATATGACTGGCGCGCAGGATCTCGGCGGCCATGCGCAGCTTGTCGTCGCCCTTCAACTCCTCCGACCCGACATTCAGCAGGCCGATGGTGGGCGCGGTCAGGCCGAGAACGGTGCGGGCGAACACGTCGCCCATCACCGCGAATTCGACCAGGTTGCGGGCGTCGCACTGTACGTTGGCGCCGAGGTCGAGCATCACCACATCGCCGCGCGCCGACGGGCCGATCGCGGCCATCGCCGGCCGGTCGATCCCGGGCAGGGACTTGATGATGATCTTCGCCAGGGCCAGCAGCGCACCCGTATTGCCGGCGGACACAACGCCGGACGCCTCTCCGGTGGCCACGGCGTCGATCGCCAGGCGCATGGACGACTGCCGGCTGCGCAACGCCGCAGTCGGTTTCATGTCGCTGCTGATCGTCTGCGAGGCATGCCTGATCGTGCACGCCGCCCGCGCGCGTCGGCGCCGCGACAGGTGCTCGGTCAGGGTCGGTTCGTCACCGACCAGCAGGAAACGCGCCGTCGGATGGCGTTCCGCGGCGATTTCCAGGCCATCGATCACCATAGCGGGGGCCTTGTCGCCACCCATGGCGTCAACCGCCAGCGTAAAGGGACCGCTCAAGGACGGGCCTAACGCACGCCGTGTCCGGCGTTCAGTTTCGGACCGCGCCTCGCAGCGCCTTTCCGGCCGTCACGACCTCTCGTCCATCATAATGGCCGCAATGGCTGCACACGTGATGCGGGCGCTTCAGCTCCCCGCAGTTCTTGCACTCGGAATACGCCTGAGGCGTCAGCGCCTGATGACTCCGTCGCATGCCCCGGCGTGAGGGCGACGTTTTTCTCTTTGGTACAGCCATGGGCCAGCGCCCCTCTTCAATCTGGTGAGGCCCCGCGGCCCTGACGGGGAGCGAGAGGCGGTCACATTCCGGACATTACGTGAGCCGCGCCGTCTAGCAGAGCACCGCCCCCATCGCAAGGCGCACGACACCTGTCTGGTCATTTGTTTCCGTTTAAGCCGCCGATGTCGCCAGGCAACAGGGTTTGGCGCGGATTTCCGGTCCCACGCGGGGCGCGCGCCAGGTCCGACCGCAACGGTCGATGCCGTCGGGCCGCATCACGGCGCCAGATCTTGTGTGGCGCGTCATGCGCCGGGCGTGGGCGCATGACGTGGGCGCATGGCGTGGGCGCCGGGCGTGGGCGACCCGAACCCTAGCGGGAGCCGCCGCCGGAACCGCTCGATTGGCCGGCGGGTTGCGCCGCGACCGTCAGGAACGTGGACAGGATAGAGCCGTCGCGCAGCAGGCGGACCTCCACCTGGCGCCCGATTCGGTCGGCACCGAGAAACGCCCGCAACGCGTGGGATCCGCTGGTGCTGTAGCCATCCAGTGCCAACAACACATCGCCGACCCGCAATCCCGCGCGGTCGGCGGGGCCGGAGATTGCGACGCTGACCACCATGCGCCCGGATGTCTGCCCCGCCTTCTGCACCAGTTGGTCGGGCACGGTGATCGGTTGCAGAGCGACGCCGAGCCAGCCACGCCGTCCGGTCGCGGCGGCGAGGGGGATCGCGGTGTTGGCCGGGGGTGCCACCATGCCCTGCGCGGATCGGGGTGTGGACATGGTCCCCGGCATGCCCGCGGATGGCTCGCCGGGTCTGTCCCAATGCGGGTCCACCGCATTGGATGCCTCGGACGGGGTGGCGAAGCGCGCGATCACGTCGTGGGGGACGATCACCGCCTCCCCGCGCGGTCCCAGGCTTGTCATCCCGAGCAGGCGTCCGCTCGCGTCCAGGGCCGGTCCGCCCTGGTCGGCCTGGTTGGGCGGCAGATCGAGCGTCATCCGCGACCCTGTCGTGTCCCCGCCGCGGGCGCGTCGATGCACGGCGGTCAGGCGTACGGTGGGCGAACCGTCCAGGTCGGCGCCGAGCAGCAGGACCAGGCTGCCGACCGGGGCGTCCGGGCCTGGGTCGATGCCTGGCCCATCTTTAGCGTTTTTTCCACCATATACCGTAACGACTACGGAAAACCCCTGATATACAGTCGACCGCCCCTGGAATCTTCAATGTAGTGCCATAATTATTCTATAACCCCTTGACGCCACGCGCCGCCACGCTCACCTTCCCCAC
>CAMATI010000098.1 GCA_945861095.1 Asaia bogorensis | reverse complement strand
CTGGGGATCGATGCCTCGCCGGGAGGGATCCAGAGACGCACCGTCTGAACCCCCTATGACGCGGTTGTAGTGCCACACGAGCCGCAGAGGCGGCACAAGATACTGATAATATGAGGTTTATTTTGGTGGGTGCTAAACATGGGTTAAATACGCGAACGCCGACAGCCCGCAGGCCGGGACGATGGCTGCCGCGAACCTCATTCAATTGAGCAGTGGCCAAAACCTGGGAACCACATCCTGGAACGCGGCAACCAACACGTTGTCCAGTAGCGTTTTTTCCGCCCAGCTGGGAACGGGTGTCAAGGATGCAGCCAACAAGGCAATCACGGTAACGCTGAGTCGGCCAATAACGAAGGGGGTCTCAGCCTTCATCGGTGGCGGATCCACGCTAACGATCTCGGCAACCTCCATGGCCGAACTCGATGGCGCCCAGCCGTGTCTGGTTTCCCTGAAAAACCAGGCCATGCAGTTTAACAACACTGCAGCCATCAACGCCCCGAACTGCGCGATCTGGAGCAATGGCACGATCGTCGCGAGCAATAATACCGCGATCAGCGTCCGTGATGTCTATTCCGCCGGCACCATCGTGACCAACAACTCGGCGATAATCAGCGGCAATCGCTATCCCAACACTGCCGCCATTGAGGACCCATACGCGACGGAGCCGCGGATCGTGTCCCTGCGGGCGGGGCTGAGCCCTGGCGCGGGGACCGCACTGAACGTCGATTCGGGCTCCACGACCAGAAGCCCCGGTAGCTACTCAAGCTGGGATCTCACCAATTCGGCCCAGGTTACGCTCAATCCCGGCACGTATTATGTCAACGGCGATATCAGATTACGGAATTCGGCGTCGTTGCAGGGGACCGGCGTGACCATCGTCACGTCGGGACAGGTCCGGTTTGAGCAGTCGTCATCCGTCACTCTGACCGCACAATCCGGCTCGGCGGGACCGGCAGCCGGCGGCATACTGCTTGTATCAACGGGCACGTTACTAGACCTAGGCAATAGCGGGACGCGTTCGATGACTGGCATTGTGTACGGGCCAAATATTTCCCTCACCATGGGCAATAACACCGGGATAACGAGCACAGATTGCCTGGAATATATCGTTGGAGATGTTTTGATCAACAACTCCGCCCACATGTCAGCGACGAATTGTGTCGCGATGGGTGCACTTTCGTTTGGTCGCAAGCGGTTGCTGGTCCAATGAACCAAGACATGCACGCACATAACCCCGCACCCACACCGCGGTTGGTCTCGTCGCGTTCACCAGACTCGCCGCAATCCGGACCATATCCGCCGAGGGTAGCGGGACACACGTATATGGCCTGTACTCCGCGCGTATTGCCCCGCCCCCGCAATCGCATGCAAGGACGGGTAGTTTCCTTCGTGTCTGGAGGCAAGCGTCTGACTTCTATTGTCCAACAGTTGCGTGGAGCCACGCGCGCGGCCGCCGCGGTCGAGGTCGCCATAGCTTTCCCGGTCTTGTTGCTGTTTTTCGCGGGGATGGTCGATCTCGGTATGGCCAACCTGGGCCGCAGCCGGCTGAACAACGCGGTGGGCGCCGGTTCACATTACGCCTTCCTGACCGGCAAGAACGTGACCGCGGCGAATATCAAGACGGTGGTCGAGAACCTCGCGGACATGCGAACCAGCTCTAATTTACCGCTGGTCACAGCAAACGTGACCGGTCCATCCTGTTTTTGCGTGACCGGTTCGGGCGGAACCTTGGCGATGGTCGCCACGGCCTGCACCGCGCTCTGTGCCGACAGCACAAGGCCGGGTCTATATGTGTCAATCAACGCGACTTATCCGTACACACCCATGTTACCGGCCATAAGTACCTTCGTGCCGGCATCGTTCACCGCCGCCGCAACCGTGCAACTGCAATGAAATTCTTCAGAAGACTGGCCTCCGCCAGACGAGGATCCGCGCTCCTGGAGTTCGCACTCATCGGTCCGATGACCATTGTCGGGATCATGGGAATCATTGGCTCCGGCGTCTTGGTATGGGCAATCGGGTCGCTTCACACGGTCGCCGCCAGCACCGCGCGTTGCGGCGCCTTGGGAACATTGGGCGTTCTACCGTGCACCACACCGGCGCTGACCCAGAGCCAGGCGGTGACGCTTGCCGGCAACTGGATCTATGCCGGGGTGATCACTACGTCGAATGTCACCACGACACCGGATGTGGCCACCTGCCTGGGCACCGCCGGGCGGTTTTACCGGGTGGCCATCTCGACCGGGGCATTTGCCTGGCTGCCGGCCCCCATGAACGGCATAACCCTCAACGTCAGCGCGTGTTTTCCACGGTCCTAGCCGAGCGCGGCGTTCGGCGGTCCGTTGCTGGAGCGGTATCAGGCTGATCGGAAACGGTCAGCGCGCTCCAGCCCCCTGTTTGAACGGATTAATCACACGCCGATACGGTGCGGCTCAGCGTGAAATCACCCGAAAAATCTGGGGGCCAGAGTGGTTTGCCGCCTCCAGTCACAGTGAACCGCTTCGGCCTTCATTCGGCCTCCTGACGAGACGACGCCTGACCGCACGAGATTTGCGAGCACACACTCCGGCGTCGCGATTGGCATGCATCTCGATTGGCTTAGAATAGCTGCCGGTTTGCCCCTGACCATCATCGTACGACCGGGATGGCCGGCATGAACCAGAGACGACACCGCGAAGTCGCCTTTCGCTCCTCACGGCCGGCTTTGCCTGGGGTCCCCGACCGGATAAGATCGTCACATCAAGCCAAACCCGGTACCAACGACGGTTCGGCGCGGAGACGATAGGAAACCAGACAATGGCGGACGTTCAGGAGCAGACGACGACAGCAACCATCCTACCCAACACGCTCGATGTGGTGGTTGTGGGCGCGGGGCTGGGGGGTCTTTACGCGTTGCACCGGCTGCGGCGCATGGGGCTGACGGCACGGGCGTTCGAGGCCGGGTCCGGCGTCGGTGGCACCTGGTTCTGGAACCGTTATCCCGGCGCGCGCTGCGACGTGGAGAGCCTGGAATACTCCTATGCGTTCTCTGACGAGTTGCAGCAGGAATGGACCTGGCCGGAACGCTACGGCACCCAGCCTGAAATCCTGCGCTACATCAACCACGTCGCCGACCGGTTCGACCTGCGCCGCGACGTCCAGTTGAACACTCGCGTGGTGTCGGCGACCTTCAACGAAGCGACCCGGCTGTGGACGGTGAAAACCGACAAGGGCGACGTGGTGACCGCGCCGTTCTGCATCATGGCGGCGGGCAATCTTTCCACGCCTCGGGTGCCCAACTTCAAGGGAATCCAGGACTTCAAGGGCAAGTGGTACCACACGGGACTCTGGCCGCATGAGGGTGTGGATTTTTCCGGCCTGCGCGTTGGCGTGATCGGCACCGGATCGTCCGGCGTGCAGTTGATCCCGATCGTGGCGCAACAGGCCAAACACCTGACCGTGTTCCAACGCACCGCCAATTACAGTCTGCCCGCCAACAACCATCCGATGTCCGCGGAAAAGGAACAGGAGCACAAGGCCGACTATCCGGCTCGCCGCAAGGCCGCCTATGACACGCCATTCGGGATCGCCGGGTTTCCGCCGCCAACCAAATCCGCCCTGGAAGCAACCGCGGAAGAACGGCGGGACGCCTATACCAAGAAATGGGCGGAAGGCGGCAGCATCAGCTTCCTCTATGCCTATACCGACCTGCTGGTGAACAAGGAATCCAACGACACAGCGTCGGAATTCGTGCGCGAGCGCATCCGGTCCATCGTCAAGGACCAACGTGCGGCGGAACTGCTGGCGCCGAAGGACCATCCGATCGGCACCAAGCGGCTGTGCCTGGATACCAACTATTACGAGACCTATAACCGCGACAATGTCAGCCTGGTCGATGTGCGCAGCGACCCGATCGCGGAGATCACCGAAACCGGCGTGCGCACGCGCGATACCGAATACGGGCCGTTCGACGCGCTGATTTTCGCCACCGGCTTCGATGCGATGACCGGCGCGCTGCTGGAAATCGACATCAAGGTCGAAAGCGGCCAGGCGCTGCGGGACAAATGGGCGGGTGGACCCACGACCTATCTGGGGCTGATGGTCTCGGGCTTCCCCAACATGTTCATCATCACCGGTCCCGGCAGCCCGTCGGTGAAGACGCAGATGATCGTCGCCATCGAACAGCACATGGACTGGATCGCCGACTGCATCGGGGCCATGCGCAAGGCGGGCAAGTCCCGGATCGAGGCCAGTCCCGAGGCCGAGGCTAATTGGGTCCAACACGTCAACGACGTGGCCGACAGCACCTTGTACCCGCTCGCGAACTCCTGGTATGTCGGGGCGAACATTCCGGGCAAGCCGCGCGTGTTCATGCCGTATGTCGGCGGGTTCGCCGGCTACAAGAAGCGATGCGACGAGATCGCGGCCGAGGGCTACAAAGGGTTCGTGTTAGTGTAGCGGCCCGAAACAATCAGGAGGAAACATCATGGCGCCCAATGCGAAGCGCGTGTTCTATGTGAAATACCTGTCGTCCCCGCTGTTTGTCGAGATTCTGGCACAGCGGCCGGACGTGCAGTTGGACAAGTTGGAGAATGACAGTCCGGCCGATCTGGTGACGCCGATCCTGACCCAGGCGCATGTCTATCAGATCGGCGCGTCGCGGCAGGTCATCGCGCCGCATTTCCAGGTGACGGACGCGCTGCTGGCGAAGACGCCGAACCTGGTGGCGGTGTCGTCCAACGGCGCCGGCTACGACACGGTGGATGTCGATGCCTGCACCGCGCAGGGCATCGCCGTGGTGAACCAGTCCGGCGGCAACCGGGAGGCGGTGGCGGAACACGCTCTGGCGATGATGCTGACCCTGTCGAAGCGCATCATCGAAGCCGACCGCCATCTGCGCAGCGGCAAGGCGCATGAGCGCAATGCTTTCACCGGGCGGGAATTGCTGAACAAGACTGTGGGCGTGCTGGGCATCGGCAATGTCGGCGGGCGGCTGGCCGAGTTGTGCCAAGGGTTGTTCAAGATGCGGGTGCTGGCCTACGACCCCTTTATGACCGCCGAACAGATCAAGGCGCGCGGGGCTGAGAAGGTGGAACTCGACGAGTTGCTGGCGCAGGCTGATTTCGTGTCCGTGCACTGCCCGCTGACCAAGGCGTCGCGCAAGATGATGGGGGCGGCGCAGTTCGCGCGGATGAAGCCGGAAGCGTATTTCGTGACCACGGCACGCGGGTTCATTCATGACGAAGCCGCCCTGGCCGACGCTCTGGACAAGAAGCTGATCGCCGGCGCCGGCCTGGATGTGTGGGAAGACGAACCCCCGCCGTCGGAGCATCCTCTGATGCGATTCGACAACGTGCTGGTCAGCCCGCACACGGCCGGCGGAACGGTGGAAGCGCGGGAGAACATGTCGCGGTTTGCCGCCGAACAGGTGCTGGAGATCCTGGACGGCAAGAAGCCGCCGCGTCTGGTCAACCCCGAGGTCTGGCCGGCCTATCGGGAACGGTTCGCCCGGATCATGGGCGTGTCCCCGGAGTGACCGTTTGGCGCGTGAATGTGTGGCGCGTGAACGTGTGGCGCGTGATGTCTCTGGCGGATCGAAGCCGTTCGATCGTCCCGGCGTGATCGGGACGATCCCCTGGGCGGCGGACCTTGCCGCGGTCGTGGGCGAACATGGCGATCGGACCGCCGTGCATGACGGCACCCGCGGGATCACCTTTACGACAATGGCCGAGCGGGCGGCGCGTTTGGCGGTGGAATTGCATCGGGAGGGGGTGCGTCCGGGCGAACCGGTTGCCAGTTCGCTTCTCAACTCCATCGATGCGGTCTGGGTATCCGTCGGCCTGCGCATCGCTGGGGTGGCCGAGACCCCGTTGAACGCCAGCTACAGCGCCGAAGAGAAAGCCTATTGCATCGCCATTGCCGGGGTGAAGCGGGTCGTCACGACCGCGGCGCAGGCCTCGGCGTTTCGTGATCTTGGCTGTCAGGTTTTGGCGGTGGAGGATATCCCGGAGGCTCCGGGCGATCTTGCCGGTTTGCCGCCGGTTCCCGGGGATGCGTGGGGGCGGATCCTGTTCACGTCGGGCACCACCGGCCGGCCCAAGGCGATCGTCTATACGCATGCATCGCGCTGGATCGGCTCCATCCTGCAACGCGCGCATTTCGAGACGATGCCGGGGCCGGGCAGCGCGGTGCTCCTGATGACGCCGTTCGTGCATGGGGCGGGCTTGCTCACCCAGGGTTTCAACGACCGCGGCGGCACGGCGTATCTGCTGGACGGGGTGGACATGCCGCGCGTGCGGGACGCGCTGGACAACGGACGGGTGGTCCACATCTTCGCGCCGCCGACGCCGTTGGCGAAAATCATCGGCGAATACGGCGACCGGCGGATCGAGGGCATCCGCACGATCTTTTGCGGCACGGCCCCGCTGTTGCCGTCGCTCTATGCCAAGGCGCGGGCGATGTTCGGCCCGGTCGTGCGCATCACCTATGGCAAGTCGGAGATCATCAACCCGATCACCGTCCTGCCGCCGTCCGCCACCGATGCCTATTATGCCGACGCCGAACAGGGCGACGGAGTCTGCGTGGGGTGGCCCGGGACCGGGGTCGAAATCCAGATCCGGGACGACACCGGCGCCCCCCTGCCGGTCGATACGGTGGGCGAGGTCTTCCTGCGGGGCCGGCACATGTATGTCGGCCATCTGGACGCGAACGGGTTTCACGACCTGCCGGCGGACGGGTTCCACGATACCGGCGATCTCGGCCGGATCGACGGACGCGGGCGGCTGCATCTGGTCGGGCGGCTGGCCGATGTCATCAAGTCCGGCGGCTACAAGATCTATCCCGATGAGATCGAGCGTGTTTTGACCGGCACCGCCGGCACCGGGGCGGTGTCGGTCGTTTCATTGCCGTCGGAATACTGGGGCGAAATCATCGTCGCCGTGGCGGAAACCGACGATCCGGACTGGCCGGAGCGCGCAAGGTCCGCGCTGGCGGAAATCGCGCGCTACAAGCATCCGCGGGCGCTGCTGATGCTGCCGGAACTGCCCCGCAACGCCCAGGGCAAGATCATGCGGCGGACGATCCGAGAGATCGTGCTGGCACGCTGGCGGGTGGTGGATGGGCCGTATCCGTCGCTGGAGGCGGGTTGAACGGCTGGTGGACCGATCCACGCGCAATGCAGCCGATACTCGCCGGGCAACCACCGACCCAGGGCGACACAGCCGGCCTCCCGCGCCGCGTCGGCCTGGTTCCGCGAACGCCCTTACGGGGTCGAGGCCGCGCGCGCCTGACGGTCACCAGATGGGCGCGTGGCCTCGGTCATGCCGGCAAAGCGCGCCGGCGGGTGGTTACCCCATCACCAGTCGAGGCAACCACAACGCAATGTCGGGCAGCATCATCAGCAGCACGATCAGCACCAGCATCGCCCCGACAAAGGGCAAGGCGCCACGTATGACATCGCCAATGGCCCCACGCGCCCTCAGGCCCTGCACGACGTAAAGATTCAGGCCGACCGGCGGCGTAATCAGGGCGGCCTCGATCAGGATGGTCAGCACGATACCCCACCACACCGGGTCCCACCCCAGGCCGAACACCACCGGGGCGATGAACGGCGTGGTCAGGATCATCATGGAGATCGTCTCCATGAAGCAGCCCAGAATCAGGTAGAACACGACGATCAGCAGCATCGTGCCGACGGCCCCCAGGCCAAGCCCCTTGATGGCCTCGGCGATGCCGTCTGTCAGGCCGATCGCACCCAGCACGAAATTGAGGAACTGGGCCGCCAGGATGATCAGCATGATCATCGCCGTGGTGCGCATGGTGCCCTCGGCCACCGCGCGCAGCATTGGCCAGGACAGCGCCCGCTCCCACGCGGCCAGCAACAGGGCGGCGACGACGCCCAGGGAAGCAGCCTCGGTCGGCGTGGCGACGCCCGCGTAGATCGAGCCCACCACGACCAGAAAGATCAACAGCGGCGGCACCAGGGTCGGCAACCCGGTCAGACGTTCCCGCCAACTGGTCTGGACAGGCCGGCCGCCCTTTGCCGGATCGAGGATGCAGGCTAGCGCCACGATCACCATGAACAGCCCGGCCAGCATGAAACCCGGCACGAAGCCCGCCAGATACAGCCGCGGCACCGAGGTGTTGGTCAGCAATCCATACAGGATGAAGTTGATCGATGGCGGGATCAGGATGCCCAATGTGCCGCCGGCGGCGATGGTGCCCAGGAACAGCGGCTCATGATAGCCGCGCCGGCGGATTTCCGGCATCGCCACGGTTCCGATGGTGGCCGCGGTGGCGACGGAGGAGCCGGACGTCGCCGCGAATAAGGTGCTGGTGCCGATATTGGCATGCATCAGTCCGCCCGGCAGCCAGGACAGCCATTGCGCGATCGCGGCATAGACCCGCGCGGCGATGCCGGCGCGCAGCAGGATCTCCCCCAGCATGACGAACAGCGGAATGGAAATCAGGATGTATTCGCTGCTGGCGTTCCACGCGACGTCGCCCATGGCGCGGTGCAGCGGCATCAGCGCGAAGAACTGGTTCAGCGCCAGCCCCAGCACGCCCATCACGGCGGCGACCGGCACACTGAGGGCCAGCATTCCCGCGAGCAAGGCGAGAGCGGTCACCATCATGGTTCAAGGTCCTCGCGCGGGTGGCTGAGCGATGGGCAAACTCTCAAGCTCCTGCCTGATTTCATCATCCTGGCTGGAAGCGCCCGCCAGTTCCGCCGCCAGCGCCAGATCGTTGCGCATCACAGCGGCGAGCGTGCGCACCAGGGCCAGGGCGAGGGCGAAGGCGAACAGCGCGATCCCCGCCACCCAGGCCCCCTGCGGCCAGGCCAGCGGAACCCGCAACGTGGTGTTGGATCGGGCGCCATCCTCCCATGCGACCAGCCACAGCGCGCCGGTCCGCTCCAGCAGCACGGCCACGAACAGCCCGAGTGCCAGCAGCGCCGCCACATCGCACACGGCCCGCAGACGGGGGCCGAGAAGCCCGTACAGCGCATCGATCCGCACATGGCCGCGGGTCACCAGCACATGCGCCATCGACCAACTGGTGGCGACGGCGAACAGGTAGCCGGCGATTTCGTCCGAGCCGGTGAAGCTGTAGGAGGCCCCGAAGATCGGGCTGACCACCTTGCGCAGCAGGATTTCAGCCGTGACGACGAAGGCGGCAAACAGCAGCATGGCCGCGCCCGCCCAGGCCGCGACGCGCGAGACCACCGCCACGCCGGCCCAGAGCCGCTCCATCAAAAGCCCCTCACCCGGCGACCGATCAGTTCGGCTTGGCGGTCAGGCCATAGGTCTTGCCCACCAGAGTATTCCAGGTCGCTGTGCATGCCTCTCCACAGCGCTTGGCCCAGTTCGGCAGCACGACCTCGTTCAACGCCTTCTCACGCGCCGCGACATCGGCCGCCGACGGCTTCACCAGCGACAATTTGCCCACCGGACCCTGTTTGCAGGTGCCGGTGCCGGTCGCGCAGAAGATGCCTTCATCGGATTCGGCCGAGATCACCGACCACGCGCGGTCTTCCAGCGCCTTGAACTGCACGGTCAGGAAATCCTGCGTCGGCTTGGACAGTTTCGACCATGTCGCGTTGTTCACGGCCCAGAAGCCGATCGTGTAATTGACCGGCAGCCAAAGCAGCGACTGAGTGACCTCCGTCCACTTGGCCTTGTAGCCCGGCATCGTGCCGGTGATGCCGCAATCCACCACGCCCTTTTCCAGCGCGGGCAGCACTTCGGCGAACGCGATCGTCACCGGCACGCCACCGAGCGCGGTGATGAAATCCCCCTGCGAGGTACCCTGCACGCGCACCTTCTTGCCCTTGATGTCGGCGGCGCTCTTGACGTCGCCGCGGCACCAAATGACCTGCTCGGGGAACACGAAGGTGGCCAGGATCGTGGCGCCGTGCTTGTCGCGCATGACCTTCTGCATCTCGGGCAACCAGGCGTCGGCGACGGCGCGGGCGGACTTGAAGTCGCGCGCGACACCGGCGATGTCGACGGCCTCGATCACGGCGCTGCCCTCATCGACATAGATCGGCAGTGCGGCGGCAAAGTCGAACACGCCCTGCTTCAGCAGCCGCAGGATCTCAGTGCCCTTCAGGTTGAGTTCGGTCTGCGCGCGGGCATTGCCCTTCAGTGCGCCACCGGACGCCTTGGGCAATTCCTCGGCCCAGAACGGCTTTTCCACCAGGGACCAGTTGCTGAGGAAACCCCAGGTGCCGACCACGTTGAATTCACGCTTGTCGAGGGTTTGGGCGGCGGCGGGTCCCGCCATTGCGCCCAAGGCGAGAACGGCGGCCAATCCGGCGGCGGCGAGCTTCAATCCCATTGCGTCATATCCCCTGTTTGCCCAGACACACGTATCTCTGGCGCGCCAAAGCTTTTGCCCCACACGCCGAGCAGCCGTTGCTTCAACGCACTAGGGCATGCGGTGGAACCCGGGCAAGCAAAACTTGCGGCAAGCGGCGCATGACCTCGATCCTCCGGACCGCACCGCGGCGGGACGGCCCACCGGTTGACGACCGGACACGCTTGGCCCAAGGAGGCGCCGTGTTCTACCGGCGCAAACATCTCCTGGCGATCGAAGGGCTGGAACCGCCCGCGATCGCCCAATTGCTCGACCTGGCGGAGAGCTACGTGCTGCTCAACCGTTCGGGCAAGACCCAGCGCGACCTTTTGCGAGGCCGCACCCTGATCAATCTGTTCTTCGAGGACAGCACCCGCACCCGCACCAGCTTCGAGCTCGCCGGCAAGCGGCTCGGCGCCGACGTGATCAACATGTCGGTGTCCACATCTTCGGTGAACAAGGGCGAGACCCTGCTGGACACCGCCGCAACCCTGAACGCCATGCAGTGCGACCTGCTGGTGGTGCGCCACGGCCAGTCCGGCGCGCCCAACCTGCTGGCGCAGAAAGTCGATGCCGCCGTCATCAACGCCGGCGACGGCACGCACGAACACCCCACCCAGGCCCTGCTGGACGCGCTGACCATCAAGCGCCGCAAGGGCCGCATCGCCGGCCTGACCGTGGCGATCTGCGGCGACGTCATGCACTCCCGCGTCGCGCGATCCAACATCCATCTGATGACCACGATGGGCTGCCAGGTGCGAGTCGTCGGCCCTCCCACCCTGATGCCGACCGGCATCGCCGACCTGGGCGTGGAGGTCCACCACGACATGAAAACCGGTCTGGCCGGCGCCGATATCGTGATGATGCTGCGCCTGCAACGCGAGCGCATGGCCGGCGGTCAGGTTCCCAGCGAGCGCGAATTCTTCCGTTTCTGGGGCCTGGACGCGGAAAAACTGGCCTATGCCAAGCCCGATTCGCTGGTCATGCATCCCGGCCCGATGAACCGCGGCGTGGAGATCGACAGCGCCGTCGCCGACGACCCACATCGCAGCGTGATCAAGGAACAGGTGGAGATGGGGGTGGCCGTGCGCATGGCCGTGCTCGACACGCTCTCTCGCGGGCAGGGCCGGAATGAACCCTGATACGCTGTTCACCGGTGTCCGCATCCTGGGCGCCGGGATAGACCTGACCGGCGATCTGCTGGTCCGCGACGGACGCATTGCCGATTTCGGACCGTCTTTGGGTTGCCCGGACGGCGCGACCGTGATCCGGGAGGACGGCGCCATCCTGTGCCCCGGGCTGGTCGATATGCGGGCCGCCCTCGGCGAACCGGGCTACGAGTATCGGGAAACCATCGCCTCGGCCGCGACCGCGGCGGCGGCCGGGGGCATCACCACCCTGGCGGCCCTGCCCGACAGCCGCCCGGCGATCGACGATCCCGCCTTGGTGCATCTGCTGCGCATGCGCGGCGATGAGACCGGCAGCCTGACCATCCTGCCCTATGGCGCCGTCACCCGCGGTTGCAAGGGCGAGGACATGGCCGAACTCGGCCTGTTGCGCGAAGCCGGGGCCGTGGCGTTCACCGATGGCGGCCGAGCGATTGGCTCGACTCGGCTGATGCGGCAGGCGCTGGCGTATGCGAGGGGCTTTGGCGCCCGGATCGTGCAGCATCCGGAAGACCCCTGGCTCGCCGCCGGCGGCACCGCCACCGAAAGCGAATCCGCCACCCGGCTCGGCCTGCCCGGCATTCCCGCCGCGGCCGAGGCCATTCTGGTCATGCGCGACATCAGGTTGGCGGCGCTGACCGGTGGGTCGGTGCATTTTGCCCATGTCTCCACCGGGGAGGCGCTGTCGTTGATCAGGCGAGCCAAGGATGAGGGGCTTTCGGTCACCTGCGACACTGCTCCCCCCTATTTCGACCTGAACGAGACCGCGATTGGCGAATTTCGCACTTATGCGAAACTGTCGCCGCCCTTGCGCAAGGAAGAGGATCGGCGGGCGGTGGTCGCGGCCCTGGCGGACGGGACGATCGACGCGATTGCTTCCGACCACCGGCCGAGCGATGCGGATGATAAGCGGCTGCCGTTTGCTCAGGCGGTGCCGGGGGGGACGGGGTTGGCGACGTTGCTGGGGGTGACTCTGGCACATGTGCATAACGGGTCGGTGCCGATGGCCCTGGCGATTGAGTTGCTGACCAGCCGGCCTGCCTCGGTGCTGGGGATTGAGGCTGGACGGATCGCGCGCGATGCTGCCGCCGATCTGTGCCTGTTCCATCCGGAGCGGATTTGGAAGGTGGAAGCGGGGAAGTTGCCTGGTAAGGCGCAGAATACGCCGTTTGATGGGCGAGCGTTGGAGGGGGTTGTGTTGGGGACTTGGAAAGCGGGGCGGCGGGTTTTTTAGGGCGGGTTCCGGCCGGGTGTCCGGTCCCGGTAGAGGGATGGCGTGGTGGCCAACTCGCGAAGTACCACGACAGATAGTTTGGGCGGATTACCTGGTCCTTCTTCCTTCCCCCCCGAACTCACAGCCGCCCTATTTCGGTCGAGCCGGTCGGCGTTCTTCGGATTGAGAGATCGGCGGGTTCCTAACAGTCGACCAGGCAGTGGGCCCAAACCGAATCGCCGCAGATCGCCGGCGGCCCTTGCCGCGTAAATCAAAAACCTTTCACCACGCTGACTGGCTGCTTTCGACCCATCGGTGAGGTCAGAAGATCCGGTTTCGGGCACACTGATCGAGCTGCGCGGCTGGTTTTGGACGACGGTGGCTAAGCCGCTGTGAACCGTGATCCTACCCCAGCGGACTCAGTTTGTCGCATGTCCCACTTAAGCCGGCGTCCTTTTGACTTTCCCCGGCTCGGTTCAGAGTTTTCCCTTGAACCGATGTATTTCTGCTCCCGTCTCGTCGATAATCACAATATCATCGTAATCCAATAGAAAGTCTTCCTGGTCGTCGGTCGCGCCCTGGGCAATCAGCTGGCAGTCTAGTTGTCGCAGCCCTTCGACGATATCGATAGCCTTGAAAGTGTCGCATATCTGGGTGCCGCCGGTGGTTACCCCCGGACCGGCCAGATAGACTTCCTCTTGCAGAACCGTGCTCTCAGCGTAGGAGTTCATCAAGTGGCTAATCGTGCCGTCCTCGAAGCTGGCGTGATCACCTATGGTGAGAAAAAGGGCTCGATCTGGTAACACGCCAACAAACAGAAGCTCTCCCGTGCGACCTGCTACGCCTGCAGATCGTGAACCCATGTGAAGATGGTGCACATCGTAAAGCACGCGGGCCCGGTCTTTGCCCCTCCATCCCCAGCGCATTTTTTCGCCGCTTGTTATATTTGCTGGAGGTTTCGTCTGCGCCTTGAAGCCCTTCCAACGTACCTGATTAGACAATCTCGGGTTTATGTCGAGCCCCTCTTCAAACTCTTTTTCGATCTCAGCGATAGCTGCGGCGTAAGTGTGATAGTGGGGGGACTCCCTCACCTCCGGCCAGATCGTCACTGACCTTTGCTTGATGCGAATGAGCCGGGCCCTCCAAGTCAGGTAGTTAATGACGAGCGTCGTCAATGGCTGGCCGAGCAGCGCGGCGCGGTCGGCTTGCTGGTCACATGGTATGGTGTTTGCCACAGCAACACGTAGGCGCTCCAATCGCGGTGACAGAGGGGTTGGTTCCATAGCGCTGCTGCCTCGATCCTTGCCGATCATAAACTCAGGCTTTCTCATGACAGAAGGCGGGTTTGACGACAACAGATCTGCGTCGGACCGCCACGCGTGGTGCATAAATCAAAAAAATACGAGTAAGGTTCAGGCCTTGATCGGACTGGGTGATTTCGGCGTAGAAGTCCGTCGCGCAACGGTCGGTGCGCCCCCGAGGCTTGGAGGATCTACGCGGGTTCGCTTCGGGTCGACTGCGACCATTCGCCCCGGATGCCATTCCGGCTCACGGACAGCCCGGAACATGGAGCCCGCCGCGCCCATCACAACCTGTCAAAACCCCGGGCCGAAGCACCAAGCGTCTTCGATCGGGATGGACCATGGCTCATCAAGCGGACGCCCACTTCCAATCGCCAGCAACCGCCACGCTCAACCCGGCACCGACTTCCTCGCACCACGCTCCGCCACCACCAGGATCACCCCGGCAAGCGCAATCAACCCCGCCCCCACCCAAACCGCCGGCGACGGAATGTCCCCCCAGATCGCGTACCCCAACAGAAACGCCCAGATCAGCGCCGAATACTCCACTGTCGCCATCACCGACGCCGGGGTCCGCCGAGCCATCTCGAACACCAAAAACTGCGCCAGACCGCCAAACGCGCCGACCGAGACCAACAGCCCCAACGCCGGCAAGTCCGGTGGCACCCACGACCACAGGCAGGCGGCCCCGGTAAACACCAGGAAGATCGCGTTGTTGAACAACATCTGGATCATCGACGTTTCCCGACGAGCGATCTGACGCATCAGAATGATCGCGTATCCCCAGAGGCCGGCGGCGATCAGCACCAGAACCGTCGCCACCGAGGCCGGCACGCCGAACGGATCGGCGGCGAACATCACGCCGACAAACCCGACGCCGACCGCGGCCCACCGTGCCGGGGTCACGGTTTCTCCCAATACCCGCGCCGCCAGCAACGTCACGATGATCGGCGCGGCAAAATACAACGTCAGCAACTGCCCCAGGCCCATGCTGCGCGCGGCGGTATAATAGCAAAGCCAGGCGGTCAGCGTGATCATCGCCCGGAAGCCCAGCGCTCGTTTCAGCGGCGTCTTCACGGCTCGGTCCAGCAGCGCCCCTCGCCCGACCAACAGACAGACCACCAGGATCGTCGCGCTGCGGACGAACAGCACCTGCCAGACCGGCAATGTCTCCACCAGCCACTTGATCGCGGCGTCATGGACGGCGAACAGCCCATAGGCGAGCACGCCGAGGCCGATACCCAGAATCGTCGCGTCACTCCCCATGGCGGGAGCGTAGCATGAAAGGCCCGAACGCCGTCTCCGGCCCGCCACGGCATGCCGCGGTTGCGGATTGCGCGCTTGCTTTTCCCGCGCCGCGCAATGATGTCAGGCCCCTGGCTGTGACGGCACCACGGACGGCGCGACATCGTGCGGATGACAGACTGGCCAGACATCACAACCGCTACGGTCTTGATCGGCGGACGCGGCGCCCGCCCTGGGGTCAGAACCTGAAATCGGTTGTTTCGAGACTCGCCACGGCAATTCCAGCGAACGAAACGACGGGGCGATTGACGCCAAAGTTGACGATGGTATCGGCGCCGGATGCCGCAATCGTGACGCCCTGGCCCAGCATGGCGGCGAAGTTCAGGAAGTTGAACCCCGACACGTCGATGATGTCCTGCCCCCCCGCAGCATCGGCGTCGAAGCCGACGACCGTATCAGTCCCAACACCGGCCAGGAATACCAGGACGTCGTTCCCTGCCCCGCCGTGGAGATAGTCATTCCCGGTGCCACCGCTCAGCGTGTCGTTGCCGGCGTCGCCGAACAGGAAATCGTTGCCGCCAAGGCCGCTGATGATGTCGTTGTCGTCGCCGCCGTGGAAGGTTTCGCCATCGGGGCTGCCGACCATCGTATCGTCGCCGCTCTCGCCGTAGACAACGGTGTCACCGCCACCCCCGGTCTCGATCCGGTCGTTGCCAAAGCCGCCATAGAGATGGTCGGCGCCCGCCCCGCCTTGCAGCGTATCATTGCCTTCGCCGCCGAACAGTTGGTCGATACCGGCGCCGCCCCGCAGCACATCCGCGCCCCCCTGGCCGTGCAACATGTCGATGCCGTTCCCGCCATCCAAAACATCCAGCCCGTCGCCACCGATCAGCACGTCATCGCCGTCGAACGCGGTGATCCGGTCGTTGCCGGTGCCGCCGGTGTACAGCAAACGCTCGACGCCGGTCACGCGCATGCCATCGTTGCCCAGACTGGCCAGCGTGCTCGCCTTGAGGACAAAGGTAACACCGAGGGCGGTGGTGGAACGATCGATGGTCAACGTGTCGAAGCCCACGCCACCGTCGATGGTATCGACGCCCAGGCCGGTATAGATACGATCGTCACCGTCGCCGGCACGCAGGTTGTCATTGCCGCCCTCCCCGTAGAGGGTATCAGCGCCGCCGAAACCGGCGATCAGGTCGTTGTCCTCACCGCCATACAATGTCTCGGCATCGTCGCTGCCGATAATGGTGTCATTGCCGCCGCCACCGTAGACGTTGACGTCGCCACCCCCTCCGGTTTCGATCCGGTCGTTGCCGAAGCCACCAAGCAGAACGTCAGCGCCGGAACCGCCGTGCATCCAGTCATCATCGTCATCCCCCGACATCTGGTCATTGCCGGCCCCGCCGAACATGGTATCGTTTCCTGGCCCGCCAAGGATGTAATCGATCCCGTCGTCACCGTTCAGAACGTCATTGCCATCCCGACCGAAGACGCTGTCGTCGCCATCGCCTCCGAACAACAGATCGTTGCCGTTGCCGCCATCCATGGCATCGATGCCTGCCCCACCCCGCAGCGTGTCATTGCCCTCGACACCGTAGACGCCGTCATTGCCGTTGCCGCCGTCCAGGATATCCGCGCCATCGTTGCCATATAGATTGTCATTACCGTCGAAGCCGGTTATGCGATCGTCGCCGGTGCCGCCGTTATAGAGCAACCGCTCTACCCCGATCACGCGGGTGCCGTCGCTGCCCACGCTGCTGATGGGTCCCTTCAGGGCGAAGGTAACACCTAATGTCGTGAAGAAACGATTGATATCCAGCGTATCGAAGCCGCTGCCGCCGTCGACATTCTCGACGCCCAGACCCGTCAGAATATAGTCGTCGCCTTCGCCACCACGGAGATCGTCATTGCCAGCTTCGCCGTCAATGCGGTCGCTGCCACCCAGGCCGGCGATGGTATCGTTGTCGGCCCCGCCATAGAAGACTTCGGAGTCGTTGCTGCCGACCATATAGTCGTCACCGGCATTGCCGAAGGCCGCGACATCACCCCCGCCACCGGTTTCGATCCGGTCGTTGCCGTTGCCGCCAAGCAGGTTGTCGGCACCGAGGCCGCCTTGCAGCGTGTCGTTGCCCTCACCCCCGGTCAGGCTGTCGATATCGTCGCCTCCGCGTAACAGGTCGTTGCCGTTGCCGCCGTCCAGGTGGTCGTTGCCCGCGCCGCCGTCCAGGGTGTCCTGACCCTCGAAGCCGTAGAGAGCGTCATTGTTGTCGAATCCGGTGATCCAGTCGTTGCCGTTGCCGGCGTTGTATAGCAATCGCTCGACACCGATCACGCGGGTGCCGTCGCTGCCCAGGCTGCCAACCGGTCCCTTCAGGGCGAAGGTGACACCCAGCGCCACGTTGTAACGGCGGATATCCAGGGTATCGAAGCCAATACCGCCGTCGACGGTCTCGACGCCCAAACCGGTCAGAATAGTGTCGTCGCCGTCGCCGCCGAAAAACGTGTCATTGCCGGCTTCGCCGTCAAGGATGTCGGCGCCTCCCGATCCGCTGATCGTATCGTTGTCGGGTCCACCGTACATTATTTCAGCGTCGTTGCTGCCGATCAGTGGTCATCGCCGGCATTGCCGAAGACCACAAGATCGCCGCCACCGCCGGTTTCGATCCGGTCGTTGCCGTTGCCGCCATGCAGGTTGTCGGCACCGAGGCCGCCTTGCAGCGTATCGTTGCCCTCGCCGCCATACAGGATGTCGATATCGTCGCCGCCCCGCAGCAGATCATGACCGTCGCCGCCATCCAGGCGGTCGTTGCCCCTGCCGCCTTCCAGGGTATCCTCGCCCTCAAGGCCGTTGAGCGTGTCGATGCCGTCGAAGCCCCGCAGGACATCGTTTCCCTTGGCTCCGTGGACGATATCCTGAAAATTCGTGCCACTGTAGTCGATCCGGGAGATGCCGCGCGCGGTCGATTCATCGGTGGCAAGCCATGCGATCCCGTTCCCGGTCGGATCGACAAAGCTGAAATTGCCATCGTAAGTGCGCCGGTTCAGGATCAGTTCGTCGTTCTGGGCCAGGGATTCGATCCACGTCCCCGCTACGACGCCCTGCGCGCCGCCGTACGCATTGAACCGGCCAAGATTGGGCCGCAGAGAGTCGGTGCCGAGGCCACCGATCAGCGTTTCATATTCGTGGCTGCCATTGATGATGTCATTGCCGCCCGCACCGTCGATCGTGATGATCTGATAGCCCGGCGCCGAGGCGAGGGTGATGACATCGCCGCCTTCGCCGAACACGAAGCCCTCGATCCCAGACAATAGATCCCCGCCCGCCTGGGCCGGGCCGGCGACGGTCCACCGCCCAAAGCTGGGACCGGAGACCGGTGTGATGGTGACCACCTCCCCAAGGGCCGAGGTGTAGGCCGCGGTGTCGAACCCATCGCCGCCGGAGAGGATGTCCCCGCCTGCACCGCCGATCAACATGTCGTCGCCGTCACCGCCGATCAACTCGTCGGTGCCGATGCCGCCGATCAGCGTGTCCTGACCGTTCAGGCCGTAGAGGTCGTCCGCACCATCGCCGCCTTCGAGCCGGTTATTGGCGATGTTGCCCTGGATCACGTCATCGCCGGTGCCGCCGATCGCGTTCTCGATCAGCGAATTCACGTTGTTGCCGTGTTGCAGCGCGTTGAACACGTTGCCGCGCGCGGTCTGTCCCGCGCCGAGGGTGGCGAGTTGGGTGCCGAGATTGCTGTTGCGACCGGGAGCAAGATCGATGAACTGCGGGGTGGAGAAGGCAGAGAAGTCGTAAGTGTCGATGCCGCCGCCATCCCATATCGTCAGGAAGATGGTGTTAGACACGGTGTCCCTCAGCCATCCCCTCATTTTTTCTACCGTGATTCCAAGGTAGTAGGTTTGAATGCCAAGTCGCCCCGCCATTTGCAACCGGAAGCTGGGCCAGCTGACCGGGTCACACCCCGAGTCACGTAACCCAGCCTGATACAAAAAGCGGTG
>CAMATI010000097.1 GCA_945861095.1 Asaia bogorensis | reverse complement strand
CCATTCATCGATAGACGGCGGCATCAGGAAGCCGGTTAGGCGATCGGTGGGGCGGAAGTTGCTCATTGGCGGCATCCGGGGAGGGAGCGAATCGACGTTACGATTCTAACATGAGCCTCCGGTGGGCGTAAGTCCGACAGGCTGCTAGGCTGCCTACCGCGCGGCACCCATCCGGCTCAGCCGGTCCGGCATGCGGCGCGAGGAACCGTCTCCGCCATTGTCCCGCCCGAGCGGAAAGGAGTTTCCATGCCTGACGCCACGCCCGCCACCGACCTGCATTACCTGTCCATCACCGACGCCGCCGCCCTGATTCAGCGCCGCCAGCTCTCGCCGGTAGAGCTGACCCGGCATTTCCTGGAACGGACCGCTGCCATCGATCCGCAGCTCAATTCCTATCTGCTGGTCACCGCCGACCACGCCATGCTTCAGGCCCGCCAGGCGGAATCGGAGATCATGGCCGGCAACTATCGCGGCCCGATGCATGGCATCCCGTTCGCGCTGAAGGACATCTATTGCACCGCCGGCATCCGCACGACCTGCCATTCCCGCACGCGGGAAAATTACGTGCCGGAATTCGACGCGACCACGGTCTCGAAGCTCTACGCGGGCGGCGCGATCCTGCTGGGCAAGCTGTCCACGCATGAATTCGCCCATGGTGGCCCATCCTTCGACCTGCCCTGGCCAGCGGCGCGCAATCCCTGGAACCGCGATCATTTCACGGGAGGTTCATCGAGCGGCTCCGGCGCCGGGGTTGCCGCGGGGCTGATGATGGGCTCGCTGGGGTCCGACACGGGCGGGTCGATCCGCAATCCGGCGGCCTTGTGCGGGCTGGTGGGGCTGAAGCCGACCTATGGGCTGGTCAGCCGGCGCGGGGTCTACACCAACTCCTTCAGCTACGATCACGCCGGTCCGATGACCTGGACGGTCGAGGACTGCGCCATCATGCTGCAAGCGATCGCCGGCCACGATGCGGGCGATCCAGCCAGCGCGAACCGCCCGCTGCCCGACTACCGCGCCGCTCTGACCGGTGGGGTCAAGGGCCTGCGGATCGGCGTGCTGCGCCACCTTTACGAAGACGATGTGCCGATCCACCCGGAAGCCAAAGCCGCTCTGGAAGCCGCGCTCGACGTGCTACGGGGCCTCGGCGCGGTGCTGGAGGACGCGCGCATCCGCCCCGCCGCCGACTATCACGCGGTGAAGATCACCGGTGCCGAGAGCGAGTTGTTCTCCGTCCACGAACCCGTCCTGCGGGAGCGTCTGGGCGATTTCGGGGAGGATTTCCTGGGGCGGGCGCTGGGTGCGCTGCTGATCTCGGGACCGGACTATATGCGCGCGTCCCGCCAGCGTCGGTTGATGATCGCCGAGATGGCGCCGCTTTACGCCAAATACGACGTGTTGATCACCGCCGCTCCCGGCCCCGCCGCTCGCCTGGATTCCTGGCGGACGATCAATTTCTGGCAGCGCAATTCGGTGACGACGCCGTTCAACGTCACCGGTGGGCCGGCATTGGTGCAGTGCGTGGGCTTCACCGCGGACGGGCTGCCGCTTTCAATGCAGGTGGTCGGGCGACCATTCGATGACGCGACCGTGCTGCGGGTCGCGCGGGCCTATGAGGCCGCCACGCCCTGGAAGAGCCGCCGCCCCACTCTGGACCCGGATGCCGTGTTCTCGGCCGCCCAACCGCCGGTGCCGGAGCCAGCCAAAGCCGAGATCGGACAGGCGCGCCGCGACGAACTGGCCGGTCTTTGCAAACGGGCGGGTCTGACCTTGAACGAGCGGCATTTCGAGCAGTTCTGCGCCACCGCCCCCTATGTGGAGGAGATGACGGGCCATCTGCGCCGGGACCTTACATTCATGGACGAACCGGCAAGCGTGTTTCAGTTCGGCGGGTAGGCCCATCGCGCCGGCATCATGGGCCGACAGTGTCCGTCACCGATCCAGGTTCGGGTCGGTGGCGCGACCTCCGCATGGTCTGACGACCAAGCGTCACGGCGATGGGTTCGACCTTCCGCGCGAGCATTCGGCCGCTATCGGCCATATGGTTTCCGCTGCTCGGCAGCCTCGTTTCATAAGGCGATCGCATGCCGCTGCCATATTGGCATCACGGAAAAAGTCCGCCCCTCCGGGCCAGGCCCGGAGGGGAACGGGTGTGCCGCTTATTGCGCCGCCACGGCGATCTTCGGTCCGGCTCCGAAGGCAGGCATGACCTCCTTCGAAAAGCGGTCCAGATCCTCTAGCTGAACGGCGAGAGGCGTGCCCAGCGGGGTCGCGCAGACAACGCGATTCAGGGCGGGGTAGCGCTTCTCGATCGCCTTGAGCTGCTTGATGATGTCGGCGGGCGTGCCGGCCAGGAAGCCGCCCATGGCCACGGCGTCCTCGATCCTCGGTAGCTTGACCGAGCCGGCCAGCGATGGATCGCGCATGGCCGCGATCTGCTCTTCCGTCAGCGCGCGCACGAGCCGCAGTTCGCCGAACATCTTCATGTTCTCTTCGTAGTGCGGGGCGGCTTCGCGGATCGCCTGCTCGCGGCTGTTCGCGATGTGGAACTGAAAGCCGAGCGCGAGACGCTCACCGGGTTCGAGGTGGACACCACGGCGCGCATAGGCCGCCCGAAAGCCGTCGATGTGACGGTCGACCGCGCCGCCTTCAGCGGAGCCACCGCCGATCACGCCGCTGATGCCATGCTTGGCCATGAAGTCGAACGCGCGGTCCGAGCCGCTTTGGATCGGCTGCCAGCATTCGACCGGCAACCGCGCCGGCGACGGGACCAGCGTGATTTCCTTCAACGTGTAGCCGCGATAGGGGACCTCGGGCGGGATCGTGAAGAACCGGCCCTTGTGCGAGAAAGGCTTGCCCTCGAACGCCTTGAAGATGACATCGACGCCTTCCTCGAAGAACGCGCGGTTCGCTTCCTGATCGGACAGCGGGTTGCCGAAGGACTCGACCTCCCGGGTGTGATAGCCGCGGGCGACGCCGAAGATCACTCGCCCACCGGTCAGGATGTCGGCCATCGCGTAGTCTTCGGCGAGGCGCAGCGGATGCCACATGGGCACGACGTTGAAACCGCACCCGACGTTGATGTTCTTGGTCACGCCGCAGAGATGCATCGCCATCATCAGCAGGTTCGGGATCAGTTCAGTCCCTTCCGGCTGGAAATGATGTTCCGCCATCCACATCGTGTCGAAGCCGCGCTCGTCCATGCATTGTGCGTAGGAGACGACCTTGTGCAGCGCCTGCCCCAGCACTTCCCGCGAATAGTGTCGGTCGTTGATCGGCGTGCCGGCGTATCCCAGCTTCTCCATATCGACGGTGCCGAAATAGGAGCTGTCAAATTTGGTGAGCATGTACGTCTCCTCGAAGCCTGGCGTGATGCTAGGCGTTATTGTCGTTCAGGTGGTGGGTTCGCCGTGCTTCGCCTGGATTTCCCATTCGGCGGTTTCACCACTCGGCATCATCGGTTTGTCGCCGGGTTTTTGGCCGCTGGCAAGCCAGGCAGCCACGCCGGCCTGCCGCGCGCCTGCTTGCTTCGGGTTCCGGTTCGGTCCCGGTCGGCAGCTCGTTTGGGCCGCCCCATCAGCGCGGCGTATGTTGGCGCAGGAATGCGAGCACCTCCTGGGTCGTTGCGTCCAGCATCTCCTGGGGTGCTCGCCATGGGAACGCGGTCGACCGCGCGCTCGGCGCCAGCGCCGCGACGTCCCGCGACGTGACCAGCGGGTGTGCCGGCGTGTCGTCAGGCAGCACCAGGATTGGCGTCGGGCAGGATTGCGCGAACTCACGGGTCACGCTGTAGACGAAATCCGGATACACCCGATACAAGCGGTGCAGATACGGTTCGATCTCGGATGAGTCGACATCCGGTCGGCGGGCGAGGAATTCGGGCGCCCATACGTCGCGACCGGAGTTGAACATAAAATCCGGGTGGTCTGGGTGATGGCCGACCGTCTGGCACAGAATCCCGCCCACGACCCGGTCCGGCGCACGTTCCAGCAGCTTCATGGCGAAACAGCCGCCGATGCAGTAGCCCATGAAGAAGAATCTATCGATGCCAAGATGGTCCATCAACCCGAGTTGGTCGTCCGCGAACGCATCCCATGGGTCGCTGGCCGGGATTGGACCGCTCGACTCGCCGCCGTTGGCGTTGCGTTGGTCCATCGTGATGCAGCGGAATTCGCCGCTGAATGCCGCCATCGCGTTGATCACGGCGGTGGGCCAGTTGGCGATTCGTGAATTCAGCCCGCCGCCCGGGACGACGAACAGCGGAAAGCCGCTGCCGGCCTCCTCGTAGCGGATACGGACATCACTTTTTTCATAGAACGGCATATTGGACTCCCGAGTGTTGGGCCACCGCGTGCATACACCTGAAGTGTCAGGTCACCCAGGCGGGACCGATGGCAGGAACGGGGGCACGTGTCTGACCGGTGCCCCAACGTCGACGATCATCTACTAGCAAGCGTTCGCGGAATCGCCCTGATCGATTCGCTCGCCTTCCGTTAAATTGCCGGGCGTGTGCCGCCGGTTGAACCTTTATGCCCGCGGGGTCTGCCGATGCCCGCCCAGCCGATACCCGCCCAGCCGATACCCGCCCAGCCGATGCCGCGTAACGGTGACGGCGAACCGCCGACAGGGGCACACCAAGACCGACGCCCGCCCTCCCCGCACCCGTTTGGCTCTGCATGTCTCGATCCGAGAGGCTCGAAGCCGCACTCAACCGAACGCGGATTTGACCTCCCGCGCCAAAAGCCGGATCGCCTCCCGCTCGGCCGCGTGATCGGCCAGGCCCGCGCAATTCGTTTCCAGTTGCACGCCCGACAGCCCGATGTCGCGTTGCAGGTCTTTCAACTTCCCCACAACGGTATCCGGCGAACCAACGAAAACCGAACCGCGCAAGGTTTCGCCGAGCGTGATTTCAGTCAGGCGCTGCGATGTTTTCCAACGTGCGTGGTCCGGCGGGGTGTTTTGCCGTCTAGCGGAATCGGCGAGCAGGCGGCTTTGGTTCTGGAAATGGCGCATGAGAGTCGGCCCGTAGGCTTCCTGCGCCGCCGCATCGGTTTTGGCGACGAAGCCGGGGCAGCGGAGGTAGACGGGTGCGTCCCCGGGATGGCCGGCGTCGGTCCAGGCTTTGCGGTAGACGTCAATGTTCTGCTTGAACATCCGCGCGTCCTCGTGACGTACGGACAGGAAAAGACCCTGGCCCGCTTTGCCGGCCGCGGGGAATGTCTCGATGCTCGCGGCGGCGATGCGGATTTCGGGCATCGGCTGCTGCACCGGCCGCGGAACGACCGTGACGTCGTCGATGTCGTAAAATTTGCCCTTGTAGGAGAAATTGTCCTGCTGCCAGGCGCGCTGGATGATCTCCAGACACTCTATCTCACGTTCCTTGCTTTCGGAAAACGCGATGTTCAACGCCTCGTAGGTCTTCACGACGCCGCTGCGTCCGATACCGAAGATCAGCCGGCCTTTGGATATGTGGTCCAGGGTCGCTGCTTCCTCGGCGATGCGAAGCGGGTTCGCCAGCGGAAGCACTTGCACGCTGGTTCCGATCCTGATCCGCTCTGTGCGGGCCGCGATCGCGGCACCAAGCACCAACGGGCTGGCCGCGAGGGCGCGGGCTTTGTCGAAATGCAGTTCCGCGAGCCACATCACGTCCAGGCCATACTCCTCGCTGGCGTCGACGATGTCGAACCCCGCGGCGAAGCATGCGGCCTGGCCGCGGCCGGGCAGCATCGGAAACTCGTGATAGATACCCAATTCCATTGAATGGGACCTTTCCCAAAACCGTATTATTATCGGTCGGTTTTGGCCGTCGTCCAACGGCGCGTCAACCAAGGGTGCGATCCAACATTGCGCGGATGAACATCGACGACTCTTGCGATGGGCCGATAGACTGGCCTTACCGTCATCGCCAGGCTTGACCCAACACCCCCCCTTCCGCTGAAGCGCAGGTTGCCGGGTGAAGCCCGGCAATGACGGTGAGGCGTGTCCTCGATCGCACGACTTTGGTTCGCGCCCTAGTCTTGAAGTAACGACGACATTGCCTGATCGGTTATGATAATGCCTTCACCCACAGCCTTGTAGCCCGCAACGCACCTTGTTGCTCCGACGACCGAAACCGACCATGACCCACGGATCGAATGTCAGCGACCGCTCGCGGCCGGTCCACAGGTTCCCGGACGCCGGTACAGACACGTCGTGGAGCGCCCCTGATAAGACACCCCACTGAAACAAGACATGCGAACAAACCCCGGTGGTTCGGCCGTCTCCGACCCCACCAGATAGTTGTAAAGACCGCTCGAAGCAGTAAACCCCTCCCCCGCCACCCCCGGCACTTCCTGCCCGTGCCGCTCAACCGAAAACCGCAACGACATGCGCACCCCCGGAAGCACGACAGACGGCACGAATTCAGAGAAGAAAATCGGCACGTCCCGATGCAGATAGGCGTAGCCGCCACTGTCGATCACCCGCATATCTCGCACCCCCAACCCACACAGATCGGGTTGGCGATGCGCCAGCAGAAAGGCCTCGACGGGACCACGATTGAAGTCCCAGCGCTCGACCAGAGGCTGGGTGGTCGCGCCGTTCCACGATGCCCAGCCGCCCAGCACCAACAACGGCGCGGCCAGCCACCCCACCCATCCAGCCCTCACCCGCTCGGCCACCACCTGCAAGACGCAGGCGGCACCCAGGCCGATCAGCACCGGCAGGATTGCCAGGGCCAGGTAGATGAACCGTACCTCCTTGTGCGGCACCGCCATATGCATCAGCAGCACGCCCAGCGCCGCAATGGCCAAGGCGGGTGCGCGTGTCGCCCCGAACACTGCCAGGAACACGAAAATCGGCGCGGGACGGAACGCGGTCGTCAGATAGGCCGGGAAGAAGGACAGCGGCTCGGTGCCCATGGCGGAACTGACCCCGTCCACGGAATTGCGGACGAAATTCAGCCAGATCGACTGGAACGGCGCCCCCCAGGTGACCCAATCGACCACTCCGCCCAGCGGCAGCACCACGGCCAACCCGCCCGTCACCAGCCAGCGCCACCGCGCCCAATCCAGCCGATGCTGCCATAGCGATGCCGCGGCCAGGGCCGGCGCGTACTGATACCGCAGGCACACCGCCAGACCGAGGCACAATCCCGCCACCACCAACCGCCGGTGATCGCCGCGATCCCGGTCATCCGCCAGAAACAGGCCGACCAGCGCGCAATGCGCCGCCAGAACCTCGGTCAGGACGGCGGGCGCGAACCAGATCAGGTCGAACCAGATCGCACAGAACCCACTGGTCAGAATCGCCGAGACCAGCCCCCCGGTCCTTCCGCCGCCGATCCGGGCGCCGCCAACCCGCGATCCACCGGTGCGCAGGCCCTGGCAGAAAGCGACATACACCACGGACAGCGACAACGCGGCACAGGCAAGGCGGATCCGCCGTAGATAGTTCAGTGGATCGTCGCCGAACGCGGCCCCCACCCGCATCAACCCGGCGACGATCCCGGGCAGCAGCCAGGACCGGATGCCGTCGTGATATTCCCAGGGCACCACGCCGGCGCCGAACGCCAGCCGGTGGGCCTGTTCCAGATATTGGAAGGTCTCATCGGCGAACACGACATAGGTCTGGGTCAGGACAGTGCCCGCCCGCAGCGCCACTCCGACCAGCAAGACAGTGGCCAGAGCAAAGACTTCGACAAAGGTCCAGGTGCGGCCGAGCCGACGGTCCAGAACGATGGCGCCGTTGGGCGCACGGATGGGGGCGCCGGTCATGACAGGCGGAAGCGGATCGCCGTCGCCATTGTCGCGACCGGCCGGGGCTGGATTCATCATGATGCCGGTCGGCCGGGAGCCAACGTCGGGTCCGCCCGCATGGCCACGGACCCCGGATGGCGGACTGGCGACGACATCGGGATCCCAACCCCGGCTGACCGACGCTTCATTTGCTTCGGGGTACAACGGTGATACGGCGGAATGGGCAAGGATGGCACGGTACGGCGATCTCGCAATGAAGGGCGCAGGGGCCTATCCCGGGTCATCTTGCAGCATCCTTGCGCGCCCGACCTTCGCTCGGCCGGTTCAGTATATGTTCGGAAACATGGTGCCGCATTTCATAGGGATATCAGAGTTTCCTGATGTGTGGATGCCCACCACCCCTGGCCCCGGATCGATTTCGGGGTCACGCCCGCCAGCCTGATCACGACAACCCTCCGAAACGGCGCATCATGTTTCCGACCCGACACTCAAGCCGAGGCAGGCGGTGCCAGGACCGACAGATGCGCCAGGGTCCCGTCGCTCGTATGGACCGCGACGATGTTCATCGGCGTATCGAAGCAGCGATAGCCGTGCGACTCCAGGGTCTCCCGCAGGGCGCCGACGGGGGATTTCAGGTGCTCGACCACGATAATGGGCAGGCAGCGCCCGATCGTGACACTGGCCCCTTGCAGGACTTCCAACTCCATCCCTTCCACATCGATTTTCAGCAGGTCCAGTCGGCCCAACGCCAGCGAATCGATCGAAATCGCCGACACCGCGGCCATTCGGTCCTCACGATAGTCGATGGCCTGCCCGATCGGCTCATTCGTCGCGGATGGACGCAGTTCCAGGCTACCGAACGTCGCCGGAGACAGATAATCCGGCACCGGAATGCGCAGCACGCCGGGTCCGGTCGTCACCGCCGCATGCACCGCCCGTGCATTCAGACAGTTGTTGATCGCGATATTGCCGGCGAGTGCGTAAAAATCCCGCTCCTGCGCCTCGATCGCCAGCACGAATCCCCAGCCAGTCATGGACTTGGCCCATTCGACGGTGAACACCCCGATATTGGCGCCGCAATCCACGGCGAATACCCCGTCGCCGTGATACTGCCGGCGCAGGGCCAGCAATTGCTGCGCCGTGGCCACCTCTCCCGCGTCGTAGGAGGCCTGGTTCAGCAGCATGTAGCCAACGCCGAAACCGCGTTCGGCATCGACCATCTTGTAGTCGAACCGGTTGACGATCAGCGTGCCCTGATCGGTGGGCGCCAGCACAAACGCGAGCTTGCGGGGCGGATACGCCATGATCGGTCCTTCTTCCGGGTCCTTCGGCTGCGACCGGGGCGAGCGGTGTCGGCGGCGCTCGCCCCCATCCCCTATCGCGCCAGCGGGCGGTATTTGATCCGGTGCGGCTCGGTCGCGTCAGCCCCCAGGCGGCGGCGCTTGTCTTCTTCGTAGGCCTGGAAGTTGCCCTCGAACCATTCGACGTGGCTGTCGCCCTCAAAGGCCAGGATATGCGTCGCCAGACGGTCGAGAAACCAGCGATCATGGCTGATGATCACCGCGCAGCCGGCGAATTCCATCAGCGCGTCTTCCAGCGCCCGCAAGGTATCGACGTCCAGATCGTTGGTCGGTTCGTCCAACAACAGCACGTTGTGTTCGGTCTTCAGCATCTTCGCCAGATGCACCCGGTTGCGCTCGCCGCCCGACAGAATGCCGACCTTCTTCTGCTGGTCGGAGCCCTTGAAGTTGAACGCGCTGACATAGGCACGTGACTGCACCGCGCGCTTGCCGAGATAGATGATCTCCTCGCCGCTGCTGACTTCCTGCCACACGGTCTTGTCGGGATCGAGGCTGTCACGCGACTGATCGACATAGCCCAGCTTGACGGTGTCGCCGACGCGGAGAGAGCCGGCATCCGGGGTTTCCTGGCCGGTGATCATGCGGAACAGGGTGGTCTTGCCGGCACCGTTCGGGCCGATCACGCCGACGATGCCACCCGGCGGCAGCTTGAAGTTCAGGTCGTCTATCAGGACGTTGTTGCCGTAGCCTTTGCGCAGCCCGTCGGCCTCGATCACGATATTGCCCAGGCGCGGGCCGGGCGGAATGACGATTTCCGCCACGCCGCTGACCAGTTCCTGCGACTTCTGCAGCATCTCCTCATACTTCGCGATACGCGCTCGGCTTTTTGTCTGGCGGGCCCGGGGCGAGGCCGCGATCCACTCCGATTCCGCGGCCAACGCGCGCTGGCGGGCGCTTTCTTCCTTTTCCTCCTGCTGCAGGCGCTTGCGCTTCTGTTGCAGCCAGGACGAGTAATTGCCCTCGAACGGATAGCCGCGGCCGCGCTCGATTTCCAGGATCCAGGTGGTCACGTTGTCCAGGAAGTAGCGGTCATGTGTGACGATCATCACCGTGCCGGTGTAGTCGCGCAGGGTCTTTTCCAACCAGGCGACGCTTTCGGCGTCCAGATGGTTGGTGGGTTCGTCCAGCAGCAGCAGCTCGGGCTTTTCCAGCAGCAGCTTGCACAGCGCGACACGACGACGTTCCCCGCCCGACAGGGTGGTGACGGGTGCGTCGGCGGGTGGGCAGCGCAGCGCGTCCAACGCGATGTCGACGCGCCGATCCAGTTCCCAGCCATCCGCGGCGTCGATCTTTTCCTGCAAATCGCCCTGTTCGGCGAGCAGCTTGTTCATCTGGTCGTCGTCCATGGGTTCGGCGAATTCCATGGAAATCTCATTGAACCGATTGAGCGCTGCCTTCAGGTCGGCGAATGCCTCCTCGACGTTCTCGCCCACGGTCTTGTCAGGGTCCAGATGGGGCTCCTGCGACAGATAACCGACGCGCGCGCCGGGGGCGGCCCAGGCTTCGCCGCCATATTCCGTCTCGATCCCGGCCATGATCTTCATCAGGGTGGACTTGCCGGCGCCGTTGACGCCCAGCACGCCGATCTTGACCCCCGGCAGGAAAGACAGCGTGATGCCCTTGAAGACTTCCCGCCCGCCGGGGAAGGCCTTGGTCAGGTCTTTCATCACATAGACATACTGATAGCTGGCCATGGGTACCCTGTTCGGCTGAATTCGGGTGGGTTCTAGGCAAGATTGCCCCGAATGTCACATGCGGCGTGGATCGGAGGATCCCGGGACATGGATCGGAGGATCCCGGGACACGGATTGGAGGATCCCGGGACATGGATCGGACGATCCCTTGGCAGCAAACAGGCGGCAGCCAAGCGCCGGCGGCCGCTTGCGATCCCAACCGTCGCGCACCACGTCCGATGACGATCGATGTGATCAGGCCGGGTATGGGGCGTCATGCCGCCCCTGCTCACAAGGAACTCTTGCGATGGACCTGACCACCCTGCTGGCCGCGACCTTTATCCTGCTCTCCGCCCTCGGCCTCGATTCGGTCATGCATCCCCGCGACATTGTCCTGCAAGCGGATCGCGCCGCGAATTTGGGGCAGGTCTACGTCACCGACACCATGCTGAACGCGGTGATGAAAGCCCAGACGGAGGAGATTTTCCTGACCCCGTCCGTCGCGTCCAAACCGGTCATCCGCATGAGCAACCAGAAAGGCATCGGCCTGAGCGTCATCGATGCGCTGAGCCTGTCCAAGGTCGCGGATTCCTTGCAGGAGCAGTTGGGCCATCGCCCGGACCGCGTCGCGCTGCACCTGTTCAGTGAGGGCGGCACGGTCAAGGTTCTGGTCACCGGCTACGAAACCCGCCGGTGGGGCAGCTTCGAGCAGGAGGTCGTGCAGGTGAAGGACGAGCGCGTGGTCAGTCTGGTCAAGCGCGCCACCATCGTCGCGATGGCGACCATCGATCCCTACATGACGGCGCTGAACCTGATGCGTCGGCACATCAAGGATAAGGATTTCCAGGGCAGCGAGGATGTCATCGTCTTCGCGAAGGCACGCCTGGGCACGGGCAGGATCAACGCACAACGATCCTTGCTGGAAAACCTGGAAGGGATGATCGCCCTGTTCAAGGGTGATACGAACCGGGCAAACGAGCGGTTCCAGGCCGCAATGGGATCCAACCCGGCGAACCATGTCGCGATACTGAACCTCGCCCTGGTCAGGCTGGCGATGGACAAGGATGCGGACGTCGAGGTCCTGGTGTCGACGATGCTGAAGGACAACCCGCCCACCGATCCGGTGCTATTGGCAACGGCGCACCTGACCCTGTCCGCGGCCTATCTCGGCCTGCGCCAGCCGGGACCGGCGGATACGGCGATCGCCAAGGCGGCCGAACTCAATCCGACCAATCCGACGGTGCTGGAGTCCTGGGCGGAAGTGAAGCGGCAGATCGGCGACAAGGATGCGGCGGTTCGGCTGGTCGAGCAGGCCGGCGCGGTCGAGAACGCATTCGAGGACTATGCGGAAGTTGCCGCGCTGTATTTTTCGCTGTCCTGGGAAAAGGGCGAGCCGGTCCTGCGCAGCCCGTTCGATCCCGTGTCAACCGCCCCGGATACCGCGGAGAAGACAGCGCCCACCGCGCCGCGGTCCGCGACCATGACCGAACCGGCCCAAGAAGCGCCCCAGGGCGGCGCGCCCGCGCGGTGATGATGTCCCGGTTCGGTTGAACCGATCAACCGGGCGGGCGCCCATTTCCCGATGCGTCGAGAGGCGTCGGGTCAGGAAGATGTGCGCTGGTCGGGCGCATCCGCACCGATGTCAGCGACCCCGGCGGGCGGTCCATCGCCAGGTTCCTGGTCGACGATCAGTTGGCGAAGAGTGCGGCGCTGAACGCGGTGCAGATCGCGGAGCGGTGGGTGGGGTGACGGATCGCCGCGGGCTCATCGCGTCAGGTAGAACTCGTCGCGTGGATGCATGTCGGTGTTGATATCGGTGCTGCGAGCAGTCCCCGGTTCGATCACGCGCGGCACTCCAGCCACCATCGCGGGCAGGGTGTTGGCGTCGGTTCCGGCGCGCGCGAGGTAGGCAACGGCCTCCGGCCTGCGTACGGCCTCGGCGAACCGAGCGCGGTCAAACGGGATCGGCTGGTTGGAGCCGATTAGCGCGGCGAACGGCGCCACCTGCACGACATGAGGAAAGACCGCGGCGAAGGTGTTGATCGTGCGCTGCGTCGGTGCCCACAGGACGAAGATACCGTTCTCCTTCAGGGCCGCGCGCACCAGTTGGAAGAACTCACGGCTGTAAAGCAATCCGCTCATGGAGCTTTCCGGAAGGATCGCGTCAGCCTGGATCAGGTCGTATTGCCGGGCGCCGACGAAGATGTCATGGCGCCCGTCGCCGACAACGAATTCAAGGCGCGGGTCGGCGAACATTGCGGCGACCGCGCTTCGCGGATGGGCCGCGGAATAGGCGGCCAGCACATCGAAGACCGGGCTGACAAGTTCGACGGCACGTATGCGCTTGGTTTCCGGCCGGATGCCGGCGCTATAGGGCGTGCCGCCGGCGCCGACGCCGATGACCAACACGTCCTTTGGGTCAGGATGCACGAGGGGGCCGAGAACGCCCAGCAGCACGTGCCAGGATGCGAACGGGATGTTGCTCTGCGAGAAGGCGCCGATATACATGGGCCCCTCCTCCTGCCTGAGGCGTAGCAGGGTGATGCCGCTGCGGCCTTCGGATACGTAAGCGGTATCGGTCGGGCGCACGGCGTGCACCGCCTGCCAGAAGTGGTCATTGCCCGGGAGCAACAGCAGCGAGACGGCGACAAGTGCAAGGGCCGCGCCGAGTGGCGCCTTTTGCCTCGCCCAGCGCAGTTCCACAACAACGATCAGCACCGCGGCGAGGCCGAGTACCACCATCGTGCCGATGGTGCCAACCCATTGCAGCATAAGCAGGCCGACCGCGAGGCCGCCGAGGGCATTGCCGACGATGTTGGCAACCTGGATCAATCCGACACGCCGGCCAACGGTCGAGAGTTCACGCTGCACCGCCATCTGGACGAAGGGAAACGAGAGGCCCATCAGCAGGGACGGCGGCACCACCGTGGCAACCACCAGCGTCAGGGCGACGGCCAGTCCCGGGCCGCGGTGGCGGTTGGCATCGGCACCGACCAGAGCGTCAAGGCCAAGGTGGCCGAGGGCGAAATAGAGCGCCAGCAAGGTCAGTGCGGCGACCGACACCGCGACGGCCTGGATCAGGACGAAGACGGTGCGCGGCTGGCGCACCCGCTCCATCAGCCGGGCGCCGATGACGATGCCGACACCATCGGCGACCAGGAACGCCGCCAGAATCGAGGAAAAAGCGTAGGCGTTGCTTTGGAGAAGCGCGCCAAGCACCCGCACCCAAAGAACCTCCAGCCCGACGATAACAAACCCCGAGACGAAGACGAGCAGGCTCCAGCCGATAACGAGGGATCGGTCGGTGCCAAGTCCCGTGTTGGCGGATGTCGGCTGCTTCGGCGCCGCACGTGGCAGGCGGGCCGCAACCAGCACGGCCAGCAGCGTCGCGATCAGATTAAGGCTGGCCGCGACGATGAGCGCACCGGAAAAACCGATCGTGCCGACGAGCCACCAGCCGCCGACAAGGGCTCCTATGCCAGCGCCGAGCGTGTTCAACCCATAAAGGAGGCCGATGCGCCGCGCCGCGCCCGCCAGTCCCGAGACCGCGGCGCGCGATAGCAGCGGGAGGGAGCAGCCCATCAGGAATGTGGGCAACAAGAGGCCGAGGAAGCTGACCAGGAAAATGAGGTATCGCTGCCTCACCAACGGGCCCAATTCGCCGGCGACGAAATCATACAGGAACGGTTTGGAGAGAAGGCCGAACAGGCCGATGCCCAATTCACAGGCGGCAAACGCCAGTGCCGCATGCCGAGGCGACAGCCGGTCGGCCCCAAGTCCGGCGACGAGCGCGCCGACGCCCAGGCCGAGCAGGAAGGCGCCAACCACGATAGCCGCGGTCACGGCGTCTGAACCGGCAAAGATGCCGAGCATGCGCTGCCAGACGGTCTGGTCGATCAGCGCCGCGGTGCCGGAGGCAAAGAAAGCAGTTCCGAGCGCAACGAAGGCCAGCCGATCGGTAGGTGTTTCAGTTGAAGGCGATACCACTACGAGGTCCCCTGCCGTATCCCCAGGACCAAAGGTACCGTCACGGGATCATAGAATTCCGTCATTACGCTAGGCGAAGGCGGTGGCCCGGGCAAGCGCCGTTGGCGTAACGGGCGCGGCTCAACCCTGTGGTGTATAAAGTGACGATGCCGCAATCGAACGCGGCAATCGAGGGAGTGCGACCCATGGCGATGGCAGGATTAAGCGATGAAGCGCTTTTGGTGTCTTTCAGTCCCATCCCAGCTTTCGCAACAGATCGGCATCAATTGTGGGTCCGGTGGGGAGCCTACACGAAGACCTCGGGGGGCACGGCCGAGGAGCGGGTCGTCCAGGAGATGCGGCTGTCGAGCCGCGAGGCGTCGCCGGTTGAACGCGGTGCGGATCGCGGGGCGTTTGGTGGGGTGGCCTGCGTGCCAGGGGATCGACCGCGCGGCCCCGTCGTTTCAGGCCGGCCCGACGATCCCCGGTAACGGCGCCGCCCGTTGCACCACGATGGATGGATCGCCGCGCAGTACCTCGACCACCGTGTCTTCTCCCTTGCGCCGAAACGCGATGTCCAGGTGATGCGGGCCCAGGCGCAGATCGTGCAGGGATATGTCGGGCAGCCAGGTCGGCAGTGCCGGATCGACATACAGCCGGTTGTTCGGCGCGTCCGGCTGTATGCCCAGAATCGCCTGCAACAGCGCAAAGCACGACCCCGCCGCCCAGGCCTGCGGCACATTGGCGCCCAGATACTGCACCGGGAAGCTGGCATCCTGACGCGACACCCCGGCGTAAAGCTCCGGCAATTGGTTCAGCAGGAAATGGCTCGCCGCGCCGCTGATATCGCGGGCGATCCGTGCCGCTTCCGCCGTGAATCCGTACCGCTTGAACCCCAGCGCGATCAGGCTGTTGTCATGCGGCCAGACCGATCCGTTCTGATAGGAATACGGATTGTAAGACGGATGCGCGCTGGACAACGTTCGGATGCCCCAGCCGGAGTTCATGTCCGGCGCCATCAACCGCGCCACCACTCTCGCCGCACGCTCGGGCGGCACGATCCCGGACCACAGCAGATGCCCCGGGTTGGACGCCACCGTCAGGACCGGTTTCTTGTCCCCGTCCAGCATATAGGCATAGAACCCGCTCGCTTCGTCCCAGAACACGTCGTTGAACTTGTCGTAAAGGGCGCGGGCCTTGGCGCGCAACGCGGTCGCGCGGTCCGCCTTGCCAAGGGCGTCGAACACCTCCGCCATGCGTACCCAGGCGTCGTAGACATAGCCCTGCAATTCGCACAACGCCTTCGGTCCACGCACCAGGGTGCCGTCCGGATACGACATGGAATCCCCGGAATCCTTCCAGTCCATGTTCTCATAGCCGTTGGGGGAACGGGTCTGGTACTCCTGGAACAGATCCCCGTCGCGGTCGCCGTCATTGTCGATCCAGGCCAGCGCCGCTTCCGCGTTCGGCAGATGCCGGTGCAGCAACGTTATGTCGCCGGTCGCGCGCCACGCCGCGTGCAAGGTCACCAGATACAGTGGAGTCGCATCCGCGGTGCCGTAATAGGGCGTGTGCGGGATCAGCTTGAAATGCGCCAGCTCCCCGTAACGCAATTCATGCATGATCTTGCCGGGTTCGGCATCGCGATACGCGTCATGCTCGGTTGCCTGCCAGCGGCCGAGAACGTCGAGCGAGCCGCGAGCGAACTCCGGATAGATCAGGATGTTTTGTAACGAAACGATCAGGCTGTCGCGCCCGAACGGCGCCATGAACCAGGGCAGTCCGGCGGCGGGGACGAAGACCAGGCTGTCCGTGCCCTCGATCGGCAGGCGCAAGGCAGCCATGTCGTCGATCGCCTGGTGGTAGAAGCGGTAGAATTCCTCGTTGCTGGTGCGGATCTTCAGCACCGTTTCCCGCCATTCCGTGCCGCCTTCCGACTCCCCTGCCCCGCCATTGTTCACGGGGCGCCGGTTCGGCGCGGGATAGACCCGATCCCCCGCCGTCAGTCCATACAGCAGACAACAGCGCCACGACGCCCCCTTCTCCAGTTCAATTTCAAAACTCAATCGTCCATTCGCATACACCGCTCGGCTGTCCGCCGAACCGACCGAGACCGAAACGGCCCGATGAAAATCCTTGTTGCGATAGGTCGTGGCCAGAACCTGATCCGCTTCCGACCAGTCCGTGGCAATCCGACCGCGGCGCACCGCGCGGTTCGACTTCACGTCGAATACATCGGCGAAGTCCGACCGGATGGCGAATTCCAGGTTGAAGCGAACCGGGTTGCGGCTGTGGTTGGTGACGACCATCTCTTCGCGCATGCCGCCATCGATCAGCCGGGACATCTCGAAGTTGATGGTGCGCGCCTCGACCGCGCCGTCCTCGGTCAGGAAGGCCTTGTTTGTCAGGAAGATGCGCGCGGAATCATAGGTGACCGCGCCGCCGTTCAGCAGGCCCCATTCGACGCCGTTGGCATAGGCCTGCCAGGCGCTGATGACGCGGGTGTCGAAGAAATAGAGGCCCTTGTCGGATGGCCAGACGATCTCTCCGTCCGGTTCGGTCACCAGGACGGTCATGGCCTGATGGATGGCGAGTTGCGGTGGTCCGACCTGAACCTTGAAGGCCATTCCTGTTCTCTCCTGGACGTTGTCCCGGCCGACGCGGGCCGATCGCGAGGCTGGATCGTGCTGGCGGAGCGGAGCGGCTGCAACAGCGGAATTTGGATCATATCGGGGGGCGGATTGCCAGTCCCACAATGTTCGACACATTCCTGACCGCCGGCTTGCGCGTGCCCGCGCGATCACGACATGCGCCGAACCGCAATGCAGAGCCGGGGTGATCGCCCTGAGCCGTCCGACAGCCCCCCGGTGGCCAAGGACGTCGCCGGACGGTCGATGCTATTGGCCGAGCGTGAGAACGATCGGTGGTATTGGCGTGGGTGATGGATCGCCCACGACCATGAAGGCGGATGCAGGGGGAACGTCGGCGTACTCCACCTGTGGCGGAACGGGGCACGGCACGGGGTCGGTGCGGATCGACATCGAGACACTACCGCTTGCATCCGTTTGGTGATCGAGATCGGCGCCGGCCACCGGGAACGGGGTGGCGGCGAATGCGGCGCCGTCCGGGTTCGTTGCGGAGATAATGAACGTCAGGCCGGCCGTTGGCAGTACGGACGCCTGGATCGTGGCGCCATCGTCAGCCTCGGTCCCGCCGACGCCCGCGATCGTCGGGCCGGCGGCATCCTTCCCGCCATCCGCGACAGGAGCGGCACTTGTGGCCGCCATAGGCCCCCTCGCCCGCGCCGCGACCGACGGGTCGGGATCGAAATGCACCACCAAGGCAGGAGAAGCGCCATTCACATTGCCGGCGAGATCCGTGGCCCGCACTGTGATTTCGTGCATGCCCGATCCTTTCAGGCCCGCCTGCGCCGTCCACACGCCCGCCCCATTCGCCTGCGTCACCCCGACAAACGTCGCGCCGTCGAACAGGGAGATCGTCGCGTTTGCCTCCGTCTGGCCGGTGTAGACTGGCAAGGTCACGCTGGTAATGTTGTCGGTGTTCGATACGCCGTCATCGGAGGCGTCGGACAGGTCGGGTGCGCCGGGCGCGGCGGGCGTTTTGGTATCGATCGTAACGGTCAGGCCGGCCGACGCCAGGCTCACATTGCCGGCCAGATCGGTGGCCTTTGCCGTGAAGCTGTGCACGCCATCCGCTCGGGCCGCGGACTGGATCAGCCAGGTCCCGGATGTGCCAGCGGACCCACTGCCGACCAGGACATCACCATCAAACAGCGTGACCGTGGTGCCGGCTTCCGCCGTGCCCTTGAAACGCACGGTCGGCACGTTGGTGATATTGTCGGAGTCAGACGGGCCGTGATCGAAGCTCGCGACAAGGTCCGGCACCGACGGCGCGTTCGGTGCGCTGGTATCGTCCGAAACAATGGTGACGGACAGGGTCGGAGACGCGATGCTGAGATTGCCGGCGACATCGATGACTTTCGCCGTGATAGCATGGACCCCAAGCGCCGATAACTTGGCATTGACCGACCAGTCGCCGGCCTCATCCGAGGCAGAGGTCGCAATCTGTGTCTTGCCGTCGAAGAGAGCTAGCTGGGCGTTTGGGTCGGCTTTTCCGGTGAACCGCTGGACGGTCGCGGATGTAATGTTGTCGGTGTTCGACGCACCGTTGTCCGACTCGGCAGCAAGGTCCGGAGCGCCAGGTGGCGGCGGTGCCTTGGTATCGAGGGTAACCGTCAACCCAGCCGATGCAACGCTGACATTGCCCGACGGGTCCATGGCCTTCGCGGTAAAAACCCGAACCCCATCCGGTCGCGCGTTGGACTGGATCAGCCAGGTCCCGGAAGCCCCCACGGAGCGGCTGCCGACAGCAACATCACCATCAAACAGCGTCACCCTCGTGCCAACCTCCGCCCTCCAGCAATTCTCATTTTGGCGTCTGACGGATTAAATTGCGGTTTCTGACTCTGACGGGAAGGCGGCGTTGAGAGATCAAGCGCCTCAGTGCGGTGTGGGCGGCGGTTTGGCGAAGGCCAGGGTCAACGCCAAATCCTCCCAATCCG
>CAMATI010000096.1 GCA_945861095.1 Asaia bogorensis | reverse complement strand
GCCCTGCTGATCGGCACCCAGTCGAACGGGCAGGGCCACGAGACCTCCTACCCACAAATCGCCGCCGACCTGCTGGGTCTGCCGATGGAAACGTTCCACTACATCCAGGCGGACACCGCGGAAATTCCCGCCGGCAATGGCCATGGTGGCGCTCGCTCCATGCATATGGGGGGTGCGGCGCTGCATAAGGCGGCCATGGCGGTGATCGCCAAGGGCACCGCCATCGCCGCACGCCTGTTGCAGGCCACACCGGACCAGGTCGTGTTCACCGATGGTCGCTTCGTCGTGCAAACGATCCCGGAGCGCAGCATCGATCTGCCGTCCGTCGCAACGGCTGCTCGCGATCCGGCCAACCTGCCGGACGGCATGGACCCCGGGCTGGACACCTATGTCTGGAACCTGCTGGACATCATTACCTTCCCCAATGGTTGCCACATCGCGGAAGTGGAGGTTGATCCGGAAACCGGCCTCGTGACCCTGGATCGTTACACGGCCGTCGACGATTTCGGTACCCTGATCAATCCGATGCTGACGATCGGCCAGGTACAGGGCGGCGTTGCCCAGGGGATCGGCCAGGCACTGCTGGAACACACGGTTTACGACCCGGACTCCGGTCAGTTGCTCAGCGGCTCGCTGATGGACTACGCCCTGCCCAGGGCCGACGATCTGCCGGATTTCGTAATCACCTTGACCGGTGTCCCGACAAACGCCAATCCGCTCGGCGTGAAGGGGGCAGGACAGGCGGGTGCCATCGCCGCGCCGCAGACGGTGATCGGTGCGATCCTCGACGCGCTGGCGCCGTTGGGCGTGGAGCATATCGACATGCCGGCGACCCCGGAACGAGTCTGGCGGGCTATCCAGAAGACCGGCTCATACGGCGGCGCGCAATAGCAACCGCGGCCTTTGGCGGGGCAATCTGGGGAAGGAAGAAAGCCTTGGGGCTCTGCCCCAAACCCCGCGAGGGCTTTGCCCTTCGAACCCACCAGGGGCACGGCCCCTGGACCGCGATCAGTTGGGTCGGGGATGAAAGGGGGCCGACCATGGCGTTTCGGCGTCCGTGTCGGCCCTCCGTTCATCCCTGACCCCATTAACGGCATCCAAGGCCCAGCCTTGGTGGGTTCGAAGGGCGAAGCCCTCGCGGGGTGCGGGGCAGAGCCCCGAGGCTTGCTTTCCATCCCTCGATCGCTCTGTCCCCGTGACAAGCCCACCTAGCGTCGCTAATGCATGGCCGCTATTGTCCGCGCCTGCCATCCACTCGGTCTGGCGCGGCGCGATCTTCGGATCGCGCATGAGTAAGGGGATCCGCCGTTTGATACCGATTCGCGCCGTACGGCTCCTGGCAGGCTGTCTTCTGCCCTTGCTGATCGCCGGTTCCGCTATCGCTCAGCAGCGCCAGGCCCCCGCTCGTCCGCCCGCTCTCGCAGCCGGCGCGGTCCATTCGATCAAGGTCGAGGGCAACCAGCGCATCGAGGAAGGGACGATCCGTTCCTACATGCTGGTGCAGGTCGGCGATTCGTTCGACGCCGACCGAATCGACCGCAGCCTCAAGACGCTTTACGCGACGGGTTTGTTTCAGGATGTCCGCCTGACCCGATCCGGCAACACGCTGGTCGTGCGCGTGGTGGAGAACCCGCTGGTCAATCGGGTGGCGTTCGAGGGCAACAAGAAGCTCACCGACGATCAGCTTCGCCCGGAAGTTCAGGTGCGGCCGCGCGCTGTGTTCACCCCCGCGGTGGCCGAGGCCGACCGCAAGCGTATCCTCGACCTTTACGCCAGACGCGGCCACTACGACGCGAGCGTCGACCCGCAGATCATCCGCCTGGATCAGAACCGGGTGGACGTGATCTTCCAGGTCAGCGACGGCCCGACCACCTTGGTCAGCAAGATCGCCTTCGTCGGCAACAAGGAATTCAGCGAGAGCCGCCTGACGGAGGTTATCAACAGCCGGGAGCAGCGTTGGTGGCGGTTTCTGTCCACGTCCGACCAATACGATCCGGAACGGTTGAACTTCGACAAGGAACTGTTGCGTCGGTTCTACCTCAAAAGCGGTTATGCCGACTTCCAGCTTGCCGACGCGACCGCCGAACTGGCGCCTGATCGCAAGGCCTTTTTCGTCACGTTCACCCTGAAGGAGGGGGAGCGCTACAAGTTCGGCAAAATTTCCATCACCTCTCAGTTGCGGAACCTCAACGGCGACGATCTGCGACCGGTCCTGAGCTTCCGGGAGGATGATTGGTACGATGGTGACGCGGTCGGCCGAGCGGCGGATGCGTTGGAGGAGAGTGTTCATAATAGGGGGTATGCGTTCGTCGAGGTGAAACCGCGGGTGACCCGGAATGCGGCCACGAAGACCATCGATATCGCCTATGATGTCGGCGAGGGACCCAAGGTTTACGTCGAGCGCATCGACATTTCGGGCAATGTCCGCACCAAGGACAAGGTCGTTCGCCGCGAGATGCGGTTGGCGGAAGGCGATGCATTCAATGCGGAGGCCGTTCGTCGCAGCCGCCAGCGCCTGACCGATCTTGGGTATTTCACCGGTGTGGAAATCAACCCCTCGCCCGGTTCGGCCCCCGACAAGGCGATCCTGACGACATCGATCCAGGAACGCGCCACCGGCGAACTGACCTTGGGCGGCGGCTATTCGTCGGATGCCGGCGCGTTGCTGGACATAGGGTTGGCCGAACGGAACCTGGTCGGCACGGGTATCAACGCCTCCATCAACGGGATCCTGGCGGAGAAGCGAAGCTCCATCAATCTGTCCATCACGGACCCGTATTTCCTGGACCGCAACCTCGTTGCCGGCCTGGACGTCTTCCTGATCCGCACGAATACCCTCGGCACGCAGCCTTACGACGAAAAGCGGGTCGGCTTCGCGGTTCGCGCCGGCTATGAGTTCAACGAGAATCTGCGGCAGGTCTGGAGCTACTCGCTGGTCAGCCGCGAAGTGTTCAACGTCAACACCGGCTCCAGCCCGTTCATCACGAACGAGCAGGGCACGACGCTGTTGTCGCAGATCAGCCAGGTCATCACCCTGGACCATCGCGACAGCCGGCTGTTTCCGCGCAGTGGCTATGTGGTGGAATTGGGCACGGACTTTGCCGGTCTGGGGGGCGACGTGCAGTTCGTGCGCCTGAACGCCAACACCGCCTACTACATCCCGCTGGAGCGATATTTCGGTCACCAGGACTGGGGGATCAAGCTCGGCGCCAATATCGGGCAACTGATCCAGACCGGCGGCACCGAACGGATCATCGATCGGTTCTTCCTGGGTGGCGACAACCTTAGAGGCTTCCAGGTCGGTGGCGCCGGTCCGCACGACACCATCTCGGGCGATCCGCTGGGCGGGCGGTTCATCTGGACGCAAACCACCGAACTGCGGTTCCCACTTCCGGTGCCCCAGGATCTGGGGCTTTCTGGGCGGGCCTTCGTGGATATCGGCGGTCTGACCCAGGCGAGCTTCAACAATTTCGGCTCATGCATCGAAGCGAATGGGCAGCCGTGCCAGATCGCCCAATCGGCGGCGCCCCGAATCGGCGCGGGTGTCGGTATCTCCTGGCGGACGCAATTCGGTCTGATCAACATCGATGTGACCCCGTTCATCTCCAAACAACCCCACGATCAGACTCAGGTTTTCCGATTCGGCTTTGGCACGAGGTTCTAGTGGTTCAGATTCGACGTCTCGCTTCCGTCTCCTTCACGGCGCTCCTCCTGGCCGGTGTGCCCGCGGTGGCGTTCGCCCAGCAGTCGAATCCCGAGTGGTTCGTGCCCGGCCAGCAGCGTCCCGGCGCGGCCCAGGCGCCGCGTCCCGCCGGGCCGCCGCGCCCCGGTCCCGCGGTGCAGCAGCAGCAACAGCAGATGCCGCAAGATGCCATGGGCGGCGGCCAGCAGGGCGGGCAAGGCGAATTGCCGATCCCACCGCATCAGTTGCAGGTGCAACTGCCGCCGGCGCCAGACGTGCCCGTGCTGCCCAAGACCGATCCGCCGCCGCCCGCGGTGGTTGGTATCCTGTCGGTGCCCGATGTGCTGCGCCTGTCCAGCGCCTATCAGCAGGCGGACCGGGAACTCGGCTTGCGGCGGCAGCGGCTGAATGAAGATGCCCAGAAGGAGCAGGTGACCCTGCGGGATCTGGGGCAGGCGTTCGCCAATGAGCGTGCCAAGCTGACGCCCGAGCAGATTCGCGCCAAGGAGCGCACATTTCAGGACCGGGTGAACGAATCCCGCCGCAGCTTCGGCGACCGCAACCGGATCATCCAGGAAGCCGGCCAGTACGTGATGGCGCAGATCGATCGGACCCTGGAACTGGTCGCCCAGCAGGTGTCCGTCGCGCGCGGCGTCAACCTGGTTCTGAACCGGGCGCAGCTTCTGGGCACGACGGCGGAGTTCGATCTGACGCCGCAGGTGGCCGAGGTGCTGAACCAGGTGCTGCCCAGTGTCGTGATTCCGCCCGATGGTGTGTCGCCGATGGCGATGCCGCGTCCGACATCGGCGACCGGGCCCGCCGTGGCCACGGGTACGCCGCCCGCCGCCTCGACAGGCGCCAAACCGGCGGCCCAACCGCAGCCCCAGCCGGCGGCTCCCCCCCAGCAGCCGAAGCGCTGAGGCGACGGATTTCATTCACGTGGACCATTCGGCCGTTGCGGGAGACGCCCGCTTCTTTCATCGCACCGGGCCTTATTCCTTGGCCGCGGTGGCGGAGGCCGCCCGCACGGAAGCGCCGCCAGGTGAGTTGACGCTGTTTGGCGTTGCCCCTTTGCAGGTGGCGACAACCGGGCATGTGAGCTTTCTGGATAACCGCAAATACACGGACGCGCTCGCCGCCACCAGGGCGGGCGCCGTGATCGTCCATCCAGACATGGCGTCGCGGGTGCCGGCCGCTTCGGTCGCGATCGTGACCGATCAACCCTATGTCGCCTGGGCGCGCGTGGCGGCGCTGTTCTTTCCAGTGCCGCCACCGGTCGCCGGCGTGCATCCGTCTGCCGTGGTCGCGCCGGACGCTGAAATCGACCCGAGCGCCGAAATCGGCCCGCTCGCGGTGATCGGCGGGCGTGTGCGGATTGGGCCTCGGTGTCGTATCGGACCGCTTGCCGTGCTTGGGGATGGCGTTGTGCTGGGAGCGGACTGTCGGATTGGCGCGCATGCCAGCCTGTCGCACGCGCTTGTGGGCGATCGGGTCTATGTCTATCCGGGCGCTCGCATTGGCCAGGATGGATTCGGGTTTGCGATCACCCCCAGCGGTTTCATCACCGTGCCGCAGCTTGGCCGTGTGATCCTGGAAGACGATGTCGAAGTCGGCGCCAACACCACGATCGATCGTGGGTCCCTGCATGACACGGTGATCGGGGCGGGGTCGCGGCTCGATAACCTGGTGCAGGTCGGGCATAATGTCCGTCTGGGACGCGGTTGCGTGATCGTTTCCCAGGCCGGTATCTCTGGATCGGTGATTCTGGAGGACCATGTGATGATGGGTGGTCAGGCGGGCATGACCGGACACCTGCTTGTCGGGCGCGGTGCGCGGATTGGTGCTCAGGCCGGGGTTATGGCCGATGTGCCGGCGGGAACCGAGGTTGTCGGAACCCCGGCCCAGCCGGTTCGCAGTTTCTTCCGAGAGGTCGCGGTGTTGCGTCGCTTGTCACGAGGGTCAACCAGCGCCAAACGCAACCGCGACAGGAAAACCGGACCCAGCGAAACCGGACCCAGTGAAACCCGACCCAGGGACGATGGGTCCAGGGAAAACGAGTCCAGCGAAACCGGACGCGACACAGACACGAGCACGAGCTGAACGCCATGGATGAAACATCAGTATCTCCGCCCCAGGCCGCGAACGAGAATCCCGCGGGGACCGTCGGCAGCCTGGACATCAAGCAGATCATGCAGGCGATCCCGCATCGCTATCCGTTCCTGCTGATCGATCGGGTGGTGGAGGTGGTCCACAATGGATCGGCGGTCGGGATCAAGAACGTCTCGGTCAATGAGTCCTTTTTTGCCGGGCATTTCCCCAACCATCCGGTGATGCCGGGTGTGCTGATCATCGAAAGCATGGCCCAGACGGCTGCCGTGCTGGTTGTGGAAACCCTTGGCCCCGCGGCGCAGGGCAAGGTGGTCTACTTCATGTCGATAGAGGGCGCGAAATTCCGCCGTCCCGTCGTGCCGGGCGATCAGATGCGGGTGCAGGTGACCAAGGAGCGCAATCGCGGCAATGTCTGGAAATTCCATGGCGTGGCGCGGGTTGACGGGGTGTCGGTAGCGGAAGCCACATTCGCGGCAATGATCATGGATCGCGCCCCGGCCATCTGACGTTTCCAAGCTGATCGGCGGTCCATAAACACCGTTCCGGACTCGCGCGGAATGCCGCGCCGTAATGTGGCCTGATTCCTGTAGCATCAAGGCCTTACAGGCAGTTGTGGAAATATCGGGCAACACTAATTGAGTTGGTCGTCCGACCGCGGAGCCATAGGGTGCCTGAGGTCAGCTCGACCGCTTACGCAAAACGGACCGGTGCGAATATGGATTCTTTGCCAGAAATGATCATACCAAATGCGGGTGGTGTGACCATTCACCGGACGGCCATCGTCGATCCGGCCGCCGAATTGGGCCTCGGGGTGCAAATCGGGCCGTTCTGCACGGTCGGGCCGGATGTCAGGATCGAGGACGGGGCGAAGCTGATCTCCCATGTCGTGCTCGACGGGCATACACGTATCGGCCCCGGTGTGATCCTGTATCCGTTCTGCACGGTTGGAATGGAGCCGCAGGACCTGAAATACAGGGGCGAGCCGACGCAGTGCGACATCGGCGCGCGGACCCAGGTGCGGGAACACTGCACAATCCACCGCGGCACGGCGACCGGCAAGGGCATCACCAGGGTTGGCAGCGATTGCATGCTGATGGCGGTGGCGCATGTGGCGCATGACTGCACCCTCGGCAACAACGTGATCGTCGCGAACAATGTCGTAATGGGCGGCCATGTCAGCATCGGCGACCATGCGGTGATCGGCGGATCCGCGGCGATCCACCAGTTCGTCCGAATCGGGCGAGCGGCGATGATCGGCGGTGTGTCGGGCGTGGAAGCGGACGTCATCCCCTTCGGCAGCGTTCTTGGCAACAGGGCTCGGCTGGGCGGGCTGAACGTCATCGGACTGAAACGGCGGGGCTTCGACAAGGCGCAGATCCAGCATCTGAACAGCATGTTCCGCGCTTTGTTCGGGCATGAGGGAGTCTTCGCCCAGCGGTTGGAAGATGTCCGGGCGGGGTACGCCGGCGAGCCGCTGATCGACGAGGTACTGGCGTTTATCGACGCGCCGAGCCATCGCGGGCTGATCCGGGCGGAATAGGTCGAACCACCGGCCGCCGTTGCGACATGTTGATGACGTTCAATGGGGTTGGAACAGACGGACGGGAGCAGCGCAAGAAGCCGGCATCGGTGAAGCGGACCACGAATGTCCGCTTGTTAATGCTTGATGGCCCATCATTTTGTCGTGTCCGCACCTGTGGCGCTTGTCGGGTCCGCACCTGTGGCGCGCCGGTGAACGATGCTCAAGCGGTGGTCTGCCTGACCTTGGCCGCCAGGCGCCGGTGCAGCCACCATCCCGCGACACATAGACCCGCCAGCAAGGCAGCCCACCACGACGCGGTCTGCCAATCGCCGTCGTGCAGGCTATCGATCGTCAGGCCGGCGACCTGGGCCGGGTAGACATGCACCGGTGCCCAAACCAGCGCGGAGCAGACATTCGCCAACACGAATCGGTTGCGCGACATCCCCGCCATGCCCGCCACCATGGGCACTGTCGAGCGTAACACCGGCAGGAACCGGCAGAATGCGATGCTGTAGATGCCATAGCGGTCGAAGAATCGGTCCGCTCTTTCCATCAGATGTGGCCGGGTGGACAAAGGCCAAACGCCGCGCAGCCTATCCTTGTAGCGGTAGCCCACCCAATAGGACACGAAATCGCCGATGATGGCGCCGATCGCGACCAGGATCAGATAGGGTGCCATCGGTTGGCCCGCCGCGGTCGCCGCCGCCGCGACCGCCATCACGATCGGGGTGCCAGGGATAAGGATGCCCAGCACCGCCACCGCCTCGACGATGGCAGCGATGAATGCGACCGCGAGCGCCCAAGTTGGATACTCGGCGACCAGATCGACGGCAGCATAAATCCATGACCACATGATGCGGTGCCCGAAGCTCCCTGTGCGTTCTTGCTTGCCGGGATAATGGGTGTTCGGGGGCATGAAGGGAAGCGGGATCGTGCCTTGCGCATGACCGAGAAGCGCCGATGGCCCCAACGGGCCGCGCGAGTCCGATCATCCCCGCCATTGTCGGGCAGCGGCTTGGCCTATTCCATCGCTGTCGGACATCAGCCGAAGGCGAACCAGGGATGCAGGCCCCGCGGGCCCGCCCCAGGCAACCGGCGTGAAGCCGGATGCGTCCCGAGGCATGATCGTGTCGCGGGAGGCCGACCCAATCATGCTCTCGAACATCGCTTTGCAGCGCGTTCCCCGTCCAATCCGGGGAAGGGCGCACTACCCCGCCATCATCAGCTTCGCCAGCTTCTCGGGCTCGGTCAGCATCGGATAATGGCCCGTATCCAGTTCATGCCAGCTTGCCTTCAACGCTTCCGCCGCTCGGCGTTGATGTGCAACCGGCGGATTGACGCTCTGCTTGCACCAGATCACGGATGCCTTCCAGCTTTGCTGCCAGAAACTGTCGAGCTTGACCGGCGATTGCATCGCGGCGATCGGATGCGGCGTATAGCGGGCCAGCGCCCAGGCTTTCGTGTCGCCGGTGAGGGATACGAACATACGGTTCGCCGCGTCCTCGGATGACGGACCGGTCGCGATATCCGTCGATATCGCGGTTGGCCGCTTGACGTGATCGGACACGGCTTCCCCGTTGAACAGCGCCAGGGCATCGGCCAGCACGATCCGATCGATGCGGTCGCGCGCGAGCTCCGCCACCCGGCAGGCGATCATGCCGCCGCAACTGGTGCCAACCAGAACGACATCGTTCAGGTCCTCATAGAATAGCAATTGCGCGATTTCGGCGGCCTGGCTCTCGGTATCGATGCCCGGGCGGATCGCATGGGCACGTTCTCCGCAGCCATCCAGGGTTGGTGCGAACACCGTGTGGCCGGCGGCCCGCAAATGGGGCGTGACGCGATTGAAAATCCAGCCGCCCTGGTAGGCGCCGTGGAGCAGGACGTAATTTGCCATGGTCGTTTCCCTCTGAGGTGTTACGTGGCCGTCTTCCGCTGCCGCTTTTTCGCCAGCAGGATCATCGCGATCGCGACCGCGGAAGTCGCCGTATAGAACCCGAAAGCGTTCGTATAGCCAATCATGGCCGCCTGCCGGTTGATCTCCGTCGATAGCCGCGCCAACCCGACCTGCGATTCGGTGGTCCAGTTTCCGGTTACCCAGGGCAGGGCCAGGGCGCGATTATAGGGCGAAATCATTTCCGTCAGACGGCTGTAGTTCGCACCCGTGGCGTGGACGATCTCGGCCACCGACACCGAGATGAAAAAACTCGATCCGATGTTGCGCATCAGATGGAACAGCGACATCGCCTCTGGCATCAGCCGCGAATCCAACGTCGGGAACGTGGCGATGGTCAGCGGAACCCAAAACACACCGACCGCGATGCCTTGCAACACGCTGTTCAGCACCAGGGTCGTCTTGTCGACATTCAGGTCCAGGCTCATGAGCCAGATCCCGGACACGATTTGCAGGGAGAAGCCGAAGATCATGCCGATGCGCGGATCGACCCGTCCGGCGAAGATCGCCAGGAAAAAGCCGATCGTGGCACCGATGCCGCGCGCGCCCAGGATTTCGCCGATGATCTGGTCCGGGTACCCCGCATGCTGCTGCAACAGCGATGGCAAAAGCACCACCGGCGTGAAGTTGAGCATCCCGTAGATGGTCACCAGGACCAGCCCCAGCGCGTAGTTCGGATCCTTCAGCAGTTTCGGGTCCAGAAATGGGCGCTCGGCCGTCAGGCTGTGCACCACGAACATGAAGAACGCCACGACCGCCAGGGCGGTCTCGATCACGATCTCGGTCGATTCGAACCAATCCAGCCGCTGTCCGCGCGACAGCACCAGTTGCACGCAAGAGATCGCGGCGGCGAGCGTGAGGAATCCGATCCAGTCGAGTCGCGTGCCGCGTCCTGGTTGGTCCTTGTCCAAGGTCAGGGCGACGCCGAAAAACGCCGTCAGGCCGACCGGAACCAGCATATAGAAGGCCCAGCGCCAGCTATAGACCTCTGCCAGGAAGCCGCCGAGGGCCGGGCCGACCACCGGCCCGATCACGACAGCCATGCCAAAAATAGATGTCACCATGCCGGCCTGACGGCGCGGAAAGCTGTCCAACAGGATCGCGTTCGACAGTGGTACGACGGGGGCGCCGAGCGCGCCCTGGGCAACGCGCCAGAAGACGAGCGTTTCCAATGAGTCAGCGGCGCCGCACAGCCAGGTGGCGCCGGTAAAGCCGAACATAGACCACATCATCACATTTCGGCGACCGAAGCGCGCGACCAGCCATCCCGTCATGGGGGTGACGACCGCCGTTGCCAGGATGTTGAACGTCATGGTCCAGGCGATTTCATCGGCCGTCGCGGCCATCGTGCCCTGCATCTGGGGCAGCAGGGTGGATGCGATCAGCAGGGTGGTGGAGTAGAGCATCGACGCCAGCATCACGGCACCGAGGATCATAAACCGGCGCGCCACCGAAAGGGACAAGGCAGCTTCGCTATCGCTCATCTTGAGTTGGGCATCCCGGCGGAATATATGTTCGAAAGGTAGCGTGCGCTATCGTAAGCTATGTTAGTGATCTGGCGCGAGCCAGGCCACATCACCCGAGCGGTTACGAGCGATGCGATTGAGGCCAACGACAGAGCAGCGTGCGATTTTTCTAACTGAGGTGACGTGATGACGCGTGCGCGGACCAAGTTGGTACGCTTGGTGCTTTTGGTCGGTGTCCCGATATTGGTGCTGGTCGGCGGTGCGATTGCGTGGCAACGGGGCGGCAGGATCATCAGCACCGAAAATGCCTATGTGAAGGCCGATATCGCACAGATTGCCCCGGAAGTCTCCGGACGCGTGATCGAGGTCGCCATTCGCGATCACGAACGCGTGAAGGCTGGCATGCCGCTGATTCGGATCGATCCGGAACCCTACCGCCTCGCGCTGACCGGCGCCGAGGCGGAGCTCGATCTGGCCCGTGCCCAGGTCGAAACGGCGCGTGCCACGTGGCGGGAGACCCGCAGCGAACTGGGCGAGGTCGAGAACCGCGCCGATTACTTCCAGCGCCAATTGAAACGCCAGGAATCGCTCGCCGGATCAGGCGTGGTGTCGGCAACCCGGTTGGAGGAGGCTCAGAACGACGCCGCGGTGGCGCGGGAGCGGCTGTCCGTGGTGCGCCGTCGGCTGGAGCGGATGCTGACCGTCCTGGGCGGCGATGCCGAAATCCCCGTCGATCGTCATCCGTTGGTGCGCGACAAACTGGCCGCGCGTGACCGGGCCGCGCTGGATCTGGCGCGGACCACGTTGGTCGCACCGCTCGATGGCATCGCGGTGAACGTGAAGCTGCAATTGGGGGAGCAGGTGAAGCCGGCGACACCGCTGTTCGTTATCGTCGCCGATCGTCGACCCTGGGTCGAAGCCAACCTGAAGGAAACCACGCTGACCCATGTCCATGCGGGCCAGAAGGTGAAAGTCGTGTTGGACATCTATCCGGATGAGGTCTGGGAAGGTGTGGTGCAGAGCATCAGTCCCGCGGCCGGGTCTGAGTTTGCGATCCTGCCGCCGCAGAATGCGTCCGGGAACTGGGTGAAGGTGGTGCAGCGCCTGCCGGTCAAAATCAAACTGTTGCCCCATCCCGGCGAATCGACACTGCGGGCCGGTATGACCGCGACCGTCGACATCGACACGATGCGGCAGCGCGATCTGGGCGCCATGATCAGCTCCTGGTTCGACTTCAGCCGAGCCAAGGCGGCTCGCCCATAGCGGGCGTGTGGGGTGCATCGGCTGTCGCGGCACGGTGACCCGACGATCTGACGCGTCAGGACATCCGCGGATTGTTGATCCGAAGCGTGCCATCGCAGGCGGTTCGGACGGAAACTATGGACGTGGGCGATCGGGCCTCGTCTCTGCCGGCTGCGATCCTGCCGCGGGTATCGGCTTCCCCCGCTGCCCCGGCCGGGATCGCGCGGATGGTCGTTAAGTCCTGGGTCACGCCACTGTAGGCCCGGCGCCATCACGGGGCGTCATGTCCGTCTCAGGGCGGTTGGCATTGTGTGCGCGGGAGCGATTCCCGCCACGATTGGCCGCCCGCAAGGTCGGAACGGGCATTTCGGTGTTTTCAGCGCCAGCCCTGATACCATATGACAGCGTCGTTCGATGCCAGGGATTTGGTGCCGGTCCGCCACGGCTGGATCGTCAAACAAGGGATGCTAAACTGATGTTTTATCAAAACAATGTCCGCATCGAGTGGGAAATCTAGATGCGTCGCCCCATCCTGCTCGGCGCCAGCCCCTATCTTTCAGATTATTATCGCAAGGATGCCAAGACGCTGCTCGCGGAAACCGGCGGCAATACCGGCAATTTGGCGTTCATGTTCGCTGTTGCGCGCCATGTCCCCCAGGGGCGAGTCGTCCATTGGGACATGCCGGTGCGCGACATCCGTGCAGCCGGCGATATCATTGTCCTCGCGCTTGCGAACCAACTGGGCAAACACACCGATTTGGACCGTGCGGCGGCGCGGTTGGAGGAGTTGGGGCTGCCAGTGATCGGACTGGGCCTGGGTGCCCAGGCGCCGAGCATGGGCGCCGACGTGGAATTGTCGGCGGGCACGGAACGGTGGTTGCGCACGATTGCCAGGTTGCGTCCGTCCGACGCGCCCAATCTTGGGGTTCGAGGCGCCTATACCAAGGCCCAGATCGCCAGGCTGGGCATGCCCGACGCCGCCGTCGTGACCGGGTGCCCATCCAACTTCATCAGCATGAACGACGATATTGCCGGCAAGGTTGCCCGCGGGTTCGACCGCAAGCCGCGTCATATCGCCGTTGCCGCGGGCATTCCCTATATTCCGGCGCTGGCGGGCATCGAACGCGATCTTGCCGATATCGTGACCCAGACCGGCGGTGCCTACATCGTCCAGCACGGGTTGGAGATGTTGCAGCTCGCCCGCAATGAGTTTGACGTCATGGCGCCGGAGAAGTTCGAGCTGTGCCGGCGCTATATCATGCCCAACCGATCGGCCGACGAATTCAAGGCATGGTGCCGGCAATATGCCTATGCCCATTACGATGCGCGGAGTTGGATGGACTTCATGCGACGGTTCGATTTCGTCGTCGGAACCCGGTTCCATGGCGTGATGCTGGCATTTCAGGCCGGCGTTCCGGGCGGATGCATCGCCCATGACAGCCGCACGCAGGAGATGTGCGAGACGATGGGCATCCCGGTCCGTCACCATACCGAGATCACCGGTGGCCTGACCCAGCACAATGTCATGGACTACTTCAAGTTCGACGCAAAGCGATACCGGGAGACCCGCCGCACGCTCCAGGAAGCCTATATGGGCGTGCTCTCCGGGGCTGACCTTCCGATTCCCCGCAATCTCGCACCAGCATCCGCCCCCCCTGTGGCTGCCAGCCCGACGCCCGCTACCCAGACGCCGGCCGCCCAGACGCCGGCCGCCCAGACGCCCATCAGCCAGGGGGCCGCGAAACCGGCACTCACCAAAACGCCGGGGTGACCCTGTCCGGCGGCAGGGCAGGGGTTCGACCTCGGCCTTCGGAAGGGGGAAGCGCCCGGGCCGGGACATTCCCTCACGCGTGTGGCTTGCCATGGCCCTGCCGATATGAGATGAGCAGTCACGGCCGTTGGTGCCGGGCGCATAGCTCAGTTGGTAGAGCAGCTGACTCTTAATCAGCGGGTCCAAGGTTCGAGTCCTTGTGCGCCCACCAATGAAATCAAGGGTTTATCGGCGGATTTGCCGACCCTGTACCGGCAGCCACCTATTTCGGGCTTCAATGGGGCTTCAGCGTTGATGAGACGGTCAGCACAGTTGACCAGGGCGCGAGATACCCGCAACGGACATGCCTGATATCTAATTTGTCTCCCTTTCCGCCAATAGAGCTCAGTAAGCCTCTGATTTCTCTGACATATTTAGCAAGCCAGCGGATACTGCTCACAAATCAGCCCACAACACCTATCATCCCTGCCGCCGCTGCTGATTGGTGAATTGGCAAGCCATGGCCAAGCGGCCTCCGCTGGGGAGTTGGAGCAATTTGGGTATCATCTGCCCGATTCGGTCCTCCTGCGGATCACCCATCTACCCTGACTGCCATTTCGGTGAGCTGATTGGCCTCCTATTCCGAAAGCCGGTTTGCCCGACCTGTCAACGCAAATTTAGAATGTCCCCTGGTTGGCCCAAGTTAGAATGTCCCCTTTGAGGTGGCATTGGCCTACCTGTGGGTGTTCAGTCCGCCCGCGTTGGATGGGGTTCAAGAGCCTGATCCCGGCAAGCCAATTCACGAAAACCCCGTCGTCCATCTCTGGCTTCTCCCGCCGCTCGCAGGATTCTCGCAGATTTCAACGGGATTCGCGATCAGAGCCTTGACTATAGTCGATAAACAGTGCTACTACTGCTAGCTTAAGGCTAAATTGAGGACATATCAAAATGACCGACCAAAAGGTCTGGGACGCAGCGGCGGATTTCCAGGGTATTAATCCCGCCGGTGTTTGGTCATACGGATATGGGAAGACCGGCTCTTCATTTACCCTCTTCAGCCAGTTTGATGCCAATGGTCACCAGAGCGGACCATACTCTTTTTTTCCTGCGGGCTTTGGCGGCTGGTCCTTGTCAGGGGTACAGACATCATCAAATGAATGGAACGCATCCGTCGCGATAAATACCGGTGCCGATTTCTACTGGAATGCCGTCTCAGCCTATACCCCATCCAACATCCTGTTGGTTCATCCCGGGCAAAGCGCAGACACCATCATTCGCTATGACTTTGCCAATGCAGGCGCCTATCGTATAGATGCCAGCTTTTCCATTCTGTCTCTCAATCCATCTGGCGTGGAAGCAAAAATCTTCCTCAATGGACTCAATATCGCCGGCGAAGGGGCGGCTTTCCAAGGTCCCGCTGCAACTGACCACTCCGTAGGAGGCGGCTACAGCTTCTCGCGCACACTAGTAGTGAGTGCAAGTGACAATTTGTATTTTGCCGTAAATCCTCTTGGCTGGTTTGGCAACGACCTCGTTGGGTTCTCCGCCACCATCACCGCCCTAGAAGCCACGCTGTCCGTGGCCGCATGGTCGACCAAAACAACGGAAGGCAACGAGTCGACCAAGGCTTTCACATTCACCGTCGCCCGCTCAGGGGACCTCGACCAAACCAGTACTGTGAACTGGGCTGTGGGTGGTTCAGACACCAACCCAGCTAGTGCGGCTGATTTCCTCAACGGCATTCTGCCCACGGGCACCGTCACATTCAAGAGTGGCGAGACCAGCAAGACCATCACGGTGAACGTGGCTGGCGACAGCACAGAGGAAGCCAATGAAGGCTTTGCCATCACACTCAGCAATGCCAGCGTGGGCACTGGCATCAGCACGGCCACGGCCAGTGGCTTGATCCTCAATGACGATGCCAGCCTGAGCATTGCTGCCACGTCAGCCACCAAGCCTGAAGGCAACACCACTACCACGGACCTCACCTTCCTCGTCACACGATCAGGCTATCTCACGCAGGCCACCACCGTGAACTGGGCTGTGGGCGGATCAGGCACCAATCCAGCCAGCTCGGACGACTTCCTCAATGGTGCATTTCCCACGGGCAGTGTCACGTTCGCATCTGGCGAGACCACGCAGCTGATCACGGTCAAGGCGGCAGGTGACAGCAGCTATGAACTCAATGAAGGCTTTACGGTCACACTCAGCAACCCCAATGCTGGCTCGTCCATCACCCAGGGCACGGCCACGGGCTTGATCCAGAACGACGACGCTCGCTTGAGCATCGCAGCCACCAGCGCCAGCAAGGCGGAAGACCATTCAGGCAGCACGCCCTTCACATTCACCGTCACACGCAGCGGCTACACCACCCAAGCCAGCACGGCCAATTGGGCTGTGTCTGGTTCTGGCACGAATGCCGCATCTGCCGATGACTTCGCCAACAGCATCTTGCCGTCAGGCACCGTCAACTTCCTGGCCAACGAGACCAGCAAGACCATCACGGTGCGGGCCAAGGGCGACAGCACCCATGAGCAGAATGAGACCTTTGCCGTCACCTTGAGCGCGCCCAGTGTTGGCAGCAGCCTGGGCACGGCAACAGCCACGGGCACGATCCTCAATGACGACGCCAGCCTGAGCATTGCGGCTGCCAGTGCCATCAAGGCGGAAGGCAACAGCGGACTGACCAATTACACCTTCACCGTCACGCGTGGTGGTAACATCACGCAAGCCAGCACGGCCAAGTGGGCAGTCTCTGGTTCTGGCACGACCAAGGCGGTGGCCAGCGACTTCGAGAACGCCACGCTTCCCACGGGCACGGTCAGCTTCGCAGCTGGCGAGACCGCCAAGGTGATCACCATCGAGGTTGCGGGTGAGAACCTGGTTGAGCAGGACGAAGGCTTCACGGTCACGCTCAGTGCTGCCAGCGTGGGCACTGGCATCAGCACGGCCACGGCCAGTGGCTTGATCCTCAATGACGACGCCACGGTGAGCATCGCGGCCAGCAGTGACACCAAGCTGGAAGGTCACACAGGCAGCACGCCCTTCACATTCACCGTCACACGCAGCGGCTACACAACACCCGCCGCCACCGTTAACTGGGCTGTGACTGGCGCAGGCACCAGCCAGGCCACGGCAGCTGACTTTGCGGGCAAGGCACTGCCCACAGGCACGGTGAGCTTTGGCGCGGGCGAGACCAGCAAGACGATCACCGTGAATGTGGTGGGTGACAACGTGTTGGAACCCGACGAGGGGTTCACGGTCACGCTTGCCAATCCCAGCGCTGGGATCACCATTGGCACGGAATCAGCCACGGGCACGATCCAGAATGACGATGCTCATTTGAGCATTGCGGCCACCAGCGCCACCAAGGCGGAAGGCAACACGGGCACCACCACAGCCTTCACATTCACGGTCACGCGTGCTGGCAATATCACGCAGGCCAGCACAGCCAGCTGGAGTGTCACGGGCACGGGCAGCAATCCCGCCGCCGGCACCGATTTCACGGGTGGCACTCTGCCCATGGGAACGGTGAGCTTTGCCAGTGGCGAGACCAGCAAGACCATCACGGTGAACGTGGCTGGCGACACCGCCGTGGAGCTGAACGAGCAGTTCGCTGTGACGCTGAGCGCTCCCAGCACGGGCAGCGTGATTGGCACGGCCACGGCTATTGGCACCATTCAGGCTGACGACGTCGCCAGCACAGGCGCGGATCAGTTCCAAGGTGGCGCAGGCGTTGATACGTTCAACGGCCTTGGAGGCGACGACGTGTTCATTGGTGGGGGTGGCGCGGACAGGCTCACGGGTGGCTTGGGTGCCGATCTTTTCAAATATCTGGGCTTGGGCGATGCGCCGTATTTCTTGCTCAAGATAGAACGCATCCGCGACTTCAGCGCAGCCGAAGGCGACCGGATTGGCCTGTCCGCCATCGACGCCAATGCAGACACGCTGTTCAACGACGCGTTCACATTTCTGGGCTTGGCTGACTTCAGCACCACCAACGCCACTGGCCAGCTGATCTTCGACTACGACGACGACCTGAATTGTGGCGCCTTGTTTGGCAGTGTGAACGCTGACGCCATGCCAGAGCTGGCAATCCTGTTGCCTGGGGTTAGTTCGCTGACTGCTGGCAGCCTGAACCTGTAATCGAGACCCACCCACGCCCCACACCGTGCAGACTGCGACCATGCACGGTGTGAGGCACATTCAGTTTGATGCAGAATGTGGCACTGCTTGCAAAAGTTCGGGAAACACGAAGGAGACCGTCCAGAACGGGGTAGGTTCGGGATACGTGTAAAAAGTGGTCACAAGCGCATTTGGCGACGGAATACCCTTTTATAACAATGGCGTGGTATTCCCGCCCAAACCCTTCGGAAACCCAGCTATTGTCCTGCTGCCTGCCGGTCTCGAAGGTGTCCAGAAATGGTTCTGCCGATAGCCCTCAAAGAGGCTTGTGTTTTCAACGAGATAAGACGCGGCTTCAGCCGTCCGAAAAGGTAAGCCTTTCTGGAAGGACTACCATAAGAGAAGGAAACCGCAACCACGGCGTCAACCGAGGCCAAGGTGATAGCATATCCTACTACTTCTTTATTGCCAATTCATATGCAGCCTTTCGCGCTTCGAGTTCCGCCAATCTTTTTTTAATATCATCAATTTCCTTGTTTATGACGGGCAACTCAATCTTGGCTTTCTTTGCCATAAGATATTCTGGACCAAGCTGTGCCGATATGTAGCGTTCAAGCTGATTTCTCAGAACCCTGAGATAAGGGTTTCCCCATACCGCTCCCTGTCGATATTCCAGTTCACCTGCTCGGATACCCTCCTCTATGAAATCGATTGCCACGCCGTATTCTTTTTGGGCTGTCACATTGCTGAGCGTTGCACCCTTGCGGTTCCACTCGCCAAATTCGGCCATATGCGACTCCACTCCAACAGGAATTCCCGCTACCAAAAACCATCGTCTCTTGTGAACCGTGGGGGTCATCGGCGAACCATGACACGCCGTCGAACACCACCATATTCATGCCAAGCCGTCTACCAGCATCTCTCGCTTGATCCGCTGGACGGTGCTATAGCCCTCACCAACCAGTTTTGCTATTTTGGGAATTCTATGACCTGACCAAAACTGGCAGCGAATAGCTTCTTCCGTTTATTGGTCAATCAGCTCCTGGATGCTTTCTACCTGAACACGGTTCAGACCAGCGGTGACTCGTCCCCGGATTATCTCCCGTTCCAATTCTCCGAACGCCTGCGGCATCCAGTTTCGCCACGGTGCTGGCAACCTGTAGGACAGTCCTGCCAAGCCTATCAATTGACCAGATTATCAAGGCATCGGGTTTACGCCCGCACGGCATCGTTTATGAATTAGATTTAAAGTAGGTTCTTTGTCCCGCCCCTTGCCCGCAGGAATAGGTGGGATCGCATTTTTTCGACGAAATCTGCGCCCCTCAGCCGTCCGTTCGTTGGCACTTTATACGCCAAGGTCGCCAGATTCACAAAATTAATTCATATTCGAAGCCAACTTAAGGTCCTAGGAAGGCAAAACCACCGAGAGGAAATAGAATGGCAAAGGCAGATACAAAGAAAACCAGAGTAACAGGGAAATCCCTTGCTAGAAGATACAACGTGCAATCTCTTCATTCTCTTTATCGAGAATCCGGAGACTGGTCTCATGACTCCCCTCATTTTCGACTCCTGCATTACTATGCCCAAGCAGGCACGACTCTCCTGGACACCGCTTTTTGTATCAGGCTGGGTTACGTGACTCGAGGTATGACCCGGTCAGTTGGGCCAGCTTCCCGTTGCAGGTGGCG
>CAMATI010000095.1 GCA_945861095.1 Asaia bogorensis | reverse complement strand
CGAACAGTTTCACCAGCAGAGCTTCAAGCTCTGGACGGCTTAGCGCGGAAACGGGCGGTGGCGATGGCACATGACGTATAGACTCGGTCGCGCCGAATCGCGGCAAGAAAATAATGCGCGGCCGCCCACGGTTTTGCCCCTCTTACCCGATTGGGCGATAACTCGTTGATTTCCAGAAGAGGATACAGCGTGTCGCCCGCGAAAACCGGCTTATGGAACCGGGATGATTGTTCGATGAAACCGACCAACGAGTCTTCGATCATATACGGAAACAGTCCAGCTCCCGGCGCCGTTTGGGCCAGGGACTGGAAGCCATGCGCCAGAAGCGTGGGCATTCCGCGTGTTTTGCAATACTCGATGTCGTAATGCACCGGATGATTGTCGCCACTGGCACCCTGGAACGCCAAAAACACCGCTTCCGTCATCGTCCGGCTTGGCAGCACGAAACGCTCGCCGATCTTGAAATCGTCAAACCAGCGCTGTTCCGGGATCATACGGTGGTTGGCGGGGTCGAACTCGGTCATAACGCCCCCGTTTCGCGCATCGCCGCGACGTCGGAAGACGAATAGCCAAGCTCCGCCAAAATCTGATCGGTGTGCTGCCCCAGCGCGGGCACGTCGCCCATAAAGGCTTCCACGTCCGTGAAGGTGAATGGGGGCAGCAAGGCGCGGACCGGACCGGCTTCCGTCGAAATGTCCCGCCACTTATCGCGAGCGGCGAATTGGACGTGGTCCCAGATATCCTTGGAGTCGTTCAGCCGTCCGTTGGCGATTCCAGCGTCGTCGAGGAGTTTGACGACTTCGAGCGACGTCATGGTGCTGAAAAATCCCTCGATTGCGGCGGTCAGCGCTGCTCTGTTCTCCCGGCGGGCATGCTGGTTGTGGAACCGTGGATCGACCTGGATATCTGGTCGCCCCATCACCTTTGTGCAAAAGACCGCCCATTCGCGTTCGTTTTGCAGCCCGAAGATGACCTGCCCATCCTTGGTCCGGTGGGAGCCATAGGGCGCGATCGCGGGATGGCTGGTCGGCGACCGAGGTGGCGGAGTGCCAGCATAGGCCATGCGCAGCATGGGATAGGTCATCCATTCCCCCAGCGCATCGATCATGGCCACTTTGACGTTTGCGCCTTCACCCGTGCGGCCTCGGCGCAGCAAGGCGCCCAGAATGCCGGTCAACCCATACATGCCGGTCGCGATATCGGCGATCGAGATGCCGACGCGCGACGGTTCGTCCGGCGATCCGGTGACGCTGATAAGACCCGACTCGGCCTGGATCAGCAGGTCGTAAGCCTTCTTCTGAACAAATGGTCCGCTCTCGCCGTAGCCGGAGATGTCGCAGACCACCAACCTGGGGTTGGCGGGCTTCAATGTCTCATGGCTCAATCCGAGGCGAGCGGCGGCCCCTGGTGCGAGGTTCTGCACAAGGACATCGGCGCCACTGACCAGCCGGTCCAGCACGGCCCGGGCCGACGGCTGCTTCACGTCCAGCGTGATGCTGCGCTTGCCTCGGTTGAGCCAGACGAAATGGCTGCAGATGCCGTTCACATAATTATCGTAAGCGCGGGCGAAATCGCCTTCTCCAGGCCGCTCGATCTTGATTACATCCGCGCCCATATCGGCCAGATGCCGGGTGCATAGTGGTGCCGCCACGGCATGCTCCAGGGCGATGACGCGCATGCCTTCGAGGGGTCGCACGATCCTGTTTCCTTACCGTTGATTCGACCGAAGCAGGAAAGCCCCGTTGGCCGTCGGTGTCAAAACGGTGGGTGCGTGCCGGGATGGTCCGGCCGCACCTCGAACTGGCTGTTGATCTTCGCCTCCCGACGGGGAATCCTGTTTCCCATGTCCATATTGTCAGGCAAGGCGCGAGTCGCCGGGATCATCGGCTGGCCCGTCAGCCATTCACGTTCGCCCAGGTTGCACGGCTTCTGGTTGGAGCGACATGGCATCGACGGTGCCTATATCCCGTTGCCGATCCAGCCGGCCGACTTCGCCGTCGCCGTGCGGGGATTGGCCGCCGCGGGATTTGCCGGGGCAAATGTAACCATCCCCCACAAGATCGCCGCATTCGAGATATGCGATCATGTGGACGATACGGCTCGCCGAGCGGGGGCGGTGAACACGTTCGTTTTCAGCGATGGGAAGATCACTGGAAGCAATACGGACGGATGGGGGTTCCTCGCGAACCTCCGCGCCCATGGCGTCGACCCGGGCGCGGGAGCCGCGTTGATCCTGGGGGCCGGTGGATCGGCTCGGGCGATCGCGGCGGCTCTGGGGGATGCCGGTGTGACGGTGACGATCGCGAACCGTACGCGCGAGCGCGCCGACGCGCTGGCTCGTGACCTGCCCGGCCTACATGTCATCGATTGGTCATCCCGCTCGGCCGCCTTGGCAGACCATGCGTTGGTCGTGAACACGACGTCGCTTGGTATGGGTGGGCATGACCCGCTGGAAATCGATCTTGCACGCGCTCCGGCCGATCTCGCGGTGGCCGACATCGTTTACGTGCCCCTCGATACGCCGCTCCTCAGCATGGCACGGGTGCATGGACTCCGCACGGTAGAGGGACTCGGGATGCTGTTACACCAGGCAGTACCAGGTTTTCATGCCTGGTTTGGGGTGGAGCCGACGGTGGACGAGGCGTTACGCCGTTTCGTCGCCGCGGACCTGTTGCCATCATGAAGGTCGTCGGACTGACAGGCGGGATCGGGATGGGCAAGTCGACCGCGGCGGCCGCATTCCGACGTGCCCATATCCCGGTTTTCGATGCGGACGCGACCGTGCATCTGCTGCAGGCCCCGGGCGGCAAGGCGATCAGGGCCATCGAGCGAGCCTTTCCCGGCACCATCAAGGATGGCGCGGTCGATCGCGGCGCGCTGCGACAGGCCGTGCTGGGCAAACCGGATGCCCTGACACGCCTGGAACACATTCTCCACCCAATGGTCGAAGACGAGGAGCGTGCCTTCGTGAAGCGCGCTCGGAGGCGGGGCTGTCGGGTGGCGGTTTTGGACATCCCGCTGTTGTTTGAGGTCAAAGGCGATGAGCGGGTCGACCGGGTCGTCGTGGTATCGGCGCCGCGCGCCATTCAGGTGTATCGGGTGGGCCTGCGCAGGCGGATGTCCAAAGCCGATATCGAGGCCGTGATTGCGCGCCAGATGCCGGACTCGGAAAAGCGGCGTCGCGCCGACATTGTCATACGAACGGGGCTGTCCCGGCATCACACCCAGCGATTGCTGCGTCGCCTGATCACGGAACTGCGGGCATGAGCCGAGCGGTTTTGTTCGATACGGAGACGACGGGCCTGGAGCCGCTCCAGGGGCATCGCGTGATCGAGGTCGCGGCGCTGGAGCTGTTCAACGACCTGCCGACGGGGCAGTATTTCCATTCCCTGATCGACCCCGAACGCGATGTCCCCGACGACTCGACGCGCATTCATGGGTTTACCGCGGCTCATTTTGCAGGGGCACCGAAATTTTCGGATGTCGCGGAAAGCTTGCTCGCGTTTTTTCAGGATGGGCCGCTTATCGCGCACAATGCCCCGTTCGACTACAAGTTCCTTGATTCGGAGCTGGCCCGGGTTGGCCGTCCGTCGCTGCCGCAGAACCGCATGGTGGATACGCTCGCCATGGCGAAGCAACGCTTTCCCGGCATGCCGAACAGTCTGGACGCTTTGTGCCGTCGGTTCTCGATCGATCTATCGGGTCGATCGACCCATAATGCGCTGTTGGATTGCAAGCTGCTGGCGGAAGTCTACGTCGAATTGACGGGCGGTCGGCAACGGGGGTTTTCGCTCGCTCGCGAGGCAACCCGTGCTCCGCTGGTCATATATGAGCACAATGGCCCCCGAGCGCCGCGGCCGATTCTACTGACCGCGGACGAACGAGCCGCGCATCAGGCCATGATCGCTCGGATCAAGGAGCCTTTATGGCTGGCTCCCTGATCCTTTTAATACAATAGCGGTTCAGACGAGCGGCGAGGCGCCGGGTGTCGCGGCCTGCCCGCGCCTGGATTGCCACAGCGCGACGAAATCGATGGGCTGCAGCAGAACCGGCGGGAAGCCGCCATCGCGTGTCACGTCCGACAGGATGTTGCGCGCGAATGGGAACAGGATTCGAGGGCATTCCACGAGCAGCACCGGCTCGATGGCATTGTCCGGCAGGCCATTGAGCGTGAACACGCCGGCATAGGTAAGTTCGGCGACAAAAACAGTCGGCGGAACGGGGGCTGCCTGACCATTCGCCGGTGCGGAGGCGTCATGCGCTTCGGCGCGGATCACGATGGCCACTTCGAACACGTTCTGTCCATCCTGGACCCGACGGGCCTGGACGTCCAGGTTGATGTTGACCTGCGGTTGAGCCTTCATTTGCGCGAAAATTTGCGGCGCACCCGGGACCTCAAACGACAGGTCCTTGACGTATTGAATGTTTACAACGAGGGGTTGCTGTTGCGGCGCCTGGCCACCCGGCTGCGGGTTGGGGGTCACATCCGACATTATGCTCTCCGTCTTAAGGCCATGGCGCGCTGGAGCGCCGTGATGCCGCGCGGGGTAGCATGCCTGATCGGCTTACGCCATCAGCATGATGCGCACCAAAATTCGGTCATCCGTGCCAGAGTAGTTCATCGGGACCAGGGGCGGTTGGGTCGCATCGAAGCCATTGGCCATTGGTCACGCGCTGGCCGGTCATGCACAGTATGAAGCCCCAGTGGCTGACCACAAGGGTATTGGACCAGGTCGGCAGGGCGGCCATCTCCGCGCGAAACAGGCGGGCGCGGGCGATAATGGAATCCTCGGGTTCTTCGATGGCGGGCCACCAGACCTCGTCGATCGTCGAAAAGTCCCGATCGGGAAAATCGCGCTCAAGCGCGGTGCGAGGGGTGCCGATGTCGCAGGCGAACGCATAGCGTTCCCGCACGATCGGGTTAACATATACGGGCACGTCCAGGGCTTGTGCGATCGGGGCGGCGGTTTGCAACGCGCGTGTATATGGGGACACGATAATCTGTTCTATCCTCTCGTGGGCGAGGACAGCGGCGGCATCGGACGCTTGTTCATGTCCAAGAGGTGTCAGTGCGGGATCGACGATACCCGGATCGCGGCGCGTTGCCCCGAAATGGAGGTTGAAATAGCTTTGACCGTGGCGAAGAAGGATCATGGGTTGCCATTACAGGCCATGAAAAATGTGGGCAAGTCCGGTTCGCTGGCGCGGTTTCGTTTGTCTCTGTCGCCATCCACCCCTATCTGTACAAAAATAGGAGGATAACTATGGGTGGTGTTAGCGGCGGCTTTCCGATCGACCTGATCCTGTTCGGGATGATAGCGGCGTTCCTGGTACTGCGTCTTCGGAGCATTTTGGGAAAGCGCACGGGTTTCGAGCGACCGGCCCAACCACAACAGCCGGCTCAACCGCATTCGGCCACGGCTGCCGCGGCGGACGGGCCGCAAGTTGCTCCGGCGGCTACCGCGGCTCAGGAGATTCCGGACCCGGCGTCCCCGGCCGGTCAGGCCGTCGTGCGGATGCAAGCGTTGGACCGCGGTTTTGACCCTTCGGTGTTTCTCGCCGGGGCGGAACAGGCGTTCCGGATGATCGTGACCGGCTTTGCGGCGGGGGATCGGCAGACCCTGCGGGCGCTGCTGTCGGACGAAACCTATATGGCGTTCGAGCAGGCAATCGCGGCGCGTGAGACCGCCGGTCACACGCAAAGCACCGAAATCCGTGCCATCCAATCGTCCCTGATCGAGGCGGCGGATGTGCGAGGGACGACCGGTGTCGTGACGGTTCGGATTGTGTCCGATCAGGTCAGCTTTACGCACGATAAGGATGGCAATCCGCTGGTCGGCACAGAGGCAGTGACCGAGATCACCGATCTGTGGACTTTTGAGCGTGACCTCTCCAGTCAGGATCCGACCTGGCGCCTCGTCGCCGCCATGAGTGCGTAGCTTGGATGTTGCGGATGCGTCTGAGCGATGATGTGGTCGTGTGATGAAACCAGATAGGCCACGGGTCGGGCTGTTCGTCACATGCCTGGTCGATCTCCACCGTCCGACGATCGGGTTTGCCGCGATCAGGCTGCTGGAACAGGCCGGGTGCCATGTGGAAGTGCCGCTTCAGCAAACATGCTGCGGGCAACCTGCCTATAATTCCGGAGATCGCGCGACGGCACGGGATCTGGCTCGCGCATTCCTGGATGCGTTCGGCGGCTTCGATTATGTGGTGGTCCCGTCCGGATCTTGCGCGGGGATGGTGAAACACCATCAGCCGCATCTTTTCGATGACGACCCCAATCTGCGCGCCCGCGCCGATGCGCTGGCGTCCCGGACTTATGAGTTGGTCAGCTTCCTAACCGACATCATGAAACTTGAGGCGGCTCCTTCAGCCGCGATCGCGGATTCGGTCACTTATCACGACAGTTGCTCCGGCCTGCGGGAATTGTCGGTCAAGCACCAGCCGCGCGCCTTGTTGGCGGCCGCGGGGATCCCGGTCCTGGAAATGTCGGAACCGGAGATATGCTGCGGATTCGGAGGCACGTTCTGCGTCAAGTATCCCGACATCTCGGTGCGAATGGTCTCGGACAAAACAAGAGACATCGCTTCGACGGGCGCGAACACCGTGTTGGCCGGTGATCTCGGTTGTCTGCTGAACATCGCCGGGCGTCTGAAGCGTGAGGGATCCCCGGTCGCGGTGCGCCATGTGGCCGAGGTTCTTGCCGGGATGACCGGCGAAGTGCCTCCGATCGGAACCTGACGGCGCGGGCTCAATGCCCGCGCAGGATCTGGCTCAGGAAGAGTTGCAGACGTTCGGTCTGGGGCGATTCGAACATGCGGTGCGGAGGGCCGCTTTCCACAATCTCTCCGCGATCCATGAAGACGACCCGGTCGGCGACCTGCCGAGCGAAACCCATTTCATGGGTAACGCAGACCATGGTCATGCCCGATTCCGCGAGGGTGATCATTGTATCGAGTACTTCCTTGATCATTTCAGGGTCAAGGGCGGATGTCGGTTCGTCGAACAGCATGATCTTCGGTCTCATGCACAGGGCGCGAGCGATGGCAACGCGTTGCTGCTGCCCGCCGGATAGCTGTCCGGGGTATTTCTTGGCCTGTTCCGGTATCTTGACGCGTTCCAGGTAGGACATGGCCAATTCCTCGGCCGCGGCCCTGGGCATCTTTCTGACCCAGATCGGCGCCAGAGTGCAGTTCTCCAGAATTGTCAGATGTGGGAACAGATTGAAGGACTGAAACACCATCCCGACCTCTCGGCGGATGGTATCGAGGGAGCGAAGATCGTCAGTGAGTTCGGTTCCCTGAACGATGATCCGTCCTTCCTGGTGCGACTCCAGACGGTTGATGCACCGGATCATGGTCGACTTGCCAGAGCCGGACGGTCCGCACACCACGACACGTTCGCGTTCCGAAATCGACAAGGAGATGTCGCGCAGGACGTGCAGGGAGCCGAACCATTTGTTTACCTTGTCCAGCACGATCACGGGCTTGCCCCGGCCAATGTCTCGTGACGCGTCTGTTGGCGCGTCCGCGGTGATCTGATTCATGCGGTGATTCCCTGTCATCGCTGCTGCGCGCCGTTCAGCTCACGTTCCAGGCCGCGGCTGTATCGGGACATCGCGTAGCAGAACATGATGTAGATGATGGCGAGCGTTATATAGACCTCGGTCGAGAAGGCCTGCCAGGGTGGGTCGCTGAGGGCGATTTTTCCCATTGTCAGCAGGTCGAACAAGCCGATGATCAGAACGAGGCTGGTGTCCTTGAAGAAGCCTATGAACGTGTTGACCAGTGGCGGAATCACAAGGCGCAGCGCCTGAGGCAGAATGATCAGCCCGGTTTTCTGCCAATACGCCAGGCCGAGAGCGTCGGCCGCCTCGGTCTGGCCCTTCGGAAGCGCCTGCAAGCCGCCGCGCACGACTTCGGCCAGATAGGCCGCGGCGAACAGGATGACGGCGATCTGGGCGCGCAGCAGTTTGTCAACATTGATCCCAGGCGGCATGAATAGCGGGAACATGACGCTGGCCATGAACAGCACGCTGATCAGCGGGACGCCACGGATCAACTCCACATAAAGGACGCATAGTATCCTGACGGCTGGCATCTTGGTCGAACGGCGCCCAAGGGCGATCAGGATCGACAGTGGGAAGGCAATGGCGATCCCGAAGGTGGCCAGGATCAGGGTGATCGGCAGTCCGCCCCAGTAATCCGCCGGCACCGCGGACAACCCGAACACGCCGCCCGACATCAGTACGCCAATTGCCGCCAACGTGATGACCCAAACGCCGATCATGGGCCAGACGACCGTCGTGGCCACCATGAACACGTAGCGTCCTGCCAGATCGATATACCCCAAAACCGCGGACAACACCGCTGGCGGTTGGGCGTAGGACCACCCCGTCAGCGACGCCACAATGTCGATCGCCAGGAGCAGGACATCGTCCATGACGGTCGCGGCGGCGGCGGCAACGACGGTCAGGATGACTGGCTTGGTTGCGATCCCTCGACCCCAGAATTTTCGGATCGCGGAACAGATATAAAGGCCCACGAACAGCAAGACGACGATCGCCGGGCGCCATTGCTCATCGTAGGGGAACCGACCGAACAGGATCAGGCGGTATTTGTCGCCGATGATGGCCCAGCAGGCGCCGTCGCCCTTCACGTTATGGCAAACCGTCGTATCTGCGATGCCTTGCGGGCTGTAAGGCACGCTCCAGATGGCATGAACGAAGGCCCAGTCGACGAAGGACAGCAGCGCCCGCACGATCAGGTAAAGCAACGCGAGCGTTGTTGCCGTCGACAACCAGGAATTGAACAGATTGGCCTTCAACCACGCCCTGGCCCGTGCGGGGAGCGGAGGAGGAGCGGATTGCGCTTGTGTGGCCGCTGGGTTGGATACGGTCGTGCTCATGGCCTAGCGCTCCACCAGCGCGATGTGCGCGTTGTACCAGTTCATGAACAGGCTGATTGACAGGCTGATAGTCAGATAAACGCCCATGATCACGGCAATGCCCTCGATCGCCTGACCCGTCTGGTTCAGAGTCGTGTTGGCGATCGACACGATGTCCTGATACCCGATCGCAACGGCAAGGGAGCTGTTCTTGGTCAGGTTCAGATATTGGCTGGTCATCGGCGGGATCACCACCCGCAGGGCCTGCGGCAGAACCACTTGCCGCAGAATGGCGCCATGGCGCAGGCCGAGCGCGCGGGCGGCTTCCCACTGTCCGTTGGGTACGGCCTGAATGCCCGACCGCACGATTTCAGCAATATACCCAGCGGTATAGATCACAAGACCAAGCAAGAGTGCGAAATACTCTGGGCTGACGGTGCCGCCACCCTGAAAGTTGAAGCCGCGCAGGGCCGGATATTCGATCCGGAATGGCGCCCCCAGCGCGATCCAAACCAATACCGTCGGCACGATCAAAAAGCCCAAAGCGACTGGCCATACTGCCGGGCGTACGCCGGTTTCTGCTTGGATGCGACCGGCACGACGGCTCCAGAGCCAGGTACCGAGCAGACCCGCGGTGAATGCGAGCAGCGCCCAGCCATGTGCCGGCTCCCAGATCAGGAGGGGAATCTTGACCCCTCGATTCGACAGGAAGACAGAGCCGTCAACATTGCGGTCCCATGCCTGGCGGGCCGTCGGCAGGCCTTGCAGCACGGTGTACCAAAACAACAACTGCAATAGCAGCGGGATGTCTCGGATGGTCTCGACGTAGAAAGCCGTCAGTTTGGCCATGAGCCAGTTTTTTGACAGGCGCCCGATGCCGATCAGCGTTCCGAGAATGGTCGCCAATACCACCCCGATTACAGCAACCTTCAGCGTGTTGAGCACGCCTATCAGCAGCGCTCGTCCATAGCTGTGTTCGGCTGGGTCATAATCGATCATCGACTCGCCGATCGGGATTCCGGCGACACGATCGAGGAACCCAAACCCGGTTGCGATCCTGCGCGCCGCCAGATTTGCATTGGTATTATGAATCAGATACCAAACGATTCCGACAACTACGCCGACGATGACGATTTGCCATACAATGGATCGAAAAATCGGGTCGGACCAAGAGAGGCGCAACGATCGCTTGGGGGCAATACGGGCGCCGATCAACCGGGGATCGGCGGTATTATCGGACATGGTCAGATGACTCTCCCGGTTGCGTGGCGAAGCCGATCGAAAAAATAGGCTAACCGCGGAGGCAGCCCAGCCATGCAAAACTGTGCGCGCAACCGTATGAAAGATCAATTGTCGTGGCCGCAGAATCAAGCGGCCGCCCCAAGATTGGGGCGGCCCATAGCCTCGATCGGATCGTCGTCGGATTATTTCAGCGCATGGGCGGGGCGTATTGCAGGCCCCCTTTGGTCCAGAGATTGTTGATGCCGCGAGGAACGCCCATCGGTGTGATGTTGCGATCCCACATTTCTCCGAAATTGCCGACCTGTTTGATGACGTTGTAGGCCCATTTGGGATCGAGGCCGAGCGCCTTGCCGAGATCGCCTTCGAGCCCGAGGAGGCGGCGGATGTCAGGGTCCTTGCTGGTCAGGAAGCTGTCGACATTGCCGCTGGTGACCCCCTTCTCCTCGGCGGTAACCATGGCGATGAACGTCCACCGCACGACATCGAACCACTTATCGTCGCCCTTTCGGACCATGACGCCGAGGGGCTCCTTGCTGATGATATCCGGCAGCAGGACCAGGTCGGATGCCTTCGGCCCCTGGCTGAAGCGGAATGTTGCGAGCGCCGAAGCATCAGTGGAATAGGCATCGCAGCGTCCGGACAGGAACGCCGCCTGCAGTTCTGACAGATCCTGGATCAGGATCGGCGTGAACTTCATGTTGTTCTGACGGTAGAAATCGTTGATCGCGAGCTCTGTGCTAGTGCCAGGCTGAACGCAGATCGTTGCTCCGTCCATCTGCTTGGCCGCGGTGACGCCGGAGGATTTTTTCACCAGAAACCCGGTGCCGTCATAGTAGTTCACCCAGGCGAACATCAGGCCCAGGTTGCCCTCTCGGCCGAGCGTCCAGGTCGTGCTGCGGGACAGCATGTCCACTTCACCCGATTGCAGAGCGGTGAAGCGGTTCTGAGTGGTGGTGGGAACGAACTTCACCTTCGCCACATCCCCAAGCGCGGCGGCGGTAATCGCTCGGCAGGTATCCGCATCCAATCCGCGCATCACGCCCTGGCTGTCCGGCAGGGAGAATCCGGGAACCTGCCCCGACGTGCCGCACAGGAGTTGGCCGCGTGTGCGGGTGGCGTCCAAGGTGGCCGATCCGGTGCCCTGGGCACTTGCCGGTTGAACGAATCCTGTACTCAGCATCATACCCGCGATCAGCGCCATGGCGCCCGATGTGACGTATCGGATCATGTGTACCTATCTCCCAGCCAGTGTGCGGACAGTCCGCGTTGCCGAACAACTGTGCGGTGCTGCTCTGACAAGATCAATCGTGTAATCGAGAAATCGGCCGCTGGCGTCGAATCCGCACAAAAAACCGGCGATGCGCCATCCCGTAATCGATCGGCGCTGAGGAGCGGCCTACAGGGACAGTCCGTCCAGTTGCGGTTGGGCTGCATAGGGCGAGCCTGGCGGTCCATATTCCGGGAGACCGGCGCGCCGCAATCCCTCTGTATATCTAGCCAGATCGAGGGCCTGACTTATAGGGGAGCGAGCGGCGGCCTCCCGAACCGAGAACCCAGGCTCCAGTTCGAGGAGCCGATCCCTCACATCTTTGGCTTCAACGCCGCGATCCAGAAAACCCAGGGCGGCGAGGTGTCCCTTGTACGACGATGAAAACCAGGGGTTCAGCTCGATCGCAGTGCGCCCTACTTCGGTGGCACTTTGATATTCGCCCAGGAGCAGATGTGGCATGATCAATGCCATATTGAAGAAAAATAGATGTGGGTCCGATGGCGACAGCCGTACCGCCTGATACATCCGGCGAAGAGCCTCATCGTGCTTGCCCATATAAGAGTGAGCCAAACCGGAAAAGCACCACGCGATCGCCAGATTGGGGTTGAGCACAAGCGCCCGGTCGTGAAGCGCGGAGGCTTCCAGGGCGCGCTTGCCCAGGAACCCGCGGACATGTCCGGCCAATGTAAGAGAGCGCGCGTCCCCTGGATCCAGCATCACCGCTCGTTCAGCCAGGCCGCTCGCGCGAACGGCGGCCTCCGCGGGCTGCCTCGTCCAGCCTTGGCCGACCAGGAAGAGATGCCAATAGGCGTACCACGCGTGGGCGACCGCGTTTCCGGGCGCCGCCGACACTGCTTCCTCCAGCAATGCACCGGCGGCTTGAAAGCCGCCCTGTTCCAGGCGGTAGATCGCTGGCACGGACTGCAGGACCAGTTCGTGTGCCGACGGGTCGATCACCTGCCGGGCGGCGGCCCGTTCCCCTTCATGGATCAGCAATACGGGGTCCAATTGCGCAACGATAGCTGCGCCGATCTCATCTTGGATGGCGAGGGTGTCGGATACCTCCCGATCGAAACGGCGCGACCAGATGACCGAACCGCCGAGGCGCATGTCCATGAGCCTGACGGTAATCCTCAGCAGGTCGCCAGCCTTCTGGATCGTGCCGTCCAGCACGAAGTCGAGATCCAGGCGCTTCCAAAGGCTGTCCATGACGGTTTCGCCAGCCAGCGCCGCCCAGGACGTCGCCGAAACACAGGATATCCCTCGGAATCGCGCCAGGGCCGTGGTGACTTCCTCGGCCAAGCCGATGGCGAGCTCCTCATGACCCGCGGTCCCGATCAGCCTGAGCGGGGTGATGCCAATTCGGATACCAGATCTGGCATTCTGCCGCTGGACGGCGGGTTCCACCGGATCCGTGGACGATTTAGGCGGCGACGGTCCCGAGCCGGCAGCATCCCGACTGCTGAGCGCTGAGCGTGCCCGCGCCACCAGCTCCTCGGTTTCTTGGGACGGATGAGTGTTTGTTGTCTGAGCCAAAATCACCCGGCATCGCTCGTACGAGGCAAGTGCCGCGGACGCATCCCCCTGTGCGATCTGTGCCCTTATGATGGCGCGCCAGGCGCCCTCATGGGTTTCATCCAATGCCAATAGCTGTTTGGCTGTGTCCTGTATGCTGAGGCCGTCTTGCTGGCCAAGCAGCATGCGCTCACCGAGCGATATCCCTTGCCGGACAATCCGCCCCTTGGTGTCATCAAGCCAGTGATCGAATGCCGGATCGAGACCGACGAGGTCCTCCACGAGCGGGGAGGCGAATTGCGCCAATCGTTCGGGGGATGCCTGGTCTGGCTGCGCCATATCCTGGAGGTCAATCGAGAGACCGTCACCCTTCAAAGTAAGGTGGTGCCGTTCGGCGATCAGGAAGCGGGTGCCTAAGGGCCCAAGGCTGTCATGCAGGTCGTGGAGCGCCTGACGCAGTGATCCCCTTGCCTGGACCGTGTCGCGCTGACTCCACAGCAGGGACGTCAGCTGCAGTCGCAAGACCGGTTTCGGACTGGCGAGCGCCAACACGGCGAGCACTGCGCGTGCCTTCCTGGTCCGTGGCAGCACGGATTTACCGGACGCATCCTTTACCGACAAATGCCCGAACAAGAGCAACCGGAGTGAAACGGCATCGCCGAGTTGCTCACGTGTCATCTCTATCTGTGAAACATCGTCGGCTGGAATATCCGGACACTCCCCACGATAAACAAATTATGGTTATACAACCTTTGGAGGATTCTTCGTCGGTGTCTATCGCATACGTCCGTCTTATGCAACCGTAGCGGGCTGACATCGTGCGGTTCTGTGACATGTTTGACGCTCGGCCCTGATGGTAAGCCCAACAGATGAGCCGCCCGCGCGTGGCGGCACCTATCGAGAGGGACAAGATTACGAATCTGGCTCATACTCCCGGTCCTTGAGCCGGAGGATCAATTCATGGCAGTACAACCAGGCGCAGCGACATCTGCCGCCGCGACCAGCACGCTCCCAGCATGGGCCAAGCTCGTGGGAGGCGTGGCGGTATGCGCCGTGATCGCGGCGCTTGCGCATGTTATCGGACAGGCCGCACCGCTGGTCGGGGCGTCGCTATTTGCGATCGCGATCGGGGTTGTCATCACCAATGTCGCTGGCAGCACACTCAAGCTGTCCGCGTTGCGCATCGGTGACGTGAGCAAACTCTGCCTCAAGGGCGGAATCATTCTCCTGGGTGCCAGCCTCGATCTTGGGGAGATTTTCCGCACCGGGTGGCAGTCTCTGCCGCTTCTGCTCATCTCCATGGCCGCGGGTCTGATAAGCGCGCTTTGGCTCGGCAAGGCTCTGGGAATTGATTGGCGGATGCGGTGCCTGATCGGCATGGGGACCACGATCTGTGGCGCATCGGCAATCGCCGCTCTGTCACCCGTTATCCGCGCCCGGGCGGAGGAGATCGCCTATTCGGTGACCGTAATCTTCTTCTTCAACATGGTTGCGGTGTTCACATTTCCTGCGCTCGGGCACCTACTCGGACTGAGCGACGCTGGATTCGGCATATGGGCGGGCACTGCGATCAACGATACATCGGCAGTGGTCGCCGCCGGTTTCTCCTACAGTGAGGAAGCTGGTACCACGGCGACAATCGTGAAGCTCACCCGCACCACGATGATCATTCCGTTGGTGATAGGATTCGGCCTTGCGCTTCCGTTCTTCCAACCGCAACAGGGCACGCAAGAAGTGTCCCTGGCCCGCCGTGTATATCAGGGCATGCCAACCTTCATCTTGTTCTTTATCATGGCGTCGGCGCTGAACTCGCTGGGTGTGATTGGGTCTCTGGCCGACCCCATTCAGACTGTTGGGCGGTGGGTCATGGTCGTCGCCCTGGCCGCGGTTGGCCTGCAAGGCCATTGGCGGGCGTTCGTGGGTGCGGGTACGCGTCCGTTGATCCTTGGCTTCGTTTGTTGGTTGGTGGTGGCGGTTACGAGTCTGGCTGTCCAAGCATGGACAGGGGCGCTCTGACAAAAATTCCCATCAGTAAGAAAATAGTCTTGACACCCCGTGATGGCCCGCGTATCGATTGGCTTGTCAACGGGATTGGTGCGTCCAGCCCCTTTCTCTGAACCACCGAACATTCTGAAACGTCGTCCGCGGGCAATCAGCCCGTCGGGCGATGCTTTCGTGTGGGCACAGGGCGATGGATGCATCTGGCCGGTATTGGCGTTTCTCCCAGCCCAGAAGTGAGATCATCATGATTTCTTCCGCTTTCACCCCTTCGTTCCTGCTGGCCTCTCAGGTTTCCGCCGCTGTGCCGCCCTGTCCGACTGATGTGACTGCCGTCGTCCTCGGCGGTGGTTTCCGGCTTCCGTCCGTCAAGGCCGCGCCGATCGTCTGCAACGCATCCCCGACCCTTGGCGGCGGCTTCCGGCTTCCGAGCGTCAACGCGGTGCCGGTCGTGGCCAAATCGCCGCTGACCGTTGGTGGTGGCTTCCGCATGCCGGCGGCGCGGCCTGCTCCGGTGACCGATCGGGCGACCATCAGCGTCGGCGGCGGCTTCCGGATGGCGAAATCCAAGTAATTGGTTTGATTTCGAGCGTCCGCCGCGAGGTAGACCGCTCTGCTGCCTTTACCGACTATTTGCATGCTGATTTCTGCTGCCTCGGTAGCGTTTCTCGCGCCGAGGCGCCCCCATGGTGTTCAATTGTCGGGAAAACTCCCGACCTATCATCATAGCTTGTATCGCTAGCCGCCGGTCTCGACAGGGCATACGCCCGTCGTGTGCTGTGCCGCGTCTCCCGCGACAGTGCAATTCGCACCGCCAAGGGACTGTCATGGTGCCGCTCACCGCTTCGTACAGCCATCTGCTGCAGACCCTGGATGCAAGTCCGGGGACTGCAGAGGTCGGGTCGTATCGGCCTTCGTCGTTCGGCTTGACGGTACAACTCTCAGGGACATCTGCCGATGGAAAGCGCCAATCCCGTTGTTCGATTCTACAGGCTGGCCGACCAGGCCCGTCCGCCCCAAAGAGCCGATCGATCGGCTTGTGGCACGTTGCCGACGCGGGCGTATCGGTACTGTGAGGCGGTGACCAGCGCATCCGCCTACGGATGGTGGGTATTCCCGCCGCTCGACCTGCAACTGATGTGGGATGGGAGCGATGTTTTCTGGTACCATGACGATGCTGACGACTGGATGCCGCTATTGCCTTCCGCGCAGCTTCCTGGCTTTGCGGCCGAATTTGACCGAGCGTCTCCCGATGGCCTGAAGGGGCTGGCGCCGCCATTCCTTACGGCTTTGCCGGAAGCTGGCGCGGTGCAGATCTGGACGGGGTTGATGGTTCGGACCCGTCCTGACTGGCACTTACTGGTACGGGCGCCAGCTAACCTGCCGACACCAGGCGGGTTTGTCCTGTACGAAGGCATTGTCGAATCGGATACCTGGTTTGGTCCGCTATTCACCAATATGCGGTTCACACGGAGTCATTCTCCGATACGTCTGCGGGCTGATTTTCCACTCCTCCAGGTCCAACCGGTTCCGCGCGAGGCCTATGCCAATCCTACGATGGCGTCCACATCCCTGGTCCCGGATATGGGCGGGATGAACGACGCTGACTGGGATGACTACCGCCGCACGGTCGTGGTTCCGAACCAGGACCCCGACCGCCCGTTCGGCGCCTATGCGACCGCGGCGCGGAAAAAGAACCATGCGGCAGCCGCCGCGAGTGCCGTTGGAAGATGCCCGGTCATGGCGCATTCCTGACCGGGTAGGACGGGAAGTGTTGACCGCGAAGTCGTCCCCAAATCCGTCTTGCTTCGAATGATTCGGTCGCCTTCTACGTGGGGAGCATTCTGCCCCAACCAAATCGGCGTCCCGCCCGGAACAAGAAATCAACCAGTTCGCCGACGGGTGGTGCTTGGGCTGCCATCGTAACCGACGTCAGACCATTCATCTCAGATACGGCATCGGCCGCGCCCATAAGAATTGGATCTTCGCCGGTCAGAAGCAGGATGGGGAGATCGCGGTCATGCCGAGCGACCTCCATCATAACGTGGAATCCATCCTGCCCGTGGCTATCGGCTTCGGTGATGATGGCCATGGGCCGCGGGGATTCGAGGCGTTGGCCGATAAGCTGATCAGACGTCAGAGTTTCGACGGCCAGGCCAAGGAAATCGCACACCATTTCGAGCGACCGCGCGAGGGCGCCGTTGTCCGTGACGATCAGTACCATCGCCTGGATATCCTGATCGGACGTCCGTCGATCGAGGCGGGAGAATGAACGCTCAATTAGCGCGGTTCCGTCCATGGGGGAGCTCCGGTCGTGTGATGGGTGCGCAGCGGCAGGTGGCACCGTTACCCGTCTTCCTGATGTCGTCAGATTTGCCCGGCGTGGGCGGTCGGCGAAAGACAGGATAGGGTTAGTAATGCGTTGCCTTGCGCGAGTACGCCGTGAAATATCGTGAAATGGCGTTCGGAAGGGCTATGCACCTATGGAACGCAGCGCCTGCCACGGAACGGGCTGCAGCGATCAGCCGGATCCCGGTTTTGACGGAGATAGGAAAAAAAAGCGTGCCCACCTACCCCAGGATAGGCTATATATCTGGCTATGATAGCCCACGAAAGCAAGGCAGCCGAAAACGCCAGATCATGGATCTTGGCGGATCCCCATGACAGTTTCCAATGAGTTGTCTCCTCTCGATGTGCTCCTCCATGCCATGCAGAGCAAGTGGCAAGCCGGGGATCACGACGGTGCGGTGGCTATCGCAAGAGCCGCCGCGCCCTACGTCCATGCTCGGCGTCGTGACGGGGCCTCTTTGCTCAACGCGGAATCAGACTTGCACCGCATAGGCGATGCAGAACTCACTGACCAACTGGCTGAAGCTCGAAGACGAGTTTTCGACCAGGCAACGGATGAGGAGCAGTCTGCTCGATTGGGCGACTGAAGTACTTCGACCGCACGGCCAAACGCCGGCCCGTCATCATCGCTATTTATTGAACGCTTTGGACGAGGTCGCACGCGGTTCCGTGGATCGCCTTATGGTCCTCATGCCGCCTGGATCTGCCAAATCAACTTATGCCTCGGTACTATTCCCCGCATGGTGGTTCGCTCAGCATCCGGGATCGTCGGTTATCGCCGTCTCCCATACCCATGGCCTTGCCGAAACATTCAGCCGACGTGTCCGCGAATTGATGCAGGCACGGCAGGGACAATTGGGTGTCAGCCTTAACAGAAGCGAACGGTCCGCGGCGAATTGGAAGCTGACCTCCGGAGGTGAATACATCGCTGCCGGAATACGAGGCGCCATTACCGGACGACGGGCCGATCTGATCATCATCGACGATCCGATCAAGTCACTGGTCGAAGCAGAAGGTCGACTACATCGAGACCAGATTTGGCAGTGGTACCGGTCTGATCTGACCACAAGATTGAAGCCAAACGGGCGTATCATACTGATAATGACGCGCTGGCATGAGGACGACCTCGGTGGGACGCTGCTCGCCAATCATGCGGCCGATTGGCGTGTTATCCGTCTTCCGGCTCTCGCGGAAGCAGATGATCCCCTGGGACGAACCGTTGGCGAGCCACTCTGGCCGGAATGGGAAGATATGGCCGCGTTGCTGCGGAAGCGAGAACTGGTCGGAGAACGAATATGGACGTCTCTGTTCCAACAGTCACCCAGACCCATGTCAGGCGGAGTATTCAAGGTCAGTGGTTTGTCGATCCTGGACGACTTGCTCCCAGGCCGTCAGGATCAGGTCGTGCGGGCCTGGGATCTCGCCGCGACCGTGGCAGCACCGGGAGCGGATCCTGATTGGACGGTCGGCATCAAGTTACACAAGGATGGCGAACAGCGTTTCACGATTTTGGACGTGGTGCGCCTCCGGGGTACGCCTCGTCAGGTAGAGGACGCGATTGTCTCTGCGGCCCGGATCGACGGTGTCGCGGTTGCGATCGGATTGCCCGAGGATCCGGGCCAGGCGGGAAAGAGCCAGGTCGCCTACCTCGCGGGGCGACTGGCCGGTTACCGTTTGCTGACTTCCCGTGAAAGCGGGTCGAAGCTGGTTCGTGCCCTGCCTGTCGCATCGCAAATGGAAGCCGGCAATATCGCCATGATCCGCGCCAATTGGAACCATGCGCTGGTAGAAGAGTTGCGTGAATTTCCAGCCGGGCGCAAAGATGACCAAGTCGATGCCTTAGTACGGGCCTTCACGACCCAACTGCGTATTGGCTCGCAGACCCGGCAATCGATGATACCGTTTCTGGCACGATAGGTATCATCTCCAGGCAACCTTCGCCTATCAGGATTAATATGTTCGACACGATATGCGACTTGATTCCCCGTGACCTGGATTATTCGGACCGCACGCGGACACTGGACATTCTGACCAGAGTGCTTGAAGGTCGGCTGTATAACGTCCTGCCGTACAAATTTCATGAAGAGCGTGGAAGCGGCGGCGAGTACGTACCGTTGAGGAATCGTCGGCCCAGTGTCCGTTACCCGCTCTCCCGCATCGTGGTGGAAGATAGTGTCGCCCTGTTGTTCAGCGAAGGCCATTTTCCCACTGTTGACTGCCCCGATCGGGATGCCCAGCAAGCGATTGTCGATATATTCAAGGAGTCCCGCCTTAACCTGGTCATGACGGGTAATTGCTCACCCCGGGGTAGCGGTGGGCCGCCGCTCCCCGGATGCAGCGGCGAGCGTCGGTATGTGAGTTCGGCGTAAAACAACGCTTGACACGGTCACGCTCGAGTCGGGTCTAAGCACTGGGTGATCGCGTGCCCCAACCTC